>NZ_JAELVH010000449.1 GCF_019399235.1 Streptomyces poriferorum | reverse complement strand
CCCTGGCGCGCCCGTGCCGGGACCCCCCCGCCCCACCGGAGGAGACATGCACAGGAGAACGCTGATTCGCGGCGTCGTGGCGACGGCACTGACCCCGGCCGGAATCGCCCTGGCCACCGGTCCGGCGGACGCGGACGGCCCGGTCCGCACGCGGGCGGCCGAGCTGGAAGGCGTGGACGTCTCGAACTATCAGGTGGGCGTGGACTACGCCCGGGCGGCCGCGGAGGGCCGGCGCTTCGTCATCGCCAAGGCCGGCGGGTGCCAGCTCGTCGAGGGTCCGTACACCACGTCCTCCTACGTCGGCCATGTCGACGGAGCCCGGGCCGCCGGACTGCGGGTGGGGCACTACTGGCTGTCGGGAGACTTCCTCGCGCCCGCGGCCGCCGCCGACTACTTCGTGGACCATCTGCACGACTACCGGGCCGGCGACGTGCTCGCGCTGGATGTCGAGGTTCTGGACGACTCGACCCGCCTGTGGGACGACACGGACGTGGCCGCCTGGTTCAACCGCGTACGGGAGCGGGTCGGCAGCTACGTGCCGTGGTTCTACATCAGTACCGGCGCACTGCGGTCCGGGACCTGGAGCCGCACGATCGCCGCCGGCGCCCACCTGTGGGCCGCCTCCTGGGGGCCGAACGACGGCACCCGGTCCGGCGAGCCCGACCTCGGAGGCCGGTACCCCGACTGGGCGGCGCACCAGTACACCTCGGTGGGATCCGCCGGTGGCGTCTCCCCGGTCGATCTCAACCTCGCCCGCCCCTGGGCGTTCGACCTTACCGAGCCGACCGACCCGCCACCGACCGGTGGTGGGTTGCCGAAGACGTCGACGGAGCAGGACGGTGTCCCGGGCCCCGTGATGTGGCAACGGACGCAGAACTGGCTGCGGATCCAGTCCGGCTACACCGGACCGATCGACGGGGTCCCCGGAACCAACACCTACGCCGCGCTCCAGCTGAACATGCGGAACTGGGGCTACACCGGACCCCTCGACGGAGTCCCCGGAACCAACACCTGGGCCGCGGTACAACGACTGTCGGCCGCCCACGGCTACACCGGCCCCATCGACGGCGTCATGGGCCCCAACTCCTGGCGAGGCTTCAGCCGCTTCATCAACCAGGACCAGTGGGACTGAAACCAGGACCGGTGGGACTGGCCCACGCACCCGCCGCCCGTACGACCCTCAGCAACAAGAAATCCCCGGTCCGCAATTGCGGACCGGGGATTTTCCCGAGTATATTGAGTGTTTCTGTGCGCCCACAGAAAAGGCCCCGCACGGGGGGCCACTAAGAAACACCATATCCGTCAGGGAGCAATGTTGTCAACTCGGGAAAGCGCCGAATTGCAGAAGGAGCAGGAATTCATCGACCGGCTCTACGACCGCGTCGACGCGGTGCGCGGAGTCGCCGCCCAGCACGTCGAGGACGCGCTGACGCCGGTCGGCACCGGGCTGCAGGCCCGCCTCGAGCGCGATGTGCTCGTCGCCGAACGCTCGGGGCTGCTGGCGGCCCTGAACGCGGTGGACGGCTCGCTGTGTTTCGGCCGCATCGATCTCTCCGACGGCACCGCGCACCATATCGGCCGTATCGGAATCCGCGAGGACGACACCGCGCACACCCCGCTGCTCATCGACTGGCGCGCGCCGGTCGCCCGCCCCTTCTACCTCGCCACCGGTCACACCCCCATGGGGCTGCGCCGGCGCCGGCACATCACCACCGAGGGCCGCGACGTAACCGAGCTGCACGACGAGATCCTCGACGTCGGGGACCGGCAGCGCACCGGGTTCGAGGACCCGAGCGGTGACACCGTGCTGCTGGCCGCCGTGAACTCCGCCCGCACCGGCCGCATGGGCGACATCGTGCGGACCATCCAGGCGGAGCAGGACCGCATCATCCGCGCACCGCACCGCGGTGTGCTCGTCGTCGAGGGCGGTCCCGGCACCGGGAAGACGGCGGTGGCGCTGCACCGGGCAGCGTTCCTGCTGTTCGAACACCGTGAGCTGCTCGCCAAGCGCGCCGTCCTGATCGTGGGCCCCAACCCGGCGTTCCTGAGCTACATCGGTGAGGTGCTGCCCGCGCTCGGCGAGACCGGGGTGCTGCTCGCCACGCAGGCCGAGCTGTTCCCCGGGGTCCACGCCGACGGCACGGACACCCCCCGCGCCGCCACGGTCAAGGGCGGTGAGCCGATGGCGGAGGCTCTCGCCATGGCCGTGCGCGACCGGCAGTTGCTGCCCGAGCCCGGTGCGGCGATGGTCATCGCACACGACGACGGGGACCTGATCCTCGACTGGGAGATCGCCTACGAGGCCCGGCAGGCCGCCCGCGACACCCTGCTGCCGCACAATCTCGCCCGCCCGCACTTCGCGTTCCGGATCATCGACGCACTCACCGCCCAGCTCACGGAGCGCATCGGGGCCGATCCGTACGGCGGGCCCAACTTCCTCGGCCCCGACGACATCGCCCAGCTCGGCAAGGCGGTCGCCGTCAGCGGGGCGGTGCACAGCGCCATCGACGAGCTGTGGCCGCCGCTGACCCCGGAGGCGTTCCTCACCGAGTACCTGGCCGACCCCGTCCACGTAACCGCCGATGACGCCGAGGCGATCCGGCGTGCGCCCGATGGTGCGCGGTGGACCCCTGCCGACGTGCCGCTGCTCGACGAGGCCGCGGAGCTCCTCGGGGCCGACGACAGCGCCGAGCGGGCGGCCGCGGAGGCCGAGCGCCAGGAGCGGATCGCCTACGCGCAGGGCGTGCTGGAGCTGTCGCGGGGCTCGGAGTCGTTCGAGTTCGAGGACGAGGAGTCCGAGGTCCTCGCGGCCCACGACATCATCGACGCGGAGCGGATGGCGGACCGCCAGGAGGAGGCCGATCACCGCAGTGCGGCCGAGCGCGCCGCCGCGGACCGCACCTGGGCGTTCGGGCACATCATCGTCGACGAGGCGCAGGAGCTGTCACCGATGACGTGGCGCCTGCTGATGCGCCGCTCGCCGACCCGCTCGATGACCCTGGTCGGCGACCCCGCGCAGACCTCGGAGGAAGCGGGCGTCGGTTCGTGGAAGAAGATCCTGGAGCCGTACGTCGGTGACCGCTTCGAGCACGTCGCGCTGAAGGTCAACTACCGTACGCCCGCCGAGATCATGGAGCTGGCCGCCCGGGTGCTGCGCGCCCATGACCCCTCGTTCGAGCCGCCCGCCTCGGTACGGTCCACGGGTGAGGTGCCGTGGCTGCGGGACTCCGGTGACGACCTGGCGGGCGCGGTGGCCCGGGCGGTCCTGGAGCTGACGCCCGAGGAGGGGCGCCTCGCGGTGATCGCGCCGCGGGCGCTCCACGAGGAGATCAGCGCTCCCCTGACCGGAGTCACCGCCGGCGCCGAACCCGACCTCACACACACGGTGGTGCTGCTCGACCCGCGCCAGGCGAAGGGTCTGGAGTTCGACCATGTGCTGGTCGTGGAGCCCGCCCTGTTCGGGACGAGTGATCTGTACGTGGCGCTGACCCGGGCCACGCAGCGCCTCGGCATCATCCACCGGGAGGAACTCCCGGAGGCGTTGCGCTGAGCCCGTCCGGCGGACGCTCCTCGCCCTACGGCCGGCTCCGGGCCGCACGGCGGAGCTGCGCCGTGAGGTGGTGCCGCAGCCGGTGACCGACTGCCGCGAGGTCGTGGACGAAGTCGAGCGTGTCGTCGTCCGCCAGGGTGTACCGGCGCCGGCTGGCCTCGACGTCCTTGGCGGTGGGGGTGACCGCGACCTGGTGGGTGGTGAGGTCCACCGCGCCACCGTCCGCGCGGCCGGTCAGGATCTCCGCGATGCCGGTGGGCTGGGTGATCAGCGCCTCCACCCGGCCCTCCGGCTGCATCCGGTACCAGCCGCTCTCCCTCGCCGCCGGCCGCAGCGGCAGCCCTTCCGCGTCCAGCAGCCAGGCGCGCGCCTCGTAGTGGAGGAAGGGCCGCCCGTCATGGCTGAAGGTGACCTCCTGCGCGTACGTGAAGTCCTCATCGAGGGTCGGGTACCCACCGCGGCCCCGGCCGGTCCAGCTGCCGAGGAATCCGAGCAACGGCTCCAGCAGCGGGTGCGGCGCGGGGGCTCCGTCCGGCCCGAAGGCATCGGGGTACGGGAGTGTGTTTGCGGGGTCCAACATGAGGTGAGCTCCTGGATCGGTGCAGGTGGCGGTGCCGGTTGGCAGCCTAAGGGCTGTCCCGCAATTCCTGGTGGATCAGCGCACGGCGTCAGATGCGATCCATCGCAAGGCGGAGAGGCGCCCGCATACTGAATGTATTCCGGCGTTTCGACAACGGAGGGGTCCCCCCGTGCCCTTCAGGCAACGGGGAGAGGTGCCGTAGCTGTCGTCGTGCGCCCGCCAGGAATTGCGGGACAGCCCTCAGGGCCTTTCGTTCGGGCCGGGCCGCAGATGCGCGTGCCGGATCCCGCGAGCCCGGCATGATCCGGACGAAAGGACCTGTGCCGCGGGGCGGCGGGTCGCCGCCCCGCGGCACAGGTCCGGGCCGGCCCCGTGAGGAGGCCGGCCCGGACTCACGCTCAGACGAGGTCGAACCGGTCCAGGTTCATGACCTTGTCCCACGCGGCCACGAAGTCCTTCACGAACTTCTCCTTCGCGTCGTCGCTCGCGTAGACCTCCGCGACCGCGCGCAGCTCGGAGTTGGACCCGAAGACGAGGTCGGCCCGGCTGCCGGTCCACTTGACCTTGCCCGAGGCGTCGCGGGCCTCGAACGTGCTCGCGTCGTCGGACGTGGCCTTCCACGCCGTGCCCAGGTCGAGCAGGTTGACGAAGAAGTCGTTGGTCAGCCGACCGGGGGTCTCGGTGAGCACGCCGAGCGAGGACTGCTGGTGGTTGGCGCCCAGAACGCGCAGCCCGCCGACGAGGACCGTCAGCTCGGGCGCGCTCAGGTTCAGCAGGTTCGCGCGGTCGAGCAGCAGGTACTCGGCGGGCAGCCGGTTGCCCTTGCCGAGGTAGTTGCGGAATCCGTCGGCCTGCGGCTCCAGCTCGACGAACGACTCCACGTCGGTCTGTTCCAGCGAGGCGTCGACGCGGCCCGGCGTGAAGGGGACCTCGATGCCGGAGCCGGCGTCCTTGGCCGCCTTCTCGACGCCCGCCGCGCCGGCGAGCACGATCAGGTCGGCGAGGGAGACCTGCTTGCCGCCCTGCGCGCCGGAGTTGAAGGACTCCTGGATGCCCTGGAGGGTACGCAGCACGCCCGCGAGCCGGTCGGGCTCGTTGACCTCCCAGCCGTTCTGCGGTTCGAGGCGGATACGGGCGCCGTTGGCACCGCCGCGCTTGTCGCTGCCGCGGAAGGACGAGGCGGACGCCCACGCGGTGGAGACGAGTTCGGACACCGACAGGTCCGTGGCGAGGATCCGCTCCTTGAGGGAGGCGATGTCCGCCGCGTCGACGAGCTCGTGCGTCCGGGCGGGCAGCGGGTCCTGCCACACCAGGGTCTCCGCCGGGACCTCCGGGCCGAGGTAGCGGACGACCGGGCCCATGTCACGGTGGGTCAGCTTGAACCACGCGCGGGAGAAGGCGTCGGCGAACTGGTCGGGGTTCTGGTGGAAGCGCCGCGAGATCTCCTCGTACGCCGGGTCGAGCCGGAGCGAGAGGTCGGTCGTCAGCATCGTCGGCGCGTGGGTCTTCGACGCGTCGTGCGCGTCTGGGACCGTACCGGCGCCGGCGCCGTCCTTCGGCCGCCACTGGTGGGCGCCCGCCGGGCTCTTGAACAGCTCCCACTCGTAGCCGAACAGAATGTCGAAGAAGCTGTTGTCCCAGGTGGTCGGGGTGTCGGTCCAGATGCCCTCCAGACCGCTGGTGATCGTGTCGGCACCCTTGCCGGTTCCGTGCGTGCTCTGCCAGCCGAGGCCCAGCTGCTCCATCGGAGCGGCCTCGGGGTCGGGGCCCACGCTGTCGGCCGGGCCCGCGCCGTGGGTCTTGCCGAAGGTGTGACCGCCCGCGATCAGGGCGACCGTCTCCTCGTCGTTCATCGCCATGCGGCGGAACGTCTCACGGATGTCGCGGGCCGCGGCGATCGGGTCCGGAGTGCCGTTGGGGCCTTCGGGGTTGACGTAGATGAGGCCCATCTGCACCGCGCCGAGAGGGTTCTCCAGCTCCCGGTCGCCGGTGTAGCGCTCGTCGCCCAGCCAGGTGGTCTCGGGGCCCCAGTAGACGTCCTCGTCGGGCTCCCACACATCCGCGCGGCCGCCGCCGAAGCCGAAGGTCTCCAGACCCATCGTCTCCAGGGCGACGTTTCCGGTGAGGACGATGAGGTCGGCCCACGAGAGGTTCTTGCCGTACTTCTTCTTGACCGGCCACAGCAGCCGGCGGGCCTTGTCGAGGCTCGCGTTGTCCGGCCAGCTGTTGAGCGGGGCGAAGCGCTGCTGGCCGGCTCCGGCTCCGCCGCGTCCGTCGCTGATCCGGTAGGTGCCGGCGCTGTGCCAGGCCATCCGGACCATGAACGGGCCGTAGTTGCCGAAGTCTGCGGGCCACCAGTCCTGCGACGTCGTGAGCACCTCGGCGATGTCACGCTTCACCGCCGGGAGGTCGAGGCTCTTGAACGCCTCGGCGTAGTCGAACTCCTCACCGAGCGGATTGGCCACGGCGGGGTTCTTGGCGAGGATCTTCAGGTTGAGCCGCTCCGGCCACCACTGGCGGTTCCCGCCGCCCTGGGTCGGGTGCGGCGCGCGGCCGTGCGCGACCGGGCAGCCGCCGGCCCCCTCTGCCTTCGGATCGGTGACGATCGCGTCGTGGTTCTCAGTCATGGAAATCCTTCCGGACGGGGCGGATCACGGTGCTGAGGAACAACGGACTGCGGGAAGGCCGGGTCCGGATTCCGGGGCGAGGGGCCCCGTCTCCTGAAGTCACGTACTTTTCCGCGCTGCTGTCCTGTCCCTTGGCTATCGACCGGAACCGATCCTACGATGGACATAGTCCAAGTCAATACGAACGACAGGCGTGTACGGATCCAATCGTCGGACAACGCACAGTTAGGCTGGTGGGCATGAGTGACCTGCTGCAACGGCTTCGCGCACGTGGCTGGCGGATGACAGCTCAACGCCGGGTGGTCGCCGAGGTACTCGCCGGTGAACACGTGCACTTCACCGCGGACGAGGTCCTCGCACGCGCCACCTCCCGGCTGCCGGAGATATCCCGCGCCACCGTCTACAACACCCTCGGTGAACTGGTCTCGCTCGGCGAGGTCATCGAGGTGGCCACCGACGGCCGTGCCAAGCGCTACGACCCGAACGCCCACCACCCCCACCAGCACCTGGTGTGCTCCGGCTGCGGCGCCATCCGGGACGTCCACCCCTCCGGCGACCTGCTCGCCGAGCTGCCGGAGTCCGAACGGTTCGGCTTCACCGTCTCGGAGGCCGAGGTGACCTACCGCGGGCTGTGCCCGGACTGCGGACCCGGCTGATCGGCGCGTACGCACGATCGCCCCGGCGTAGGCTGCACTCACCATGAACGCGGCGGGGGCGGAGCGCATGACGGCTGAGTCAGTACTGAGGTGGGGGTCGACCCTCGATTCCGTCGTGGTGTACGCGCACGGCGCGCTCTGCAGCCGTCTGGCCCGGGGCGCCGTGCCCTCCGACGGCCGGCTGCGGGTGACGGGTCTGCCCCGCTCCCTGGATCCCGGCTCGCTGCGGGTCCGGGTCCTGGGAGCCTCCGGGGTACGTGTCACCGAGGCCCGCATCGAAGTCGAGGCCGAGCCGCCCCCCGCGGACGCGCCGGACACCTTGCGGCGCGAGTACGAGCGGCTGCGCGACGCGTACGACTCGGCGCAGGGGCGCCGGGACCGGCAGTTGAGCGTGATCAAGGAGGTCGAGGCTCTCCACCCGGTCCCGCCCGGCCGCAAGCGTGATGACCCGCACCGGCGCACCCCGGCGGACGCGTGGCTGGAGTTCGCCGATTTCGTCGACGAGCGGCTGACGGGGCTGCACCACCACCTCGTCGTGCTGGAAGAAGCGGTGCGCGGCGCCGAGCACGACCTCATGGTCGCCACGGACCGGCTGGAGCGCGCGTCCACCGACGCGCCGTCGGCGCACGTGGAGACCACGGTCTGCGCGGTCCTGGCCCTCGACGGCCCCTTCGACGCGGGCGAAGCCGAGGTGGAACTGGAGCTGGAGTACGGAGTGCCGGGCGCCGTCTGGGTGCCGGCGTACCGCCTCACCCACCGGCAGGGCGACGACAGCGGGAATCTGGTACTGCGTGCCTCGGTCGCCCAGCGGACCGGCGAGGACTGGACCGGCGTACGCATCGCCCTGGCCACCGCAGATCTCCGGCGCCGCACCGATCTGCCGAGGCTCCGTTCGGTCCGGATCGGACGCAGCCAGCCCGCCCCCGCGCCG
>NZ_JAELVH010000448.1 GCF_019399235.1 Streptomyces poriferorum | reverse complement strand
GATGTGACCCACCGCTGAACCCGACCGGGCCAACCACCCGGCACACCGCAGGCCCCGCCCACCCGGACGGGGCCTGCGGCGTACCCCGGCACCCCCGGCCCAGGCCCCGTCCGGGTGGGCGGGGCCTGCGGTGTGCCGGGTGGTTGGCCCGGTCGGGTTCAGCGGTGGGTCACATCATGTCTTCGATGTCGGCGGCGATGGGGTCGGCGTCGGTGCCGATGACGACCTGGATCGCGGTGCCCATCTTGACGACGCCGTGGGCTCCGGCGGCCTTGAGCGCGGCTTCGTCGACCTTGCTCGGGTCGATGACCTCGGTGCGGAGGCGGGTGATGCAGCCTTCGACCTCTTCGATGTTCTCGATTCCGCCGAGCCCGGCGACGATCTTCTCAGCCTTGCTGGCCATGGCCTTCTCCCTGGTTCTTCACGTACATGCGACGGCCCACCCTGGGTCCGTTTCGTCACGGTAACGCACGGTTGGCCCAACTTCGCGAGCGAGTAGCCGATCCATCACCAAAGATGACGATCACCGGCGCCCTGTCTTCCGGGCGGGCTCCGCACCGTACCGCAACTGGTCTACACCAGTCTGCAACACCCGCCAAACGTGGCCCGTTCCGGGAGGACGCCGATGAGCTCAAGCAGCGCAGCGATCCCACAGAAAAAGTGGTGGAACGGCCTCTTCCAGGGCCTGCAGAAGATGGGGCGCAGCCTGCAGCTCCCGATCGCCGTCCTGCCGGCGGCAGGCATTCTGAACCGGCTCGGCCAGCCGGACGTGTTCGGCGACGAGGGTCTCGGCTGGAACAACATCGCCAAGGTGTTCGCGGCCGCCGGTGGCGCGCTGCTGGACTCGGGGCTCGGTCTGCCTCTGCTGTTCTGCGTGGGTGTCGCGATCGGCATGGCGAAGAAGGCGGACGGGTCGACGGCACTGGCCGCGGTGACGGGTTTCCTCGTCTACTACGCGGTGCTGCACGCGTTCCCGGTGGACTGCGACAGCGGTTCCACGTTCGTCTCGGGCGGCACCTGGTTCGGTACGTGCGTGACGGACGACGCGCAGGTGACGGCGGCCGAGTACCAGAACCCGGGGGTGTTCGGCGGCATCGTGATGGGCCTGATGTCGGCCTGGTTCTGGCAGCGGTATCACCGGGTGAAGCTGGTGGACTGGCTGGGCTTCTTCAACGGCCGCCGGCTCGTCCCGATCATCATGGCGTTCGTGGGTCTGCTGTTCGCGGCGCTCTGCGCCTGGCTGTGGCAGCCGGTCGGTGACGCGCTGACCAGCTTCTCGGAGTGGCTGGTGGATCTGAACTGGCTGGGCTCCGGAATCTTCGGCATCGCGAACCGCGCCCTGCTCGTCTTCGGGCTGCACCAGTTCCTGAACACGTTCGTCTGGTTCCAGTTCGGTGACTTCACCAAGCCGGACGGCACGGTCGTGCACGGTGACATCAACCGGTTCCTGGCGGGTGACCCGACGGCCGGTCAGTTCACGACGGGCTTCTTCCCGATCATGATGTTCGCGCTGCCTGCGGCGGCCCTGGCGATCTACCACTGCGCCAAGCCGCATCGCCGCAAGGCGGTGGGCGGCCTGATGGTCTCGGTCGGCCTGACGTCGTTCGTGACGGGAATCACGGAGCCGATCGAGTACTCGTTCCTCTTCGTCGCGCCGCTGCTGTACGCGATCCACGCGGTGCTCACCGGTGTGTCCATGGCGCTCACCTGGGCCCTCGGGGCGAAGGACGGCTTCAGCTTCTCGGCGGGTCTCATCGACTACGTCATCAACTGGAGTCTGGCGACGAAACCCTGGCTGATCATTCCGATCGGGCTGGCGTTCGCCGTTGTGTACTACGTCATCTTCCGGTTCGCGATCACCAGGTTCAACCTCCAGACGCCGGGCCGTGAGCCCGACGAGGTGGAGGAGGAGATCGAGAAGGACCTCACGAAGTAGCTGCTCGGCGGGGGTGCGCCCCGCTCGGCCAAGGCCCTCGGACCCTACGGTCCGGGGGCCTTCGGCATGTCACTGTGCGTGCGTGATGGCTGCTGCGAAGTAGTCGGAAATTGCAGGTTCCTTATCTAACCCTCACCGTGCTACAACTGGTCTACACCACTCAGTGGTCCAGACCACGTGCCGTTTCTGCGGCGCGTTTCTCGAGTCGTCGCCCACCCCAAACACCCTGTCCCTGGCGGCGCCTTGCCTACTGGAGGAAGTTGATGAGTACGGACACCGCTACGGCGGCTCCCGCGAAGAAGCGGGGCTCCGGCGTGTTCCAGGGCCTGCAGAAGGTGGGACGCAGCCTCCAGCTGCCGATCGCCGTGCTGCCGGCCGCGGGCATTCTGCTCCGTCTCGGCCAGCCCGACGTCTTCGGTGACGACGGTCTCGGCTGGCACAAGGTCGCCTCCGTGTTCGCCACCGCGGGCGGTGCGGTCTTCGACAACCTCCCGATGCTGTTCTGCATCGGTGTCGCCATCGGGTTCGCCAAGAAGTCGGACGGCTCCACCGCGCTGGCGGCCCTCGTCGGCTTCCTGGTCTACAGCAACGTGCTCAAGGCCTTCCCGGTCACCGAAGCGGTGATCCAGAAGGGCGCGGACACAGCGGCGACGTACAACAACCCCGGTGTCCTCGGCGGCATCCTGATGGGTCTCGTCACGGCGATCCTGTGGCAGAAGTTCCACCGCACCAAGCTGGTCGACTGGCTCGGCTTCTTCAACGGCCGCCGCCTCGTCCCGATCATCATGGCCTTCGTCGGTGTGATCTTCGGTGTCTTCTTCGGCCTGGTCTGGGAGCCCATCGGTGAGGGCATATCCAGCTTCGGCGAGTGGATGACCGGTCTCGGTTCCTTCGGTGCCGGACTCTTCGGCCTGATCAACCGCGCTCTGCTGCCCGTCGGTATGCACCAGTTCGTCAACACCGTCTCCTGGTTCCAGCTGGGCGACTTCACCGACGCCACGGGCGCGGTCGTGCACGGCGACCTGAACCGCTTCTTCGCCGGTGACCCGACCTCGGGTCAGTTCATGTCGGGCTTCTTCCCGATCATGATGTTCGGCCTCCCGGCCGCCGCCATCGCCATCGCCCACGCCGCTCGCCCCGAGCGCCGCAAGGCCGTGATGGGCATGATGATCTCCCTCGCGCTGACCTCGTTCGTCACCGGTGTGACCGAGCCGATCGAGTTCTCGTTCATGTTCATCGCGCCGGTCCTCTACGCGATCCACGCGGTTCTGACCGCCCTGTCGATGGCCATCACCTGGGCGCTGGGCGTGCACGCCGGATTCACCTTCTCCGCGGGCTTCATCGACTACGCGCTGAACTGGAACCTGGCGACCAAGCCGTGGCTGATCATCCCGATCGGCCTGGTCTTCGGAGTGGTCTACTACGTGCTCTTCCGCTTCGCGATCACGAAGTTCAACCTCACCACCCCGGGCCGCGAGCCCGAGGAAGAGGTCGAGGACCTGACCAAGGCGTAAGCCGGGTCCGTCCCACGACAGCTCGAAGCCCTCACCTTCCGGCGGGAAGGTGAGGGCTTCGAGCTGTCGTGGGACGGAGCTTCGTGCGCGGTGGTGAGCCGCTGCTCCGTGCCGTCGGGGCCGTAGACCGGGATGCGGGCCGGGCGCCCGCCGTCGGGCGGGTAGTACCGGACGACGAAGTACGCGCACATGTCGATGCAGTGATCGGCATGGAGGTGGCTGAGGAAGATGGCGTCGAGGTCGTAGAGACCGACGTGGCGCTGCAGCTCGCCGAGGGCGCCGTTGCCCATGTCGAGGAGCAGCCTGAAGCCGTCGGCCTCTACGAGGTAGCTCGAGCATGCCGATCCCGCGGACGGGAACGAGCCGGAGCAGCCGACGACGGTGAGCTTCATGGAGCGTGAACCTCCGAGACGTGGGAACGGGGAGGGTTCGTGCGGTTCGTTGAGCGGTTTGTTGAGCGTAAGGCGCGAAAGAGGTGGTCGCTCCTTCGGAGTGTGCCGTTGTGGGGGAACTCACCTGTGCTGTCACCGGTTCGATGGAAGCGTGGCGGCCCTGGGGGCGCGGGTGGGGGCGCGCCTGCGGCGG
>NZ_JAELVH010000447.1 GCF_019399235.1 Streptomyces poriferorum | reverse complement strand
GCCCACCTCCAGGTCGTCCACCCCGACGACATCCCCCGCTTCCGCGCGCTCGGCGCCACCGCCAACATCCAGCCGCTCTGGGCCGCCCACGAACCCCAGATGGACGAGCTGACCATCCCCTTCCTCGGCCGCGAACGGGCCGCGCTCCAGTACCCGTTCGCCGCGCTCCTGCGCTCCGGCGCCACCGTGGCCGCGGGCTCCGACTGGCCCGTGAGCAGCGCCGATCCGCTGCACGGCATCCACACGGCCGTCAACCGCGTGGTGCCCGGCGGTGACCACGGCCGGGCCTTCCTCCCGGAACAGCGCATCTCGCTGACCGACGCGCTGGCCGCGTACACGGCGGGCTCGGCGTACGTGAACCACCTGGACGACACCGGCAGCATCCGGGCCGGCGCCCTCGCCGACCTGGTGGTTCTGGACCGCGACCCCTACGCCGCACCGCCCGAGGAGATCGCCGAGGCGCGGGTCCTGGCGACGTACGTGGGCGGCCGCCGGGTGTACGGGGACTGACCCGGGGACACCGCGGAGTTACGGTGGTGCGCCAACGCGGCGCACCATCGCGGCCTTCCGCACCGCGTACGGTTGTTCGTGATCGATCTCGGGAAAAGTCATGAATCGATCTCAGGGAAAGCCGCACAAGGGAGACCACGGGAATGGCGCAGCACGTACAAGGGGTCATCGCACCGGGAAAGAACGAGCCGGTACGGGTCGAGACGATCGTGATTCCGGACCCGGGCCCCGGTGAGGCCGTGGTGAAGATCCAGGCGTGCGGCGTCTGCCACACCGATCTGCACTACAAGCAGGGCGGCATCAACGACGAGTTCCCCTTCCTCCTCGGCCACGAGGCCGCGGGCGTCGTGGAGTCCGTGGGCGACGGCGTCACCGACGTCGCCCCGGGCGACTTCGTCGTCCTCAACTGGCGGGCCGTGTGCGGACAGTGCCGCGCCTGTCTGCGCGGACGCCCGTGGTACTGCTTCGACACGCACAACGCGAAGCAGAAGATGACCCTGCTGGACGGCACCGAGCTCTCCCCGGCGCTCGGCATCGGCGCCTTCGCCGAGAAGACCCTCGTCGCCGCCGGCCAGTGCACCAAGGTCGACCCCGAGGTCTCCCCGGCCGTCGCCGGTCTCCTCGGCTGCGGCGTGATGGCGGGCATCGGCGCCGCCATCAACACCGGCCAGGTCGGCCGCGGCGACTCCGTCGCGGTCATCGGCTGCGGCGGTGTCGGCGACGCGGCGATCGCCGGCGCGCGGCTGGCCGGCGCGGCGAAGATCATCGCGGTGGACATCGACGACCGCAAGCTGGAGACGGCGAAGAAGATGGGTGCCACGCACACCGTCAACTCCCGCGCCGACGACCCGGTCGAGGCCATCCGCGCGCTCACCGGCGGCAACGGCGCCGACGTCGTCATCGAGGCGGTCGGCCGCCCGGAGACGTACAAGCAGGCCTTCTACGCCCGCGACCTCGCCGGCACCGTCGTCCTGGTCGGCGTCCCCACCCCGGAGATGCAGCTCGAACTCCCGCTCCTGGACGTGTTCGGCCGCGGCGGCTCGCTCAAGTCGTCCTGGTACGGCGACTGCCTGCCCTCGCGCGACTTCCCGATGCTCATCGACCTGCACCAGCAGGGCCGGATCGACCTCGGCGCGTTCGTCACCGAGACCATCGGCCTCGGCGACATCGAGCAGGCCTTCGGCCGGATGCACGACGGCGACGTCCTGCGCTCGGTGGTGGTCTTCTGATGACCGCCCGCATCGACCACCTCGTCACCTCCGGCACCTTCGCCCTCGACGGCGGCGAGTGGGACGTCGACAACAACGTCTGGATCGTCGGCGACGACACCGAGGCGGTCGTCATCGACGCCGCCCACGACGCCGCCGCCATCGAGGCCGCACTCGGCGGACGTACGCTGCGCGCCATCATCTGCACCCACGCGCACAACGACCACATCGACGCGGCCCCGGCACTCGCCGAAGCCACCGGCGCACCGGTCCTGCTCCACCCCGACGACCTGCCGCTGTGGAAGCAGACCCACCCGGACCGGGCCCCGGACGGTGAACTGGCCGACGGCCAGGAGATCCAGGTCGCGGGTACGACCCTGACCGTCCTGCACACCCCGGGCCATGCCCCGGGCGCCGTCTGCCTGTACGCCCCCGGGCTGTCCACCGTCTTCACCGGCGACACGCTCTTCCAGGGCGGACCCGGTGCCACCGGCCGTTCCTTCTCGCACTTCCCGACGATCGTCGACTCGATCCGGGACCGGCTGCTCGCCCTGCCGCCGGAGACCGCCGTCCGCACCGGACACGGGGACGCCACGACCATCGGCGCGGAGGCCCCGCACCTGGACGAGTGGATCGCCCGCGGCCACTGACGGCGCGACTCACCCCTCCGGCCACGCGGAGAGCCGCAGCCCGCTCTCGAAGCGGTGCGGCTCTCCCGTGACCGGGTCCGTGAACTCCAGGACCCCGGCCAGGAGCTGCAGCGGGCGCGAGAAGTCGTCGGGGGCGCTGTCCGCCTCGACCACGGGGTAGACGGGGTCGTGGACGAGCGGCAGCCCGAGGCTGTTCATATGGACCCGCAACTGATGCGTGCGTCCGGTGGCGGGCAGCAGCCGGTAGCGGCCGAGTCCGCCCCGGTGCTCCAGCAGCTCGACCAGGCTCTCGCTGTTCGGCTCACCGGGCTCCTCGCGGGCGGCGATCACCCCGCGCTCCTTCACGATGCGGCTGCGCACGGTGCGCGGGAGGACCAGCCCCGGTGCGTACGGTGCCACCGCCTCGTACTCCTTGCGTACCAGGCGGTCCCGGAACAGCGTCTGGTACGCGCCCCGTTCCTCCGGCCGTACGACGAAGAGGACGAGCCCCGCGGTCAGCCGGTCCAACCGGTGGGCGGGCTGGAGCAGCGGCAGGGCCAGCTCGCGGCGGAGCCGGGCCACCGCGGTCTCGGTGATGTGCCGGCCGCGCGGAGTCGTCGCCAGGAAGTGCGGCTTGTCCGCGACGACCAGGTGTTCGTCCCGGTACACCACACCGACCGGGAACGGCACGGGCTCCTCCGGTGCGAAGTCCCGGTGGAACCAGAGGTACCGGCCCGCCGTGTACGGCTCGTGCCCGGTCACCGCACCCCGGACGGAGACGAACCGGCCCCCGGCCAGCATGGCGTCGACCTGCTCCGCGCCGATCGCGTCGGCGAACCGCGCCAGCAGATGGTCACGGACCGTCGGCCACTGCCCGGCCGGATCCTCCGGGAGCCGCACCCGGACCGGATCCACCCCGTCGCATTGGGGCAGGGGCGACGGCGGAGGCTTCGCGCGCCCTCTCATCGGGGCCCGCCGGAAGCCTTGGTGCTGGTTCTCATGATGCCGGGCATCCTTCCACAGCGTCGGGGGCCTCGGGGCTGACGGCGGCGCCGGGAGAGCACGGGCAACTTCCCTGCGCTGAAAGGATTCAAAGTCCGGCATGCGGGGGTAGAAAGCGCTTGCGATATCGGCATGACTGACGGCATCGCACCCGCACCCGCACCCG
>NZ_JAELVH010000446.1 GCF_019399235.1 Streptomyces poriferorum | reverse complement strand
TCCCACAACCCCTTCCCTGGAGCCCCGCCATGCCTCTGGCGCCCCAGCGGGCCGACGTGCCCGTGACCATCGACGAGTCGAAGTGCATCGACGGCTGCACCCTCTGCGTCGACATGTGCCCGCTCGACTCCCTCGCCATCCACCCGGACAGCGGCAAGGCGTACATGCACGTCGACGAGTGCTGGTACTGCGGCCCGTGCGCGGCCCGGTGCCCCACCGACGCGGTGACCGTCAACATGCCCTACCTCCTGCGCTGAAAGGCCCCGACTCCCATGCGAAGCAAGGCAATCGGCGCCCTCGCGGGCGCCGCGCTGCTCGCCACCCTCACCGCGGGCTGCGGTGGCGGGGCGAGCGCCGACGACAGCGGCACGGTCACGGTGACCGTCGGCTACCAGTCCCGGACGATCAACACGGTCACGGCCGGCACCCTGCTCCGCTCCCTCGGCTACTTCGAGGAGGAGCTGCGCGGCCGCGGCGAGCGGGACGGTGTCACCTACAAGGTGAAGTGGCAGGACTACGCCACCGGCGCCCCCATCACCGCGCAGATGACCGCGGGAAAGATCGACATCGGTTCGATGGGTGACTTCCCGCTGCTGATCAACGCGGCCCGGGGCACGCAGCTGAACCGTCCCACCCGGCTCGTCTCCGTCACCGGCTACAACCTGGCGGGCGGTCTCAACACGGTGGTCACCGCCCCGNCGGCGCTCCAGGCGGGCAGCGCGGACGCCCTCTCCCAGTTCGTGGCCTGGCCCGGACTGCTCGCGTTCCAGGGCCGGGCCAAGGCGCTGTACGACGGCGCCGAGCTGAAGCTGCCGACCTTCCACGGGGTCATGGTCCGGCAGGACTTCGCGAAGAAGCGCTCAGCGGTGGTGGAGGACTTCCTGCGCGCCCAGGGCCGGGCGACCGACTATCTGCACGAGCACCCGGTGGCGGCGTCCGAATCCGTCGCGAAGGCCACCGGTCTGCCCGCCGAGGTCGTCCACCTCTACAACGGCTCCCAGGGCATCGCCACCTTCGACACCACGCTGAAGCCCGCCCTGATCGCGGCACTGAAGAAGGACGTTCCGGTGCTGCGCTCGGCGAAGCTCGTCGGCGACGTCGACGTGGACGGGTTCGTCGACGACAGCTACATCAAGCGGGTGTTCGGCTCCGGCTACGCCAAGGCCCTGGCCGCCGGCCCGCCCGCCCGCCGCGGCGGCGAGGTGTGGCTGAAGGGGAAGGACACCACGACGGCGTTCGCCACCTCCGCCGAACTGCTGCGCTACGTGGCCGCGCACCGGGACGCGGTCCGGACCGCGTACGTCCCCGACGCGTCCACCGGCACCCTGTGGTTCGCGGACCGGGCGGTTTGGGTCTCGGACGGGGACGAACTGCGGCCCTACGTCACCGGGTCCGCCGCCCGCGCCGACGCGACAGCCCACCCCGGCGCCCGTACGGTCTCCTACTCCACCGCGCTGGACCTGGCCCAGGCCGCCTCATGAGCCGGCCGTGGTCCCTCGTGCGCCGGGCGCTCTCGCTCGTCGCGGCACTCGGTCTGTGGCAGGCGCTGACCTCCTACGACATCAATCTGTGGCTGCGCTTCGAGCAGTTACCCACGGTCACGGAGGTGGCCCGCGCCTACGCGGACCGGGTGTCGGGCGACGCGTACTGGCAGGACCTCACCGACAGTCTGACCAGGATCGTCACCGGGTTCACGCTCGCCGCCGTCCTCGGCGTCACCGTCGGCACGGCCGTCGCCCGCTCCCGGTTCGCCGCCGACCTGCTGGGCCCGGTCCTCGAAGTACTGCGCCCGGTCCCGGCCATCGCGCTCGTGCCGGTGGCGATCCTGCTGTTCCCCAGCAACGAGCAGGGCATCGTCTTCATCACCTGCACCGCGGCGTTCTTCCCCGTCATGGTCTCCACCCGGCACGCGGTACGGGCGCTGACGCCGGTGTGGGAGGAGGCCGTCCTGACGATGGGCGGCGGGCGGTGGCGGATCCTGTGGTCCGTCGTGCTGCCCGGGGCGCTCCCCGGCATCCTCGGCGGGCTGTCCGTCGGCATCGGGGTGTCGTGGATCTGCGTGATCTCGGCCGAGATGATCTCCGGCGAGTACGGGGTCGGCTACCGGACCTGGCAGGACTACACGGTCGTCGACTATCCGGGCGTCTTCGTCGGCATGGCCACCATCGGGCTGCTCGGCTGGCTGACCTCGACGGCCGTGGAACTCCTGGGCCGCAGGCTGACCCGGTGGCTGCCGCGTACGGAGAACCGCCCGGCCGCTCCCGCACGACGCGGACCCGCACCGGCGGCGACCGCAGTCCCGCCCGTCCGTACGGCACCACAGGAACGAGTGCGCTCATGACCACCGACTCCCACGGCGTCCGCCTCACCCTGCGCGGCGCCACGCTCGGCCGGGCCGGTGTGCCCGTACTGGACGGGGTCGACCTCGACGTCGTCCCCGGCGAGATCCTCACCGTCGTCGGCCCGTCCGGCTGCGGGAAGTCGACGCTGCTGCGCACCCTGGCCGGGCTGCTCCCGGTGCTCGGCGGTGAGGTGAGCCAGGACGGCGTACCCGTCACCGCGCCCCGCGCCGAACGGGCCCTCGTCTTCCAGGACGACGCGCTGCTGCCCTGGCGCACGGTCCGCGCCAACGTCGAACTGCCCCTGGCCATCCGGAAGGTGGCCCGTGCCGAACGGCGGGAGCGCGCCGAACAGTGGCTGGCCCGGGTCGGTCTCACCGAGCACACCGCCAAGCTCCCGCACCGGCTCTCCGGCGGCCAGCGCCAGCGTGTCCAGCTGGCCCGCGCCCTGGCGGCCGGGCCCCGGGCGGTCCTGATGGACGAGCCGTTCGGCGCGCTGGACGCCCAGACCAGGGCCGGGATGCAGCAACTCCTCGTCGACGTGCTCCGGGGCACGGGCGCCACGGTCGTCTTCGTCACGCACGACGTGGACGAGGCGCTGTTCCTCGGCGACCGCGTCGCGCTGCTCTCGACGGGCCGGGTGCTGCCCGTGCCGCGCCCGCGCGAACGCGCCGCCCACGCCGATCCGGCGACGGTCGCGCTGCGCCGCGAGGTCCTGGAATCCCTCACGCCTTCACCTTCCTTCTCCTGAAAGGCCCTCCCGTGCAGATCCCCGCCCTGGCCGACGCCGAGGAACTCTCCTGCGACGTGCTGGTCGTCGGCGGCGGTACGGCCGGCACCATGGCGGCCCTCACCGCCGCCGAGCACGGCGCCTCCGTCCTGCTGCTGGAGAAGGCACACGTCCGCCACTCCGGCGCGCTCGCCATGGGCATGGACGGCGTGAACAACGCCGTGATCCCGGGCCGCGCCGAGCCCGACGACTACGTCGCCGAGATCACCCGCGCCAACGACGGCATCGTCGACCAGTCCACCGTCCGCCAGACCGCGACGCGCGGCTTCGCGATGGTGCGGCGGCTGGAGTCGTACGGGGTGAAGTTCGAGAAGGACGAGCACGGCGAGTACGCGGTGCGCCAGGTCCACCGCTCCGGCTCGTACGTCCTGCCGATGCCCGAGGGCAAGGACGTGAAGAAGGTCCTCTACCGGCAGCTGCGCCGCCGCGAGATGCGCGAACGCATCCGGATCGAGAACCGCGTCATGCCCGTGCGCATCCTCACCGGCGACGACGGACGGGCGATCGGCGCGGCCGCCTTCAACACCCGCACGGGACAGTTCGTCACGGTCCGCGCGGGCGCGGTCGTCCTCGCCACGGGACCGTGCGGCCGCCTCGGCCTGCCGGCCTCCGGCTACCTCTACGGGACGTACGAGAACCCCACCAACGCGGGTGACGGCTACGCCATGGCGTACCACGCGGGCGCCGAGCTGACCGGCATCGAGTGCTTCCAGATCAACCCGCTGATCAAGGACTACAACGGCCCGGCCTGCGCCTACGTCGCCAACCCCTTCGGCGGCTACCAGGTCAACCGGCACGGCGAACGCTTCGTGGACTCCGACTACTGGTCGGGTCAGATGATGGCGGAGTTCGCGGCCGAGGTGGCCTCCGACCGCGGTCCGGTCTACCTGAAGCTGAGCCATCTGCCGGAGGAGTCCGTCAGCGCGCTGGAGACGATCCTGCACTCCACCGAGCGGCCGACCCGCGGCACGTTCCACGCCGGACGTGGCCACGACTACCGCACCCACGACATCGAGATGCACATCTCCGAGATCGGCCTGTGCGGCGGCCACTCGGCCTCCGGCGTCCGTGTCGACGACCACGCCCGCACCACGGTGGACCGGCTCTACGCCGCCGGGGACCTCGCCTGCGTCCCGCACAACTACATGATCGGCGCGTTCGTCTTCGGTGACCTGGCGGGGGCGGACGCGGCCCGGTTCACGGCGTACGAGGGCGAGTTGCCGGCCGACCAGCTGCGGGCGGCGCACGAACTGATCTACCGGCCGCTGCGCAACCCGGACGGGCCGCCGCAGCCCCAGGTCGAGTACAAGCTGCGCCGCTTCGTGAACGACTACGTGGCGCCGCCGAAGTCCGGCGCCCGGCTGTCGATCGCCCTGGAGTCGTTCGAGCGGATGCGCACCGACCTCGCGGAGATGGGCGCGAAGACGCCGCACGAACTGATGCGGTGCGCGGAGGTGTCGTTCATCCGGGACTGCGCGGAGATGGCGGCCCGTTCCTCGCTGGCCCGCACGGAGTCCCGCTGGGGCCTCTACCACGAGCGCACGGACCATCCGGAGCGGGACGACACGGACTGGTTCCACCACCTGGACCTGTACAAGTCGGCCTCCGGAGCCATGGAGTTCACGGCCCGGCCGGTGCGAACCCTTCCACCGGGACCAGGTACGGAGCCACCGGCCGGGCCGTGAACTCC
>NZ_JAELVH010000445.1 GCF_019399235.1 Streptomyces poriferorum | reverse complement strand
GGGCGGGGCAGCTCAGACGTGGTGGGGCGGCTTCTCGTCGAGGAAACGGGCCAGGTCGGCGGCGCTGCCACCGGAGGGGGCCCGCTCACCCCACCCCCGGTCCGTATCGTCCGCGGACTGCTGGTCCAGCGGATCGTCGAAGATCAGTGCCGGCTTGGGCTTCGGCCGGTCCGGCGAGTTCGGCTTCGAATCGCGCGGTCCGGGGGCGGGGGCGGTACTCATGCCTCCAGGGTACGGCCGCCCTGCGGGCAGCGGGGGCGCACCGGAGCCCACCGCGAAGCCGGGACTCCCGGCCCGCCTCCCGGGAGGCCGGTCAGCGGTCCTTGGGGTCGAGCCACCAGAGGCCGAGCACGACGAGGAACGACAGGCAGAGGAATCCGGCCCCCCACCAGGCGGTACCGGTGTTGCCCTCCATGTATTCGTCGATGATGACCGTGAGTCCCCAGAGCTGCCCGATGACGACGGTCATGGCCAGGGTCAGCCGTGCCGTGAGCTTCGAGGACCGTTCCGGTTCCTGGTCGCTGCCCGCTCCCGGGCCGGGCCCGGTGTGGCGGACGCGCGGGTCGCCGTAGCCGCTGGTGGGCCGGATCTGCGGGTAGCGCTCGTGGACGGGCCGGTTGAGTTCGGGCCGTGCGCTGCCCGGGTGGTACTCCGGGTAGTGCGGGCCGGAGGGCTGCTGGGCGTCGCTCATGTCCGCCTGCCGGGGGTCTCGGGCTCGGTGGCCCTGGTACGGGGGCTGCCGGCGGCCTCCGGGGCTTCGGCGCCCCCGCGGA
Source organism: Streptomyces poriferorum (assembly GCF_019399235.1). GTDB lineage: Bacteria > Actinomycetota > Actinomycetes > Streptomycetales > Streptomycetaceae > Streptomyces > Streptomyces poriferorum. The sequence continues at coordinate 3,583 of NZ_JAELVH010000445.1, read as the reverse complement.
CTCCGGGGCAGCCGATCCGGGAGGCGAGGTCCGGGCGGTCGTCGCCGAGCTGGCGGCACAGCCCCTTCTCGATGCTCTCGCCCGAGCGGGTGGTGCCGACGGCCCAGATGCTGCCGTCCGTCTGCTCGGTGAGGACGACCTTGGGCAGTCCGCGGGGCGGCGGTCCGGCCGTGACCTCGCCGCTACGGGCATCGAAGACGCCCTCGTGGCAGGGGCAGTACAACTCACCCTCGGAGCCCCGGTCCTTGCGCCACAGCACGGCGCAGGCCAGGTGGGTGCAGATCGCCGAGTAGCCGACGAGGGTGCCGTCGTCGAGCCGGACGGCGACGGCCTTGTCCTCCTTCTCCGGGTAGCTGAAGGCGAGGGATTCCCCGGGCAGCAGCTGGGAGCTGATCCGCTTCGGTGCCGGCGCCTTGTCGTCATCGGGGTCGCCGTGGCGCGGGAGCATTCCGCCCGCCACGCCGAGTCCGCCGACCGCGAGACCGCCGGAGACGGTGGCGACGATACGGAGGTAGTCCCGGCGGGTGGTGAGGGAGTCCGCGGCGATCCGGTCGTGCAGGGCCTCGCGCGGGTCCCCGGAGGACGGCTGCCGCGGGTCCCCGGGTGGCGGCTGCTCGGTGACGGTCATCGGCGGACGTCCTTCCCGTTGATCTCCACGACGGGCAGGCCGCCCGGCACCGGCCACTGGACCCGGTCGGCGGGGACGACCATGGCGACTCCGGTGCGGACCTCGGTCTCGCCGAAGACGAAGGTGTCGGCGACCTGGACTCCGGGGCGTTCGGCCTGGAGTTCCTCGACGGTTCCGTAGAAGAGCGCCCCGGTCGGGCAGACGGTGGCGCACATGGGGGCCAGACCGTAGGCGGTGCGGTCGTAGCAGAGGTTGCACTTCATCTGCAGCTTCGCCTGGAGGTCGATCTTCGGTACGCCGAAGGGGCAGGCGTTGACGCAGTTGGCGCAGCCGATGCAGCGGGTGGTGTCCGCCTGCTGCACCACCCCGTCCGCGGTCACGAGGATCGCGTCGGCGGGACAGACCTCCGCGCACGGGGCGACAGGGTCCTCGCAGTGCATGCAGACAGTGGGAAGGGAGGCGACGGACTGGCCCTCGTCGGTGTAGTCGAGGTGGATCATCGACTTGCCGCGGTGGGAATCGCATTCCCGGCAGGCGGAGACACAGGCCTGGCAGCCGATGCAGCGCCCCGGGTCGATAAAGATCGTTCTGCCCATCATGCGGGCATCAGCTCCTCTCCGAGGTGCCACGGCCCTGCGGGGACGTGGGGGGCAGCGGGTCGGTGCGGGAGACCTGGGTCTCCGGGTAGGCGACGTGGCCCGGCGCGACCGGGGGCGCGGGTACCTCGTCGATCTTCTCGGCGTGCTCGATGCGGCAGGCGCACACCTTGTACTCGGGGATCTTGGAGCGGGGGTCCAAGGCGTCGATGGTCAGCGCGTTGGCGGCGGTGGGGACCGGCCAGTGGTACGGGATGAAGACGGTGTCGGGGCGGATCGCCTCGGTGACCAGGGCGGGGAAGACCTCGCTGCCGCGCCGGGTGACGACGCGGACCGGTTCGCCGTTGCGGAAGCCGTGGGAGGGGTGGACCTCGGCCCAGGGGCGCGGGGTCTGTTCGACGAGGGCGCCCAGGCGGCGGGTCTGGTTGCCGGAGAGGAAGTGCGCGACGGTGCGGCCGGTGGTGAGGGACATGGGGTGGTCGTCGTCGTACGGATCCATCGGCAGGTGCCATTCGACGACCTGCATATGGATCTTGCCGTCGGGGTGGTAGGTCCTGCCGTCCTCGAAGAGCCGGGGGGTGCCGGGGTGATCGGTCGAGGGGCAGGGCCAGGCGATCCCGCCGGTCTCCTCCAGCCGTTCGTAGGTGATGCCGTAGTAGTCGTTGACGGTTCCGGCGGAGGCGATCCGCAGTTCGTCGAAGACCTCGCGGGAGTCGGCGAAGGCGAACTTGTCACCCGCGCCGAGCCGTCGGGCGAGTTCGCACATCACCCAGGTGTCGGTCCGTACGCCGGGGGGCGGGTCCTGGGCCTTGTTGTGCTTGACCACCCGGGCCTCGGCGTTGGCCATCACCCCGTCGTCCTCGGCCCAGGTGGTGACGGGGAAGACCACATGCGCGTTGGCCGCGGTCTCGGAAAGGAAGAAGTCGAATTGGGCGTGGAACTCCGCAGTGTCGTATCCCTCCTTGACCACCTTGTAGTTGGGCAGGGAGACGAAGGGGTTGTTGCAGATGCCGATCAGTCCGCGGATCTCGCGGCGCTGCATCTGCCAGATCATTTCCATCATCGAGGTGCCGGCGCGCGGGAGTTCGGACTCCTCGATGCCCCAGATCTCGCAGATCTGCCGGCGGTGCTCGTCGTTCATGATCGAGCGGCCGCCGGGCAGGAGGTCGGACTTCTGGCCGTGCTCGCGGCCGCCCTGCCCGTTGCCCTGTCCGGTGATGGTGCCGTAGCCGGAGCCGGGCTTGCCGATGTGTCCGGTGGCGGTGCAGAGGTTGATCACGGTGAGGCAGTTCTCGACGCCCTGCGAGTGGTGCTCGATGCCGCGGGCGTGCCAGGCCATGGCCTTGGGCGCGCGGGCGAAGGTGCGGGCGACCTGCACGACCTGTTCGGCGGGGATTCCGCAGATCTCGGCGGCCCGGGACGGCGGGTACTCCGCGACCTTGGCCTTCACCTCCTCCCAGCCGGTGGTGTGGGCGGCGATGTAGGCCTCGTCGGTGAGGCCCTCCTCGATGATCACGTGGAGCACGGAGTTGAAGAACGCCGCGTCGGTCCCGGGCTTGAGGGCGACATGGATGTCGGCGGTCCGCGCGATGGCCGTCTCGCGCGGGTCGATGACGATCAGGCTGGCGCCGCGGTCCCGGGCGCCCCACACGTACTGGGTCATCACGGGGAAGCACTCGCCGACGTTGGAGCCCGCGATGAGCAGGCAGTCGGTGAGCAGGATGTCGGAGAAGGGGTTGCCGGCCCGGTCGATGCCGAAGGCGAGCTTGTTGGCGCCCGCCGCGCTGACCATGCAGAGCCGGCCGTTGTAGTCGACGTGCCGGGTCTTGAGGGCGACCCGGGCGAACTTGCCGACCAGATAGGTCTTCTCGGAGAAGAGGCTCGCTCCGCCGAGCAGTCCGAAGGCGTCGTTGCCGTAGGTCTGCTGGATGCGCTTGATCTCGGCGACGGTGTAGTCGAGCGCCTCGTCCCAGGAGACCTCCCGGAACTCCTCGTCGCGGGAGCGGCGCATGAGGGGGGCGGTGAGCCGGTCGGGGTGGTTGACCTGCTGGTACGCGTTGATGCCCTTGGGGCACAGGCGCATCCGGTTGATGTCGTGGTTCCGGGGTTCGACGCCGAAGACCTTGCCGCCGCGGTCGACGCGCAGGTACATCCCGCACTGCACCCCGCAGAAACAGCAGTGGGTGGGGACGAGCGTCTCGCCGTTCTGGTCGGCGTGCCACTGGTCGGCGGGAATGCCGCCGGCGTCGCGGAAGGCGCGGGTACCGGGCGGGGCGAGGGAGGGGTCGAGGGGGACGACCGCACGGGTGTCGGCTGCTCGCGGGTCCGCGGTCACTTGAAGCCCTTCTTCACCTGGGAG
>NZ_JAELVH010000444.1 GCF_019399235.1 Streptomyces poriferorum | reverse complement strand
CGCGCAGACCTCTCAGCTCATGACGCCGACGACCATCAGCGCCACCATGGCGATCTCCACTGCGACCAGGCTCAGGAGATAATTGCGCCGTCCCGCCACGTTCTCCGGCATACCGGCGGTGAAATCGGCACGCTTGGGATTCTTGGGGTCGTAGACAATTCCCGTCAGCGCGGGCGGTTCGATCGACATTCCGCGTCGCCACAGAGTGTGCTGCTCCCCGCCGGACACGAGATATCCGTACTGCACGTCGATCTTCCCCTCGCGGGGAATCCTGCGTGCGACCTCGGAGCCCATCACCTGAACACCACGCTTGCGTAGCGGCGCCTGCGTCAGGAACGGCACACCCGAGACGAGAAGAGCCAGGAAAGCAATCACGAAAACAAAAAAGGAAACAGCAATCATCGGAATTAATTCTCCACTTCCTATTTATCCGATGATGGCATAGGGCGACGAGGTACCGCAACGCGGCACCAACACCCTTGGACAAGAAATGACATCGCCAGAGAGAACAAACGACGCAAAATATCTTGAAAGGTATATCGATGGCCGTAACGAATGACGACCTCCTTGAGGCGGTACGGGCCGTCCAGGAATCCATCCCCGGCAAAGGCGTCGGCCGACTGGCCACCGAGGAGTACATCGGCAAACAGATCGCAGAGCTGAAGAAATCCGCCGGCGGGAAGGAAAAGGCGGCGACCCCGGAGGAGAAGAAGAGCGAACCGGGGGCGATCGGCACGCTCGTCCAGGGAATCTTCGGCAAGGAACTGGTCGAGGCAGTGAAGGGCGTCGCCCCGTCGATCATCTCCTTCAAGGGGTTGGTGACCCTGGGTCTCGCACTCATGGGAACCTTCGCCATCAAGTTGTTCTCGTTCGACACGGCTCTCAAAGATCTGCTTGCCCTCAAGAACAGATCACTGGAAGTCGGAAGGTTCGGCGCCCCGGTCATCAGGAACAACACTCCGACACCGACCGTGGAAGGCCCGGACACTCAGTGGGTCAATCTCGCGGTGAACAGGATCGAAACGGCGACGAAGAAACTCGACACCGCCATCGGCGGCCTGCACACGAAGGTCGACGGGCTTCTCGCCGAGTTCGCCTGACGTTCGGCATCCGCTTATCGACAACCGGCCGTCGGCTTTCCGCCGACGGGCCGAACGGGCGCATGAACGATTGGACATGGAATGGCGTTCACAGCCACGCTCAAACGGGCTTCGGACAGTCTCCGCAGCTTCAAGACCAATCTCGACCAGGCCGGCCGGGCGGCGAACGGCCTGAAGCAGAGCACCCAGAGCAGCAACGGCGGGATCACCAGCATCAAGGCCTCCTCCCAGCAGTCCGCCAAGGAGTTGAAGTCGCTCCAGCAGGCGGCGGACAAGGCCGAGAAGTCCGTCACCAGGGCCGGGAAGTCCGGGCAGACCGGCGGGAAGCAGATCGGCACCTTCCAGACCGGCGCCGCGAAGGCGGACAAGGGCATGAAGGGGCTCAACAAGTCGATGAAGGGCAACCTCATCGGCGTACTGATGGCGCTCCTGGCCCCGCTGATCGCCAAGGTCGTCGACATGGCGATGCAGTCGAAGACCATGCAGAAGGTCCTCAAGACGGCGTTCGGCGTCATCAAGAGCGTGATAACCGCGGTGATGAAGGCCGTCGGCCCGATCATGCAGGCGGCCGGCAAGCTCATGAAGAGCGTGTGGAACGGGATCAAGACCGCGGTCTCGGTCGTCGTCAAGGCCGTCGCGACCGTCATCAAGACCTACTTCACCCTCTGGAAGACGATCATCACCACGGCCATGACCGCCGTGAAGAAGGTCATCAGCACCGTCTGGAACGGCATCAAGTCCGTCATCTCCCCGGTGGTCAACTGGATCAGGAGTGTCGTCCCGGCCGCGTTCAGCGCCGTCAGGAGCAAGCTCTCCAGCGCCTGGAACGGCCTGAAGTCCATCGCGAGCAACGCGTTCGGCGCGATCAAGGGCGCCGTCAGCGGCCCGATCAACGCCGTGATCGGGCTGATCAACTCCGCGATCGGAAAACTCAACGGCATCAAGGTCTCGGTGCCCGGCTGGGTGCCCGTCGTCGGCGGCAAGTCCTTCGGCATCCACCTGCCGACCATCCCCCGCCTCGCCGAGGGCGGCATCGTCCAGCCGCGCAACGGCGGCGTGCACACCATCGTCGCCGAAGCCGGCGAGGCCGAGGCCGTGCTGCCGCTCTCCAAGCTCAGCCGTCTGCTCGGCCACACCACCCGGGCCGGCCAGGTCGGCAACGGCGCCGCCGCCACCGACGGCGGCTTCTACATCGAGCAGTACTACGAGGCGTCCAGCAGCAGCCTCCAGGACACCGCCACCGCCCTGCTCTTCCTCTCCAAGGCCCGAGGATGAAACGCGCCCGCCGGGACCCGACGTCCGGCGGCGCCAAGCCGGCCGCCGCCCTGGACAACTTCCGTACCGCGGCCCTCGGGACGGGCACCTCCGTCCAGAGCCTGCGGCGCGGCCTCGCCGGGGCCCGTGCGCCGCTCGGCAGGGTGGCCACGCTGACGGCCGGCACCGCCCCCGCCCTCCGGGGGCTGCGCACGGCGGCGACCCGGGCGGGGAGCTCCGTCCGCAGGGCCGGCGCCTCCGCCGCCACCGCCGCGACGCGCATCCGCGCCGGCGCCACCAGGATCCGGGGACCCGTCGGGGTCCTGGGCACACTCGCCGCGGGAGCCGGGGCCTTCGGATCCCTGAGCGATCTGTTCGGCAAGTACACCCCGACGGTCACCAAGGCCATGACCCTCTTCGGTGCCGCCATGACGGTCGGATCCGTCGTCATGACCGGCATCAACACGGCGATGAAGGCGAACCCGCTCGGTTTCGTCCTCGGCATCGTCACCCCGCTGGTCGCCCTGCTCATCGACTACGCGATGAACTCGGCCACCGGCCAGAAGGTGATCCAGCAGGTCTTCCAGTCCGCCCTGGACATGTTCCGGGCCGTCTGGGCGTTCATGGCGCCTGTCGTCCAGGGCTGGGCCGCGACCGTCTCCGAGGTGTTCGAGGGGGTGCGGAGCACCGTCGGCTCCGTGCTGAAGACGATCGGTTCCGGACTCAAGGCGGGCTTCGAGGGCGCGAGGAGCACCGTCTCCACGGCGACCCACGCGGTCACCTCGGTCGTCAAGGGCGCCTGGAACGGCTTCAAGGGCGTCATCCAGCCGATCCTGAACTGGCTGACGAAGACGCTCCCTTCGGCCTTCACGCGGGTCCGCGACGCCATGTCGAAGTCGCTGCGCGGCATGGGCACGTTCATGTCCACCGGCATCCAGACCGTCGCCGGGGTCATCACCGGGCCCGTCAAAGGGCTGATCGCCTTCGCCAACTGGATCATCGACGGTCTCAACCACCTGAGCTTCAGCTTCTTCGGCAAGAAGTTCGGCGTGCACCTGTCGAAGATCCCACAGCTCGCCGAGGGCGGTGTCGTGCTGCCGGCCGCCGTTCCGGGAGCCTCCTCGGTGCAGCCGCTCTCCCTGCTCGACCGGCTCCTCCCCGTGCCCTCCCGCGCCTTGGCCACCACCGGGCCCGCCTTCTTCGCAGGCCGCCCCGGGGTCCGGGTCTACGAGGAACGGGAGGGCACGGGGAGGAG
>NZ_JAELVH010000443.1 GCF_019399235.1 Streptomyces poriferorum | reverse complement strand
CGCGCCCCGTGTTGTCGCCGTGGCTGCCCCGCCGGACCGGTTGGTGGCGTGCCCGGCACTCCGCCGCACAAAGGGAGCAGGGGCTGCCGGATTCCGGCAGCCCGTGCTCGTCCGGCAGACGGATTCACGGACTCATCCGTGGACGTTCGAGTCGAACACATCGAGGTCCTGGCTGGTCGGTTCGGTCGAAGCAGACGGGCGTTGCCGCGCTACTGCCGTCAGCCGCTCAAACCCGGGGAATCAAGGGGAGGGGGACATTCCCCGGGGCGCTGGTTGGCGGCGGAGCGATCAGGCCGCCTGGTGGTGCGGGGTGAGTTCGATGGTGAGATCGGCGTCGAGGGCGCGAGCCAAGCGCCGCAGGAGTGGGATCGTAGGGACTGTGCCGCCGCCTTCGATCCGGGAGACCTGAGGCTGCTTCATTCCGCAGCGTTCGGCGAGTTCGGTCTGGGACAGGCCCAGGGCAGTGCGCCGGTCGTAAACCAGCTGGCCGAGGTCATGGGCGAGTTCGGCCTCCTCGTACAGGCGGTCGTACTCGGCGTTCTCCTCAGCCTTTTCACCGAGGAGCTTACGGTGGTGGCGGGTCTTCCACTCGGCGTGGTTCACGACAGTTCCTCCTGGTTCTTCGCTGGTCAGCACGTGTTTGCGTTCCGCTGGTGCCCGTGGTTGTGCGGGGAAAACCGTGGATGTTGCCGTCGCTACTGCCATCAGACGGCTCAGCCCAGGTACGGGTTTTCTCGCTGTTCCAGGAAGTGCTGGAGCCTGAGTCGTTGGGTGTGGTGCATCGGCAGCTGCTCGAGCTCTTCCGGCGGCACGAACCGGAGTTCGGTGGACTCGTCGGAGATCTCCAGCCGGCCGCTGGTGATGCGGGCGGTGAAGCAGACGTTGAACTGTCGGCGGACCTCGCCGTCGGTGTAGGCGATGATGTGCTTCGGGTCGGTGTAGGTGCCGACCAGGCCGGTGATCTCGACGTCGAGGCCTGTCTCTTCCTTGATCTCGCGGACGGCAGCGTCTGGGAGCGAGTCGGTGAACTCCATGCCTCCGCCGGGCAGTGCCCATAGCTGATTGTCGCGGCGGCGCTGGAGGAGGATGCGCCCGTGGTCGTCGGTGACGACGGCGGATGCGGCGACGACCATGCTGTTCGGCTTGGGCGCGTTCGGGTCGTCGTAGTACTCGGTGCGGGCCACGGTCAGCCTTCCTGTTGTACCGGGGTTGCCGTCGTCCACACGGCGTCGAAGCTCTCGGCGTAGGTGTCGAACATGCCGCCTGTCTCGTGTCGGCGAAGATGCCACACGGGGGCGGCGTAGGCGTTGACGCCCCAGACGTGTGCGTTGACGAGTTGCTGGTCGTCGGCCCGATAGAGGGAGTTGTAGAGCGTGGTGCCGTGGGTGCGGACTTCGATGCCGGGGGTGTCGGCGAGTGGCTTGTAGTGCATAAGCGCGAGGCGGCAGCGGGATTCGATGCCGTGGCCGAACCGCTCCTCTTGGCCGCGGACTTGGACTTTGTCGCTGTAGGGGTTCCCGATCGCGATGCGGACGGTGCAGCCTTCGGCGGCGCGTTCCGTGAGGAGTTCGTTCAGCCGCGGGTATGCCTCGTGGAGGAAGACGGCCGCGTAGACGAGGATGTCGATCCGTTCCCGAGCTTGGGCCATCAGGTCGGTGAACGTCGAGACGGGGATGTCGGCCCGCTGTTCGTAAAGCGCCACCAGTTCGGGGCTGATGCCGCGGGCGGGGCGGGCCTGGCGGAGCGCCGGCCAGAGTGCGTGCACGTCTTCTCCCAGGGCCTTGGCCGCCTGGAGGGCTGTGGCACGACGTGGGATACGTCCGAGGTTCACCCAGCGCTCGACCGACTTGGGGTCGACCTCGACCTGCTGAGCGAGTGCGGCGTACGTCCAGCCTCCCGCCGCCATGACGGCTCGTAGTCTCTCGTTCGACACGAGTCTCCCCTTCGTCTCAGGACGGCACCAGGGACGTTCTACATGGTGTAGGACGTCCTGGAGCGGGGTTTGGTGGAGGTTCCTTCGTCCCGGTGACCAGCGTGAGGATCGGTGCCGACCCTGCGGCACCAACAGGCGCAGGGGTACGCATCAACGCCGCTGAGGAGTGTCACCGTGCGAATGAGCGCCACCCCATGTGTTCCCGCCCTGCGACTGGACGCCCGGTCGCGGACCGCCTCGCCGGGGTGGTCACGATGACGGCCCCCACCCCTGATGCCGGCGGGCACACCGTCTCACCCGATGTCGGCGCCCTGGTGGTCGACCGGCGGAGCGGCAAGGTGGGCGTGGTGATGGGGCATGTGGGGACGCACGTGCAGCTTCGGCCGCCGCGCGGTGGCCGGGAGTGGGACGTGCCGCCCGAGGACGTGCGTACGCCGACTCCGGCGGAGGAGTTGAGCGCGAAGGTGGCCGTGGCCAACCGGAGGTGGGGACGGTGACCACTCGCTCAGTCCTGCGCTACGAGAATTGGACGCTCCAGCCCGACCGCGAGCCGGACGCGGAGTTGGTCCTGTACGCGATGCAGTGCGCCGTGGACGGAGAGAGGTCGCCGACGAGCGAGGACTTCGCCGAACCGCAGGACTGGGTGCTGCGGCACTGCGGCCAGAACCCGTCCCACCACACCTACCGGGAGATCATCACCCGCCCCTGGCGGACCTGGCGCCAGACATGACCTACCTCGCTCGCCCACGCGCCGCACCGCGCTGACCCACCGACTCCCGTCCCTGCCGGGCGCAACCGTTCAAGGCTCCCCCGTCCTCGTCAGCCCCGCCAGGAACGGGCCCTCCGTGCGTGCCGTGCCCATGACTGTGGAAGTTCTGGCCTCTGCCACAGAAAGTCAGCCACGACGACGGGCGCACCGACCGATCACCCGCTACGTGTGTCTTGCTCAGCCCCGCACCGGCATCGGCCCAGTTATCTCCATCGTCACGGCCCCAGCCACGCAGCAAAGCGCATGGGCGTCAGGGACGGCGCGAGCCCGCAGGGCGGCCTCCCAGGTGCACGGCCAGTCTGCTGCTGCGCGGTCGGACCGGGGCTTCCGATTGGTGGTCCGGCTTACGCTCCCGGGCTCTGCGCGTCGAGCGGTCGGCGGCCGTCGCCAGCGGGGCAGCAGACAGGAGCGGGCGGTGGGCACCGACCGCCGGCGCGCGGCGGCCCGCGTCAGCGGGACGCCCCTGATCAAGTAAAGAAACTCTGAACAGCTCACCCCCTGGTCGAGTTGCCCGACCGATAGTCAGGGTCGCTGCTGCCGGCGCTTCGCCGATTCAGCCAGCGCGGTCTTCAGCCTCTCGAATCCGTGTTGCCCTGCTGCCGTCGGCGGTGTGCATGGCAGGCACCGACCCGACGCTGAAGATCAAGGACCAGCAGACCGGAGAGGTCGCCACCGACCGAGAGACCGGGGCATCGCTGTACACGGTGACCGTGATGCTCATGGAGGACGGCCGGGCCAAGGTCCTGAAGATCACCGTTCCGGAGACCGGGCTGGCGTCCGGGCTCAAGCGGGGCGTGATGGTGTGGCCCGTGGAACTGTTCACGACCCCGTGGGCGCTGATCTTCAACGGGCAGCTCTCCGACGGCGCCGGCCGCTCGCGAGTGTCCGCGAGCCGTCCCTCCCGGCGGTTCC
>NZ_JAELVH010000442.1 GCF_019399235.1 Streptomyces poriferorum | reverse complement strand
GCCTGCGGGTCGGCGACCTCGTCGGCCGTCACCAGCCAGGGGCCCAGCGGGTTGAACGTCTCGCAGTTCTTGCCCTTGTCCCACGTGCCGCCGCGCTCGATCTGGAACGCGCGCTCCGAGACGTCGTGCGCCACCGCGTATCCGGCGACGTGCGCGAGCCCCTCCTCCGCGGAGTCCAGGTACCGGGCGGTGCGCCCGATGACGACGGCGAGCTCGACCTCCCAGTCGGTCTTCTCGCTGCCGCGCGGCACGAGCACGGTGTCCTCGGGCCCGACGACCGTGTCCGGCGCCTTGAAGAAGAGGATCGGCTCGCCCGGTATCTGGGCGCCGGTCTCCGTGGCGTGGTCGTGGTAGTTCAGCCCGATGCACACGATCTTGCCGATCCGGCCGAGCGGCGGACCCACCCGCAGCCCCTCGGCGTCGAGCACGGGCAGCTCCCCGGGCGAGGCCGCGGCGGCCCGTACCCGGGCGAGCGCGTCCTCGTCGGCGAGCAGCGCGTCGTCGATGTCGGTGACGATCCCCGACAGGTCACGCAGGGTTCCGTCCTCGTCCAGCAACGCCGGACGTTCCGCACCCGCTGTACCCACACGAAGCAACTTCAACGGTCTGTCTCCCTAGGTCGAGATCGGGCCCGTCGGATGGGTTGCGGCCATCGCAGGCTTGTCCGATCCTCCAAGACATCCGATCACTCCGCAAGACCCTGTTCACACACTGGACCGGAGCACGCGCGGACGCGACTACGCCGCGGTGGCCATGGCGGCACCGGCCGCCGGCATGTCGCGGTACAGGTAGGCCCGCTCGATCGCGGTCCAGGTGGTGCTGGTGACGACGTACAGCGCGGCGGCCAGCGGCACGAAGGCCACGGTGAAGAGCGTGAAGAAGGACATCAGCGGCATCACCTTCGTCATCGCGCCCATGCCCGGGACCGGCTGCCCGTCGGGGCCCGTGGCCGGGGTGACGGGGTTGGCGGCCATCTGGCGCTTGGTCCGGCCGTAGTTGAACGTGGCGACGGCGGCGACGATCACGAACAGCCCCACGTACACGAGGCCCTGCGCCCCGAACATCCCGCCGTCCGCCAGCGCGTCGCGCCAGCGCTCGCCGAGCGGGGCGCCGAAGAGCTGGTGGCCGAGGAGTTCGTTGGCCTCGTCGCCGATCTTCGTACTGGAGAAGAGGTGGTAGAGCAGGAAGAAGGCGGGCATCTGCAGGAGGCTCGGCAGGCAGCCGGAGAGCGGGGAGACCTTCTCCTCCTTGTGCAGCTCCATGAGCGCCTTCTGCATCCGCTCGGGGTTCTTCTTGTGCTTCTTGCGCAGCTCGGCGATCTGCGGCTGGAGCCGCCGCTGCGCCTTCTGCCCACGTGCCGCGGCCCGCGACAGGGGGTGCACGGCGAGTCGTACGAGTGCGGTGAACAGGACGATCGCGGCGGCGGTGGACGCGTTCTGGAAGAGCGGGTGGAGCGCGTCGGCGAGCGCGCCGACCAGGCTGGCGAATGCGGACATGAAGGCGGACATGGATGAGCCCTCCGGGGGTCTCGTCGTGCCGGGAAGGGGATCGGAAAGGGATCAGCTTCGGCATGACGGTCCGCGCGGGGCGCCCGTACGTACGCGCACAGGGCGTACGTACCTGGGGCGGAAAGGAGGTGGAGAGAGCCCTACGCGGCCGTCAGGAGGGCATGACCGGGGGCTCGGGGGCGGCGGCGCCCCTTGGCGTCGGGGTCCCGTTGCGGGAGGAACGCGGTGCGTTTCTCCCGGTCACGCATGGCGGTACGGACCCGGGTGCGGGGCACCGGGGCGGCGCAGCGCGCGCTGATGACCGAGCAGGCGACGAGCGCGGTGCCGGCGGCCGCGGTGGCGGCGAGCGCCACGGCGGCGGAGAGGCTGCCGCCCTCGGCGAGCAGGACCTCGGTGAGGAAGAAGAGCAGGATTCCGGCGGGCCTCAGGACCCGGGCGAGGCCACCACGCATGCGCTGCCTGGCGCTCACGTCCATGGTTCCTCCCCCTTCCGTTCTCCTGTGGCAGCCCGTTCTCCTGCGGCCGCTGTCGCGCCGCTGTCGTGCGAACGCTCTTCCGCGGCGCGCGATGCGGGTCCGCACGGCACTTCAACCTTTAACCGTTATACACGATCGGCTTTCCGGGACAGCTCTTCCTCGTGCTCGGTCCCGTCCTCGATCTCGTCCCGCGCGAGCACCTCGTCGTCCGGCCGTTCGTCGTGCTCGCGCGGACCTGCGTACGTCACCGCCAGCGCGACGGCCAGGTTGGCGCCGAGCGCGACGATGCCGGCGTTCACCCCCCACACCGGGTCGTTCTCCGTGAACACGAACCCGCAGACCACACCCACCCCGACGACCAGCCCGCTCATCGCCCCGAGCAGCGTCAGCCGCCGCCACATCAGCCCCAGCAGCACCATGGGGAGCAGCTGCGCCATGCCCTCGTACGAGATCAGCGACAGCCGTACGAGGGTGTTCGGCGCGGTGTACGTGAGCAGCAGCGCCAGGCCCCCCGCGACCACGACGACCACCTGGGCCGCGCCCTTCTGCCGCCGTTCCCAGCGGGGCACGAGCGAGAGCACGCTGCGCCCCCACATCGTGCCGATGACCAGCATGAAGACGGCCATGGGCACGATCGAGGAGAGCGCGGCGGCGACGCCGATGATGCCGACCGACCAGGCCGGCAGCGAGTCCACGACGAGCTTGAAGAGCGCCAGGTTCGACTCGGCTCCGACGAGCCCCGGGACGACGAAGAGGGCTGCCATGCCGAGCAGCATGGGCACGAACAACAGCACGTTGTAGGCGGGCAGCCACATCGCGTTGCGCCGCAGCACGTCGGCGTTCTTCGCGCCGAGATAGCCGGCGACGGTAGTCGGGAAGATCACCACGGTCAGCGAGTTGAGGAACGAGGTCGTGATGAACCAGGCCTGTCCGAGGCCGCTGTCCCCGTGCCCGGGGAATGTCAGCCACTCGCTCTTCTCGGTGACGAGCCGGTCGAGGAAGGGCCCGTAGCCGTCGAAGTAGTGCATGGGCACGTACACGGCCAGGAAGCCGAGCGTGGCGATGACCAGCACGTCCTTCAGCACGGACACCCAGGCGCTGCCGCGCAGCCCGCTCACCACGACGAAGCCGGTGGTGACGGCGAAGGCGATGAAGTAGGCCCAGTTCAGACTGATGGCCCCGTAGGAGATCGTCGAGACGACGACGCCCATGCCGGTGATCTGGAGCTGGATGTACGGGAGCAGGAAGACGGTCGCGAGGACGGCGACGAGCGCCCCGAGCCAGGGCCGGCCGAAGCGGTGCGCCACCATGTCGGTGATCCCGACGAGTCCGTGCTTGCGCGCGTACGCCCAGAGCATGGGCCCGACGACGTACCCGACGGCGTAACCGCAGGACATGTACGCGACCACGTACAGGACGGGCGCCCCGTAGTTGTAGCCCCAGCCGGCGGCGCCGAGGTAGCTGAAGCTGGTGTAGCCCTCGCCCGCCATGAGCACCCAGATGAAGACGGTCCCCAGGCTGCGCCCGCCCACCGACCACTCGGCGAGCCCACCGCCCTCTCCCCCGCGTCTGCCGCGCACGGCGAACAGCCCGAGGGCGACGGTGGCGACCATGAAGACCCCGAAGACGGAGGTCGCGACGGCGGCGTTCACCGGCGGTCACCCCGCCGGG
>NZ_JAELVH010000441.1 GCF_019399235.1 Streptomyces poriferorum | reverse complement strand
CCGGCGAAGACGCCGGTCCGGCTGCCCTTCAGGGAGAGGGGATCAATGCCCGCGCTCTCCACCGCCTCCCACGACGCCTCCAGCAACAACCGCTGCTGCGGATCCATCCCCAACGCCTCACGCGGCGAGATACCGAACACCCCGGCATCGAAATCAGCCGCGTCGTACAGAAACCCACCCTCACGCGTCACCGTACGATTCGGCTTCCCCGGCTCCGGATCGTAGAGCCCCTCCACATCCCACCCACGATCCACCGGAAAACCCGACACACCGTCCCGGCCCTCCACCACCAGATCCCACAACTCGGCCGGAGAACCCACCCCACCCGGATAACGGCACGCCATACCCACGATCGCAATCGGCTCGGTGGCGTCTCCGGTGAGGCGGTCGTTGGCCGACCGCAGGCGTTCGTTCTCGACCATGGTCGAGCGGAGGGCTGCAACCAGCTGCTCTACAGATGCTTCCATGATGTCCTCAGCCCTCGCTCGGGTTCCGGGTCGGGTCGGCGGACGCGAGCGCGGCGCGCACCAGGTCGTCGACGTCCATGGTCCTGATCGCTTCGCCGGCCGCCACGGCCACGTCGTGCGGGGCGTTCGTGCCGGATTGGGTGGCGGGTGCGGGTGCCGCGGGTCGTGCGGCGAGTTTCAGCAGTGCGTCCAGCAGGCCGGACTCGCGGAGCGCGTCGACCGGGATGTCCGCGAGGGTCTGCCGGATGGAGGCGTCGGTCTCCGCGGTCACGGGCCCGCCCGGTGCAGAGGCGACGGGTGTGTCCGGTGTGTTCTCGTCGACGTCCGAAGGGAGTTCGTCGAGGAGGAAGTCGGCCAGCACCGTCGGACTGGGGTAGTCGAACATGAGTGTCGCCGGGAGTCGGAGTCCGGTGGCCTTCTGGAGCCGGTTACGGAGATCGATCGCCGCGAGCGAGTCGAGGCCGAGCTCGGTGAAGCCCTTGGAGACGTCGATGGTGGCCGGGACGCTGTGGCTGACTCCGGCGACCTGTTCGCGTACGACGTCGAGTACCGTGCGGCGGCGTTCGGCCGCCTTCATGCCGGACAGCCGCTGTTCCAGGGTGAGTTCGGCCGCCTGCGTGACCGTCGCGGTGACGGCGGGTGCCCGGACCTCCTTGCGGGCAGTGGGCCTTTCCGGTGCGCCGAGCACGTCCTTCAGCAGGTACGGCGGTTCGGCCGGGGCGTGCTGGTCGCGCTCCACCCGGATCGGCACGAGGACCGGCCGGTCGAGTTCCAGGGCCTCGTCGAGCAGGGCCAGGCCCTCGGCCGTCGGCAGGGCGGGCATGCCCATGATGCGCATGCGCCGCAGGTCGGCGTGGGTCACGCCGCCCCCGAGGCCGGTTCTGGTCTCCCAGAGGCCGAACGCGAGGGACGTGCCGGGAAGCCCGGCCGCGCGCCGGTGTGCGGAGAGGGCGTCCAGGAAGCGGTTGGCGGCGGCGTAGTTGGCCTGACCGACTCCGACGACCAGGCCGGCGCAGGAGGAGAAGAGGATGAAGGCCTTCAGATCCAGGCCGCGTGTCGCCTCGTGCAGATTCCAGGCCGCGTCCACCTTGGGGCGCATGACCGTGTCGACCTGTGCCGGGGTGAGGGCGGCGAGCAGCGCGTTGTCCATGACAGCGGCCGCGTGGACCACCGCCGTCAGCGGGTGTTCTGCGGGTACCGCGCTCAGCAGTTCGTCGACGGCCGCGCGGTCGGACGTGTCGCAGGCCGCGAGGGTGACGCGGGCGCCGAGTCCGTGCAGTACGTCGCGGAGTTCGGTGGCGCCCGGCGCGTCCTGGCCGCGTCGTCCGGCGAGCAGGAGATGGCGTACGCCGTGCCGTTCCACCAGGTGGCGGGCGACGACGGCGCCGAGGCCGCTGGTTCCTCCGGTGATCAGTACGGTTCCCTCGGCGTCCCAGGGCAGGGGCGTGGTGGGTGCCGCCGCTGTCACCCGGGCCAGGCGGGGCACCCGTACTTCGGCGCCGCGCAGGATCGCTTCGGGTTCTCCGGACGCGGCCACGGCGGCCAGCGACTCGCGCGCCGTGTCGCTGCCGTCGGAGTCGACGAGGACGAACCGGCCGGGGTACTCCTCCTGGGCGGAGCGCAGCAGCCCCCACACCGGTGCCTGAACCAGGTCCACGCCGTCGGCGTCGGCCTCCTGGAGCGGCAGGGCGTCACGGGTGACCACCATGAGGCGGGACCGGGCGTACCGCTCGTCCGCCAGCCAGGACTGGAGCGTGGCGAGGATCTGGCCGGTGACGGAGCGGACGGCCGCCGGAATGTCCTCGTGATCCGTGGCGCGGGGTACGGGCAGGACGACGACGTCGGGCAGCGGGGCGCCGTCGGTCAGTGCGGCGCCGAGGCCGGAGAGGTCCCGGTACGCCGTGCCGGGCCAGGCCGCGGCAGTGCCGTCGGGGCCGGTGCCGAGCACCGCCCAGCGGTCGGTGGCCGCGGCGACGGATGCGCCGAGGGGCAGTTGCTGGGTGACCAGTTGGAACACGGTCTCGTGCTCGCCGCCGCCTCCCGCGGCTGCGGCCGCGTTGACCTTGGCCGCCGTGACGGGACGGACCACCAGGGAGTCGATGGTGGCGACCGGGGTGCCGGTGGGGTCGGTGAGTTCGAGACGCACCGCGTCGGACCCCTGTGACCGGTGGGATTCGACGGCGGTGATGCGCACTCTCAGCCGCGAGGAGCCTGCGGCGTGCAGGGTGACTCCGGACCAGGCGAACGGCAGTTGGGTGCCGCCGACGTCCTGGGGGCGGCGTCCGTCCATGAAGTCGGTGGCGCTCAGCGCCGCGTCGAGGATGGAGGGGTGGAGCCGGAAGTCCTTGCCGACGTCCAGGGAGTCCTCCGGCAGTGACACCTCCGCGAACGTCTCACGGCCCCGGGACCAGATGCCGCGCAGGCCCCGGAACATGGGGCCGTAGCCGTATCCCTGGCCGGTGAGGTAGTCGTACACACCGGAGATGTCGACCTCGGTCGCGCCCGTAGGCGGCCAGTCGGCCGGGGCGGGGGCGAAGGCTCCGGCGGGCGGGGCCTGTCCGCTTCCCGGGGCGAGTACGCCGCTGGCGTGCTTGCTCCAGGCCGCGCCCGCCGGAGCGTCGTCGGCACGGGAGTAGACAGCGAGTGAGCAGCGCCCGCCCGCGTCGGGTGCGTCGACGACGACCTGGACGGCGAGTCCGCCGTGGGGCGGGAGCGGCATCAGTGCCTCGATGGTGAGTTCCTCCACCACCTCGCAGCCGACTTCCTCACCGGCCCGGATGGCCAGTTCGATGTATCCGGTGCCGGGGAGCAGCACGGTCCCGAGAACGTCGTGGTCGGCGAGCCAGGGGTGGGTGCGGACGGAGAGCCGCCCGGTGAGCACCACACCGCCGGCCTCCGGGGAGGCGACCACGGCGCTGAGCAGCGGGTGCTCGGCGGCGGTCTGGCCGAGGCCGGTCACGTCGCCGCCGACGGGGTCGGGGGCGTCGAGCCAGTACGTGGTCCGGTCGAAGGCGTACGTGGGCAGCTCGACCTTGCGGCCGCCGCGGCCGTCGAGGACGTCGGCCCAGCTGATGACGGGGCCGGCGACGTGCAGCCGGGCGAGGGCGGTGAGCAGGGTGGGGACCTCGGGCCGGCCCTTGCGCAGGACGGGCACGGTGAGGGTGCCGGGCGAGTCGGGTGCGGTGGCCTCGGCGAGTGCGGTGAGCACCGCGTCGGGTCCGAGTTCCACGAAGCGGGTGACGCCCTGGTCCGAGAGGTGGGCGATACCGTCGGCGAACCGGACGGCCTCGCGCACATGACGTACCCAGTACTCGGGCGAGGTCAGCTGCTCCGCGGTCGCCTCGGTTCCGGTCACGTGGGACACGACGCGTATCGAGGGTGCGGCGTACGAGAGTGTCTCGGCGACCTCGCGGAAGGCGTCGAGCATGGGTTCCATGAGCGGTGAGTGGAAAGCGTGCGACACGGCCAGACGCTTCGTCCGGCGCCCCAGCCCCGCGAAGTGCTCCGCGACCGCGAGCGTCTCCTCCTCCGACCCCGACACCACCA
>NZ_JAELVH010000440.1 GCF_019399235.1 Streptomyces poriferorum | reverse complement strand
CGGCGGACTCGGTGAAGTCGGCGGTGAGGGCGGCGATCGCCTCGCGGGCCGTGGGGCGGTCAGCCATGGAGGGACCGCTTCATGATCTTGCCCAGGTCGTTGCGGGGCAGTGCGTCCAGGTAGCGGACCGTGCGCGGGCGCTTGTGCGGGGACAGCTGGGCCGCGACGTGGTCCGCCAGCTCGGCGGCCGAGGGCGGGGCGGCAGGGTCGGCCGGCACCACCCAGGCGACGACGCGCTCGCCCAGGTCCGGGTCCGGCTCACCGGTGACGGCCGCCTCGCGGACGCCCGGGTGGTCCAGGAGCGCGTTCTCGATCTCGCCGGCGCCGATCTTGTAGCCGCCGCTCTTGATCAGGTCGGTGGCCTTGCGGCCCACGATCCGTACGTACCCGTCCTGGTCGAGCGTGGCCATGTCGCCGGTGCGGAACCAGCCGTCGGCGGTGAGGGCCGCGGCCGTGGCGTCGGGGCGGTTCAGGTACTCGGTGAACAGGTTCGGGCCGCGCACCTGGATCTCGCCGATGGACGCGGGGTCGGCGAGCGGGGTGCCGTCCTCCTCCACCAGGCGGAGCTCGACGCCGCGCAGGGGTGCGCCGACCGTACCGGGACGCGGTTCGCCGTCGGCCCGGACGCCCGTGTTCATCAGCGTCTCCGTCATGCCGTACCGCTCGATGACCCGGCGGCCCGTCGCGGCCGCGATCCGTTCGTGGTCGTGGACCGGCAGCGCGGCCGACCCGGAGACGAGCAGCCGCGCGCCCGCGAGGGCCTTCGCGAGGCCCCCGGAGGCTGCCGGTTCGTCGAGCGCCTCCGCCAGCCGGTGGTACATCGTCGGCACACCGAACAGCATCGTGCCGCCGGAGCCCAGCTCCCGGGCCACGCCCTCGGCGGAGAACCGGCCGAGATGGCGTACCGAACCGCCCCGGCGCAGCGGGCCGAGGATGCCCAGGATCAGGCCGTGCACATGGAACAGGGGCAGGGCGTGGACGAGGACGTCGTCCCCGGTCCACTGCCAGGCGTCCTCCAGGGCGTCCAGCGAGGCGGCGATGGCCCGGCGCGGCAGGACGGCGCCCTTGGGCGGTCCGGTGGTGCCGGAGGTGTACACGACCAGGGCAGGGGCTTCGGGGGAGGGCTCGGGGAACTCCGTGTCCGCGCGGGCCGGAACCGCCACGGACACGTCCAGCCGTCGCAGCCCGGCCAGCGCGGGCGGCAGTACGTCGGAGGCGGAGGCCAGCACCGTGGCGGGCGCGCTGTCCGCGACGATGTGCGCCAGCTCCTGTTCGCCCGTCTTCGGGTTCAGCGGCACGGCGGGCACCCCCGCCCGTAGCGCGGCCACCACCGCGACCACGGTCTGCGCGGTGGGCGTGGCCCAGACCGCGACCCGGTCCGCGCCGGCGATACGGGCCGCGAGCGAATCCGCGGCGGCGGCCAACTGTGCGTAGGTCAGGGAGACCTCGTCGAACCGGACGGCTTCGTGGGCGGCCGCAGGGGCGGACGCGTCCTGGAGTGCAGGCAGAAGTGGCATCACCCTGCGACCCTAAGGCGATTCCGGTCCGCACTCAGGAGGTCTTGGCAGCTTGACGTGATTCGGGTCCGGGCTCGGCGTTCCACTGCCCTGACATGTTTCCGGTCCGGGCGCGGGAGTCCCGCCGCCCTGACGTGTCAGTGGTCCGAGTACAGGCGCATCGGCACCCTGACACGATTGCGTTCCGCCTCGGGCGCTCGACCCCGGGCGCTCCGTCTCAGGCGTCCCGCTGGATGTTCCGCATCCGCCCGTACGCGTACACACAGCCCGCCAGCGCCAGATCGGACAGCAGCATGAAGCCGATCGAGTACGAGTCCTTCGCGCTGTAGATCGCGCCCATCACCAGAGGAGGCACGAAGCCGCCGAGGCCGCCCATCGCGCCGACGATGCCGGTGACACTGCCCACCTTCGCCTGCGGTGTCACCTGCGAGACCAGGGCGAAGACGCTGCCGCTCGCGGTGCCGAGCCCGGCCGCCATGACGAGCAGGGCGATCGTGCCGCCGGGCATCAGCTTCGGGTCGAAGGCCTGGACGATGGCCATCAGGGCGGCGACGCCGAGTGCGAAGGAGGTCACGACCGCCGGATGCATGCGGTCCGAGAGCCAGCCGCCGATCGGCCGGAAGATGACCGTGACCAGCGCGAAACCGGCCGCCTTCGTGCCGGCGTCGGTCGGCGAGAGCTCGTACCAGGTCTTCAGGTACGTCGGCAGGTAGACGCCGAACGCGACGATGCCGCCGAAGCCGATCGCGTACAGCGCGGACAGCTCCCAGGTGACCCGCAGCCTGCCCGCCGCACCCAGCCGGTGGGCCAGGGTGTCGGTGGGCACCTGGCGGCCCGGGCGGTCGTTGATGAGCACCGCCGCGAGAGCGGCGAACACCACGAGCGCCCCGGCCACCACGTAGAACGGCAGGTTGTCGCCGTGCTTGGCGATGCGCGGGGTGAAGTAGCCGGACAGGGCGACGCCGCCCATGCCCATGCCGAACACACCGAGCGCGAGGCCGCGGTCGGCGGGCGGGAACCACGAGTTGACCAGGGGGATACCGATCGCGAACGTCGTTCCGCCGAGCCCCAGCAGGAAGCCCACGGCCAGCATCGCGCCGTAGGAGTCCTTCGCCGGGATCAGCAGCAGCACGGGCACGATGGTGAGCGCCGAGATCAGCGGGAACATCAGCCGCGCACCGTACTTGTCGGTGAACGCGCCCACCGGGATGCGGCCCAGCGAACCGACGAGCACCGGCACGGCCACCAGCAGGGACTGCTGGAACGAACTCAGGCCCAGCCGGTCCTTGTAGTCCGCGGACATGGGCGCGATCAGGTTCCAGGCCCAGAACGTGAGCGCGAAGCCGATCGTGGCCATCACGAGGTTGCGGTAGGCGGCGCCGGAGGGCTTCTCGGCGGCCGGGGCCGGTGACTGCTTCGCTGCGGTATCCACACAGCCAGTCAAGGACGCGAGCGGACTGCGAGCCCGTCGGACTACTCCGAACGAGGACCCGTCCACCCGGGCCCGCACGGGGTGAGCGCCCTCTCCGCAGTCGCGATCGGCCCGAACCTGGGACAATCGCCGCATGGACCGTCTGGACAGGGAAATCCTCGGCGTCCTCCAGGAGGATGCGCGGATCTCGTACCGGGATCTGGGATCACGGGTCGGGCTCAGCGCCAACGCGGCCGCCGACCGGGTGCGCCGGCTGCGCAAGGACGGCGTCATCCGCGGCTTCACCGTGATCATCGACCCCGCCGCCGACACCCGGACCGGGCTCGTCGTCTTCATCGACGTGTCCCTGCGCTCGGACACCACCAACGAGGTGTTCGAGCGGGCGGTGCTGACCCTGCCCGGAATCACCGAAGTGGTGCATGTGACGGGCGCGCACGACTACCTCGTACGGGCCACCGCCGCCGACACCGCGGCGCTGGACGGCCTGCTGCGCAGGCTCAAGCGCGAGGCGGGCGTCGCCCACTCCAGCACCAGGATCGCGCTCAGAGCGGCGCCTGCCAGATGACGGTCGGCGCGCGCGAGCCGTCCGGTTCGTGCCCGTCGTCGGCGACCGTCAGCCGGACCCCGGACCTGCCGTCGGGCAACACGGCCGTCGCGTCCACCTCCACCTCGATCGCCGAGACCCCGGCCCGCCGGTGCGCGGCCGCCAGCGCACCGCGCAGCGCGGCG
>NZ_JAELVH010000043.1 GCF_019399235.1 Streptomyces poriferorum | reverse complement strand
GCACCGACCCCGCCGCGCCCTCCTCCGGCTATCTCTCCGGAGTTCCGGTCTGCGGCAGCGTCCAGCATTCCGACGGCACGAAGGTCCCGCGCGCCGCCCTCACCCTCATCGACGTCCAGGGGCAGCAGGTCGGCAGAGGCGCCAGTGGGGACGAGGGGCGGTACGCGCTGAGCGTGCCCGGGGCCGGTTCGTACGTGCTCATCGCCGCCGCGGGCGGCCACCAGCCCCAGGCCGTCAGCGTCACGGTCGGCGAACGGCCGGTGGAGCTGGACGTGGTGCTCGGCGGCGCCGGGCGGCTGGCCGGGACCGTCGTGACCGCGGACGGTGTCCCCGTACGCGACGCGGCCGTCACCCTGACCGACGTACGCGGCGAGGTCNCCCGTCGAGGACGCCCGGGTGACGCTCCTGGACGCGGCGGGCAACGTCGTCGACACGCTGACCACCGGCCCCGACGGCTCGTTCCGCTTCGTGGACCTGTCCACGGGCGAGTACACCGTGATCGCCGCCGGTTATCCGCCGGTCGCCACCGTGCTCCAGGTCGCGGGCGGCGGACGCACCGAGCGGGACCTCCAACTGGGCCACGAGGACTGACGCACGGTGTTCCCTGTGCCGTCCGGATCGTGCGGGTACGCGGGGCGCACCACCCCCTCGGGGGTGATTGTGCCGATGACCCGCGACGCCGGACGCGGGGCCGTACCGTGGACGGACGCATCGCAGAACCTTGCGGTGAGGAAGGAGCCTTCCACCCATGGACCTCGGTGTGCCGCCGCAGAGGACACCACAGCCGCATGACGCCGCGGCGGGCCGCGTGCCGCTCGCCGTGGTCGTCGTCGACGCGGACGGGCTGGTCTCGCACTGGTCGACCGGTGCGAGGAGACTCTTCGGGGTCTCCCGGGAGGATGCCGTCGGCTGCCCCGCTGGTGAACTCCTGCCGGTTACCGGGGCGTTGCCGCAGGTCGGTGACCCGCTGCCGGACAGCGCGTACGCCGAGTCCGGCCCCGAGCTCGACAGCTCCCTCAGCGGGACCGTCGCCTACCCGGCGGCGGGCCGGGCCCGCGTGGACGAACCGGACCGCGGCCGCATCGACGTGCTGTGGTGGGCCTATCCGCTGGTCGGCCCGGGCCCGGAGCGGCTGCTCGTGCTCGCCGCGGACGCCGCGCCGCTGCGGGGCGACGGGGAGGGCGAGGGGCAGGGCAGGGAGACGGTCGCCCCCGGATTCGCCCTGCACACCGACTTCCCCGGCTACCGGGAACTCTCCTCCAGGCTGCCCGAGATCCTGCCCAGCATGAGCGTCCGGGAGGCCACCAGGATCGTCTCCCAGGTCCTCGAACTCGGCTATCCCGTACTGGAGTTCAGTCGGCACGACCGGATCCCGGTGACTCCCGACTGGGGTGCGCCGCAACGCGCCGGGCGGCGTACGGCCGACGGCCCGCCGGTCCGCGCCGGGGATGCGCCCGTCCCGCACGCCGTGCCACGTCCCGAACTGGACCTCGAGTACGCGGCGGTCCGCGAGCGGCTGGAATTCCTGAACGAGGTCAGCGGCCGCATCGGCACCTCCCTGGATCTGGAACGGACCATCCGCGAGGTCACCAGCGCCGCCGTCCCCCGCTTCACCGACTTCGCCGGTACCCATCTGCGCGCCGCGGTCCTGGCCGGCGAGGGCTTCCCCGACGGGCCGCCCGACGTCACGACGATCTGGCACCGCGTCTGGGTCGAGCACAACGACGAACCGGGCCGCTGGGACGACACCGTGCCCGTCGGCGAATCCATCGCCTTCCCCGAGCACACCCCGTTCTTCCAGTGCATGGTCACCGGCGAGCCCGTGATCGTGCCCTACGTCAGCGAGGAGTTGAGCAACCGGATCTCGGGCGAGTTCGAGAAGCGCGACCTCAGGCCCCTCATCACGCACCGCTCGCTGCTCATCGTCCCGCTCAAGGCCCGTGACGTGGTGCTCGGTTTCATGGTGCTGATGCGCCGCCCCGGCCGCGAACCATTCGACGACATGGACCGCACCACGGGCGCCGAACTCGCCGCCAGGGCCGGGCTCGTCCTCGACAACGCCCGCATGTACACGTACCAGGAGAACGTCGCCGAGACCCTCCAGGACAGCATGCTGCCGCAGATCGAACCGCGCATGGCCGGCTGCGACATCGCCACCCGCTACCTGCCCGGCACCCGGCTCGGCAGGGTCGGCGGCGATTGGTTCGACTCGGTGAAACTCCCCGGCTCCCGGACCGCGCTCGTCGTCGGCGACGTCATGGGTCATGGTCTCAACTCCGCCGCCATGATGGGGCAGCTGCGCACGGCGGTGCTGACCATGGCCACCATGGAGATGCCTCCCGCCCAGCTGCTGCGCAACCTCGACGACCTGGCCCAGCGGCTCGGCGAGCAGTACCTCGCGACCTGCCTGTACGCGGTCTACGACCCCATCCGCTCCGAGCTGCAGATCGCCAACGCCGGACACATCCCGCCGGTACTGGTCCGGGCGGAGGACGGCCGGGCGGAACTGCTCGACCTGCCGACCGGAGCCCCGATCGGCGTCGGCGGGGTCGCCTTCGAGACCGCCACCGTGCGGGTGCGTGCCGGCGACCGGCTGGTGCTCTGCACCGACGGCCTGGTCGAGGTGCGCGGCCAGGACATCGGTGCGGGGCTGGCCGCCCTCTGCGCCTCCGCCGCCCATCCTGCCGCGTCCATGGACGACGCCTGCGACACGATCATCAGGGCCCTGAACCCAGGCGACGGCCGCAAGGACGACGTGGCCCTGCTGATGGCCAGGCTCAACGGCATCCCGGACGGCGACGTCGCCGCATGGCAACTGGCCCTGGACCCGCGCGAGGTGGCCCGGGCCCGCCGGCTGGTCCGCGGCCGGCTCCTCGACTGGGAGCTGCCGGACGCGGTGGAGGCGGCCGAACTGATGGTCAGCGAGCTCGTCACCAACGCCGTCAAGCACGGCCGCACCCATCACATCGGGCTCCGGCTGGTACGCACCGGCGCTCTGCTCTGCGAGGTCACCGACGACGAGCCCGCCCCTGCCACGCTCCTGGACGCGACCGCGGACGACGAGTCCGGCCGCGGGCTGGTCCTGGTGAGCGGCCTCGCCCGGGAATGGGGCACGAGCACCACGGCGCGCGGCAAGACCGTCTGGTTCGAGCTGGCACTGTCCCGCCTCCCACGCCCCCGGTCGAACGACTGGTGAAGGAGGTCTTCACCGGGGCTGTCGATGTGGTGCGCACCCTTGCCCCGGACGCCGTGGGGCGGTAGTCCGGTGCTGAGCGAAATAGGCTCGGTACGGCCGGACTTGGGAGTGCGCATGGATGTTTCACAGCAATACCGTGAGTCATGGGAAGGGTTCTGGGCCGCCACCTCGGACGCACCCGGCGAGGCGATCTGGGACGCCGACCCCTCGCTGAGCGCCGCGCCGCACAGCGAGCTGCTCCTGCCGTACGCCGATGCCGCGCTGCCCGTGGTCGACCTCGGCTGCGGAAACGGCACCCAGACCCGCTACCTCGCCACCCGGTTCGCCCGTGCGATCGGCGTGGACCTCTCGCACGCCGCGATCGGCCACGCACGGCGGGCGGACCCCGAAGGTGTCGCCGAGTTCGCCCAGCTGGACCTCGTCGACGGTGAAGCGGTGCGGGCACTGCACGAGCGGATCGGCGATACGAACGTGTACATGCGGGCGGTCATCCACCAGAGCGAACCCGAGACCAGGCCCGCGGTCGCGGCGGCCGTGGCGACGCTGCTCGGGAACCGGGGCCGGGCGTTCGTCGCCGAACTGACCCCGGCCTCCCAGGACGTGCTGCGGCAGGCGGCACAGGGCCCGGACGGCCCGCCCAAGAAGCTGCGGCGGGTCTTCGACCACGGGCTGAAACCGGCGAGCGCCACCGAGGAGGAGGTGCCGCAGGTGCTGCGGGCGGCCGGACTGGTCACCCTGGACAGCGGGGACACGGCACTGCCGCAGACCGAGTACCTGCCCGACGGAACCCGGATCGACCTGCCGGCGCGGTGGTTCGTCCTGGCCGCCCGCTGATCCGGGCGCGCCGCGGCCCCGGGCGGGTAGTCCGTCCGGGGCCGGGGCGTCGTTCACGGCAGCAGCCGCGGTTTCCGTTTCGCCGCGACGTCCTCGACCCAGCCGAGGAGCACCACCGCCGCCCCGACGAGGACCCAGGCGACACCGAACTGGAACCAGGTGCTGTCGAGCGGCAGTCGCCGTTCGAAGGCGGGCACGTTCCACATCAGGTCGATCAGCGGCACGCTCGCCATCAGCGCGACCTCGTGCCACAGATAGACGGTCACGGCGCGGGCGTTGAAGACCTTCACCACCCGCGCCGCCACGGGGCGGCGGCCGAGCCAGGCACACGCCGGACGGAACCGGAGGAGCAACAGGACGAAGCCCGCGGACCACAGGGCCTGGGCGAGCGGGATGTCGTCGAGGTCGTACGACCCGTCGACCCGGTGGTTCAGCGCCCACCAGCACCCGGCCGCGAGCAGGACCGGAGCCACGGCGACGACCTGGCCGGGGCGCATCCGGTCGAGCACCCCGTCGCGGTGGGCGAATCCCAGCAGCCAGCAGAACAGGAAGACCGACACATCACTGAGCACACTCCCCAGCCGCCCGTCCGGCCCTCCGCCCAGCGCGGTCAGCACCAGGACGGGGACGAGGGAAAGGGCCGGCACCAGCAGCGGGGCCGACCGGAAGAGCCGCAGCAGGACCGGTGAGAGCAGGACGAACCAGAGGTAGGTCCGCAGGTACCACAGCACCGCCCAGGCCTGCTCGCCCCAGGCGTCGCCCGGCGGATCGCCGGCCGGCAGCACCCAGTACAGGACGTCGGCGCCCGGCACCCAGCCGTGCAGCAGCATCGCCACGCCGAGGACCAGGCCGAACACCCACAGCGGGATCAGCAGCCGGCGCAGCCGCCCCCTGATCACCTGCGGCGCGGGCCGCTCCAGCGAACGCGCCATGAGCGAGCCGGCGAGCGCGAACATCACGCCCATCGACGGGAACGCGAGCCCCAGCCACGGCCATGCGAAGGTGTGGTACGTGACGACACGGACCAGCGCGACGGCCCGCAGCAGGTCGAACCAGCGGTCACGGCCGCCGGAGGGGACGGGTTCCGCGCGGACGGTCGCCAAGGACGCCCCCCGCCGGTGCGCACCCCCCATCAGCGGCTCTCCGTCCCCGAGGTGGGTGAGCCGACCACGCCGGTGCGCTTCAGCTTCTGCCAGCGCAGCCGTCCGCCGGTCGCCGCGGTGACGCACGAGTGGATGAGCACCAGGTACATCAGCTGCCGGTAGGCGAGTTGCTGGAGCGGCATCATGAGCAGATACCGGTACTTCTCCCGGTCGAGGCGGAACGCATAGGCCGCGCACAGCAGTTGCACCAGCAGGATCGCGAGCCAGGCCAGCAGGGACGCCCTGAAGTCCACGAACAGCATCGCGTAGAGCGTGAACACGTCGATCAGCGGGGCGAAGAGGGGCGTGACGATCTGGAAGAGGACCACCAGCGGCATCCCGACCCGGCCGAAGCGGCCCGACGGCCCCCGGTCGGTCACGGATCGCCGGTGCTTCCACAGGGCCTGCATGGTGCCGTAGCTCCAGCGGTAGCGCTGCCGCCACAGCTGACCCAGGGACGCGGGTGCCTCGGTCCACGCACGGGCGTGCTCGGCGTAGACGACGCGCCAGCCGGCCCGGTGCAGGGCGATGGTGATGTCGGTGTCCTCGGCGAGGGTGTCCTCGCTCATGCCGCCGACGGCCAGCACCGCTCTGCGGCGGAACGCGCCGATCGCCCCGGGGATGGTGGGCATGCAGCGCAGCAGGTCGTACATCCTGCGGTCCAGGTTGAAGCCCATCACGTACTCGATGTGCTGCCAGGCGCCGATGACCGTGTTGCGGTTGCCGACCTTGGCGTTGCCGGCGACCGCGCCGACGGCCGGGTCGCCGAAGGGCTGCACGAGCCGGTGCACGGTCTCGGGTTCGAAGACGGTGTCGCCGTCCATCATCACCACGATGTCGTAACGCGCCTGCCGCACACCGTTGTTGAGCGCGGCCGACTTGCCGGCGTTCTCCTGGCGTACGACCCGGAGGTTGGGCAGGCCCAGGGACTCGGCGATCTCCGGGGTCCCGTCGGTCGACCCGTCGTCGACGAGGATGATCTCGATCGGATGAGTACTGGAAGCCAGTGAGCCGAGCGTGTGGGCGATGCACTCCTTCTCGTTGTACGCGGGCACGATCACGCTCACCGGCCCGATGACCGCGGGCCCCCAGACGAACCGGCGTCTGTTGCGCCGTCGGTAGTGGCTCCGGGCCAGGACGAGCATCAGCCCGAACCGTCCCAGCACGGCGACCCCGACGACGGTCAGCAGCGCGGCGAGCCCGGGCATCGTCCACTCGGCGACCGCGACGGCGGCGAGAAGCGCCCGGCCCTCCCAGAGGGTGGTGGCGTCGGCCCTGCGGTGCGCGGCCTGCTCGGGATCGGAGGCGGAGGCCGCCGGATCGGCTGCCTGTCCTGCCCGGTCCGGGGTGCCCTGCCCGGCCTGTGACTGCGCCTGCTCGTCCTGCTGCTGGGCGCCGCTGACCGTGGTGAAGGTGTAGCCCTGCGCCTTCATCTTCTTGATGTACCGGGGCAGCGCCTCAAGGGTCTGCTCACGGTCGCCGCCCGAGTCGTGGAAGAGCACGGAGGCGCCCTTGCCGCTCTTCGGGGTGGCCAGGTCGATGATCTCGTCGACGCCCGGCTGCTGCCAGTCCTCGCTGTCGGTGTCGATGAACACGCTGGTGTAGCCGAGGGCGCCGAGCTTCTTGTAGACGGGCCAGCTGTAGTTGTCGATGGCGTCGTTCGTCGACGAGTACGGGGCACGGAACAGTGTCGTCGTGATGCCGGCGGCCCCGGCCAGGGCCAGTTGTGTCTGGGCGATCTCACGCGTCACGCGGGAGGCGCTCCGGTAGGAGAGGTCGATGTGCGTGAAGGTGTGGACGCCCACCTCGTTGCCGCCGTCGACCATCTCGCGCACGAGGCCCGGATAGCGCGAGACCATGGAACCCACGAGGAAGAACGTGCCCGGTACGTCGTTGTCGTCCAGGACGTCGAGCACCTTGCCGGTCCACTCCGGATCGGGCCCGTCGTCGAAGGTCAGCACGATCGTCCTGTCGGGCACCGACTGGGTGCGGGCGGTGCCGCCCGGGAAGCTGAGCAGGGGACCGCCGTCCAGGACGCTGTCCGGCACCTTGCTCGAACTCGCGCCGGAGCGGATCCGCTGGTCGTTGCCGATCTCGGCCCGCAGATAGCCGTCGAGCAGCATCACGGAGACCAGGCCCAGGAGCAGCAACAGGGCGATGACCACGCGGGGCCCCGGTATCGCCGACGGGCGGCTGCGGCTCATCGGCCCGTGCCGGTGCTCGGCGGGGCGTACGCGCCACTGTCGCCGGGGGGTCCGCCGCCGGGGCCGCCCCGGGCGTCGGACATGCCGTCGATGGGGAGCAGCGTCGAGGGGGACAAGGAGATCCCGCCCATGAAGGAAAGGGCCAGAACGGCGGCGTACCCGACGCAGGTGACACCCAGCACCGCACCGGCCCGGCGCAGCAGCCGGGCACGCCGGCCGGAGCTGTCCACGAAGACGGGCCCGTCCTGCGCCGAAGGCGCCGAGGCGCGCGTGTGTTTGCGGTGTCGGCCACGCACGGCCGGATCTGTATCGACAGGGATATCGGAAGGCATTTGCGTATGTTGACCAACGGCCTTGTGCGAAGTCTGGTGCTTTGCTGGCCGGACGCTGTGGATTCGTCCGTCACCTGTCGGTCGGCTGAGAGTGTGCGGGCGGTGAGCGGCGGCGCGGTCGGTCGGATGTCCTTCCAACAACATTGTTTTCGCTGGTGGTTGAGGTTTTGATCATGGGGTGGTGTGCCGCCCGACTGTGACTTGGCTGTGAGGGTGGTGCGGGGCAGGTGTGAGAGGTTTCGAGTGTTCCGGTCCCACTGTGTCGCAGCTGCGGGGCACTCTTTGCCGAAAGCAGGTGCAAACGCCATGCGTATGTCATCCTCCCGGCCGGCGGCGGCCGGCGCCGGCCTTGCCGCGCTCCTCCTCGCCTGCTCCGGCTGTGCGACCGGGACCGCGGCGGATCAGGGGGCCGCGTCGGCCCCCCGCCCGGCCACCGGCACGACGGCCCCGGCGGCCACCGCGTTCACCCCCTACGTCAGCGCCACGACCGCCGCGGGTACGGACGCCGCCGGATCCCCCGACACGTACAACCTCGCCTTCGTGGTCGCCGACGGAGACGCCTGCACCCCGCTCTGGGGCGGCAGCGCGAAGGTCACCGACAGCGCCGTGGTCTCACGCGTCGCGGCGCTCACCGCCTCCGGCGCGGACGTCCGGGTCTCCTTCGGCGGCGCCGCGGGCACCGAAGCGGCGCTCGCCTGCGACAGCGCACAGGAACTCGCCGACGTGTACGGGGAGGTGCTCGACGCGGTCGGCGCGACCAAGGCGGACTTCGACATCGAGGGCGACGCGCTCACCGACACCGCGTCCGTCACCCGCCGCAACGAGGCCCTGCACCTGCTCCAGCTGGAGCGGGACCTGGACGTCACGTACACGCTGCCGGTCATGCCCGACGGCCTGGAGGCGAGCGGCACGGCCCTCCTCGACGACGCGGTGGCCGAGGACGTCGACGTCTCCGCGGTGAACATCATGGCCATGAACTACAGCTCCTCCCACGACGGCGACATGAGCGACTACGCGGAGCAGGCGGCCTCGGCCACCCATGACCAGATCGCGGGTGCTCTCGGGCTGACCGGCGCCGAGGCCTGGCGGGCGCTGCACATCACCGTGATGATCGGCGTCAACGACGTGGCCGGGGAGACCTTCACCCTGGCCGACGCGGCGTCCCTGCGCTCCTTCGCCCGCCGTCAGGGCGCCGGGGCGCTCTCGCTCTGGGCGGCGTTCCGCGACCGGGCGTGCACCGGTGAGGACACGTCGAAGGCGAGCGACAGCTGCAGCGGCGTCGCACAGGAGGACGGGGCGTTCGCCGAGGCGCTGAGCGGCTGACCGGCGCGGCTCAGTGCCCGGTTCCCTCCCGTACGAGTGCCATCAGCGCCCGCGCTCCCGGGCTCAGTGCCTGAGCGGCGGGCAGCACCACGACGCTCTCGTAGTACGGCTGGTCCGCCCCGTCGAGCGCCACCGCCACCAGGCACGTGGCCTCGGGCTTGCGCGAGAAGTGGTGCGGAACCACCGCGATGCCGAGCCCCTCGCGCACCAGCTCCAGCAGCGTGTGCACGTCGTTGACCTCCAGGGCCACCGTGCGGCGCACCCGCGCGGCCGCGAACGCCTCGTCGGCCGCACGGCGCGGCCCGAAGTCCGGATGGAAGTCGATGAACGCCTCACCCGCCAGCTCGTCCCATCCGGCCCGGTCCGCCGACGCCAGCCGGTGACCGGGCGAGCACAGCAGGACCATGGGCTCACGGGCCAGCGGGACCAGCTCGCCACGCCACTCCACGGGGGAGACCGTGGCGGCGAAGGCGATGTCGAGCCGGCCGCCGGCCACCCCGTCGACCAGGTTCGTCGTCCCCTCCTGGCGGAGCCGGATCTCCATGTGCGGGTGCTCGCGGTGGAAGGCGGCGAGCAGCCGCGGCAGGTTCAGTCCGGCGACGCACTGTTCCACGCCCACCGACAGGGTCCCGCGCAGCAGCCCCCGTACGGCGTCGACTGCGTCCTTCGCCGCCCGCGCGCCCGCCAGGGTGCGCTCGGCCTCCACCAGCAGGGCGCGCCCTGCCTCGGTCAGCCGCACACTGCGGGTCGTCCGGCTGAACAGGGGCGTCCGCAGTTCCTGCTCCAGGGCCCGGACGGAGGCGGACAGGCCGGACTGCGACACGGCGACGCGCTCGGCGGCCCGGGTGAAATGCTGTTCCTGGGCGACGGCGACGAAATGTTCCAGCTGGCGCAACTCCATGATTGAGAAATATAGGTGCTGAATCCCAGCGGAATCTCCTGTTGGACTGCTGGATCGTTGTGCGCGAGCCTGGACCCCGCACGTCGTACTCCGTCGTGTACCGGAACGATCTCTCCCGTGGAGCCCCGCATGTACATCCCGTCCGCCGGCCGCTACCAGGACATGCCGTACCGGCGTACCGGGCGCAGCGGTCTGAAGCTGCCCGCCCTCTCGCTCGGTCTGTGGCACAACTTCGGCGGTGACCGGACGCCGGAGTCGCAGGGCCAGATCCTCCGCCGGGCGTTCGACCTCGGCATCACCCACTTCGACCTGGCCAACAACTACGGCCCGCCGCCCGGCTCCGCCGAGACCGCGATGGGCCGCTCGCTGGCGACGGACTTCGCCCGGCACCGGGACGAGATCATCGTGTCCACCAAGGCCGGCTATCTGATGTGGGACGGCCCGTACGGGGAGTGGGGATCGCGCAAGAACCTGCTCTCCTCGCTGGATCAGAGCCTCGGCCGCCTCGGTCTCGACTACGTCGACATCTTCTACTCCCACCGGCCCGATCCCGAGACCCCGCTCGAGGAGACGATGGGGGCGCTCCACACGGCGGTGCAGCAGGGCAAGGCGCTCTACGTCGGCATCTCCAACTACTCGGCCGAGCAGACGAGGGAGGCCGCCCGGATCCTGAAGGGCCTCGGCACCCCGCTGCTCATCCACCAGCCGCGCTACTCGATGCTGGACCGCTGGGTCGAGGACGGTCTGCTCACGGCCCTGGACGAACTGGGTGTCGGCTCCATCGCCTACTCACCGCTGGAACAGGGCATCCTCTCGGACCGCTACCTCCGCGGTATCCCGGAGGGCTCGCGGGCGGCGGGCAGCAGCCCGTTCCTGTCGGCCGACTCGGTCACGCCCGAACTGGTCGGCCGCCTGCGTGAGCTGGACCAACTCGCCTCCGCGCGCGGTCAGTCGCTGGCCCAGATGGCGCTGGCCTGGGTGCTGCGCGGCGGCCGGGTCACCTCCGCTGTGGTCGGCGCGAGCAGCGTCACCCAGCTGGAGAACAGCGTCGAGGCGATCCGCAACCTGGAGTTCACCGACAAGGAACTCACCAGGATCGAGAAGCTGTTGAAGGGTGCGAAGCGCCGCTGAACCACGAAGAGGGCCGGTACCTCCGCTTGCGGGGTGCCGGCTCTTTTGCGCTGCCTGCGTACGGGCGGCCGTCTCAGGCGTCGTCGGCCCGGAGCAGCAGGTGCAGGAGGCCCGGGAAGCGGGCCTCGAACTCCTCGCGGCGCAGGCGGTTGACCCGTTTGGCGCCCATGTCGCGCTGCTCCACCAGGCCCACTCCGCGCAGCACCGAGAAGTGATGGCTGAGCGCGGCCTTGCCGACCGGCACGTCGAAGCTGCCGCAGCTGCGCGTCCAGTCCTCGGAGTCCGCCAGCTCCCGGACCAGCTGGAGGCGGACCGGGTCGGCCACTGCGGACAGGGCTTCGAGGACCGAGACCTCCGCGGGGTCCGCGTGCACCGGAGCCGCGCGATGTCCGCTGCCCGCAGGCTGGTTGGGCATGTTCCGCTCCTCGCGTCCGTGGCCCTTGCCGAGTGTTCGATGAATATCTTACACTTCGAGTGTTCGCTTTTCGTTGAACACATCTCTCCAGAGGGCGGTTCTGTCATGCGTGCGATCGAGTTCAAGGAGTACGGCGGCCCCGAGGTCCTGACCCTCGTCGAGACGCTCGCCCCCGAACCCGGCCCCGGTCAGGTCACCATCGACGTCGCCTACGCGGGCGTCAACTTCGCCGACCTCAAGGCCAGGTCCGTGGGATACCGGGTGCCCGAACTGCCCTTCGTCCCGGGCCTGGAGGTCTCGGGCCGGGTACGGGCGGTCGGTGAGGGGGTCGAGGGGCTGATCCCCGGGCAGGAGGTGGCCGCGTTCCTCGACGGCGGCGGATACGCGGACGTGGTGGCGGCCCCGGCCGACACGGTCTTCCCGCTCCCCGCCGGCGTGGACCTGCGCACGGGGGCCACCCTCCCCACCGTGCTGCCGACCGCGCACGCCCTGCTGCACGAGGTGGGGCGGCTGCGGGCCGGCGAGAGCGTGCTGGTGCAGGGCGCGGCCGGCGGAGTAGGCACCGTGGCCGGGCAGCTGGCCAGATCCGCGGGGGCCGGAGCCGTGTACGGCGTGGTGTCCTCGGCCGCGAAGGCCGCGTACGCCCTCGACCACGGCTACGACGAGGTGTTCCTCGGCGACACCTTCCCGGACGAGGTCCGCCGCGCCACCGGCGGCCGGGGCGTCGACCTGGTGCTCGACCCGGTCGGCGGGGACACGCTGCGCCGCGGCGTCGACGCGCTCGCCGTATTCGGGCGCCTGGTCTCCTTCGGCAACGCCGGCGGCGCACAGCCCTGGAGCGTCGGGCAGGGCGAGCTCTACCCGGGCAGCAGGTCGGTGGCCGGCTTCTCGATCCTGGAGCTGGCCGCGAGCGACCCCGCCACCCTGCGTACCGTCGCGGAGCGTGCCTTCCGTGCCGTGACCGACGGGCACGTCGACCTTCCGGTGACGGCCGAGTTCGACCTGGCGGAGGCGGCCGGGGCACACCTGCTGATGGAGGGCCGCACATCGACCGGCAAGCTGGTCCTGCGGATCGGCGGCTGAGCGGTCCCGTTCTTCGCCCCGCCCCCTGATAACGGACCCCGGAAGGTGCACGCAGATGAAGATTCTGGTCGTAGGAGCAGGAGCAGCCGGTGGCTACTTCGGAGCCCGGCTCGCACAGGCGGGCAGGGACGTCACCTTCCTGGTCCGTCCGCGCCGCGCCGCGGTCCTCCGCGAGCGGGGCCTGCGCATCACCGGGCTGGGGGAGGAGGAGACGCTCACGCCCCGGCTCGTCACCGCGGACGAACTCTCCGGCCCCTACGACCTGGTGCTGCTCTCGGTGAAGGCCACGGCACTGGACGGTGCCCTCGACGACATCGCGCCGGCCGTCGGGCCGCAGACCGCGATCGTGCCGCTGCTCAACGGCATGGCCCACCTGGCGCGGCTGGGCGACAGGTTCGGTGACAAGGCGGTGCTGGGCGGTGTCGCCAGGGTCATCACCACGCTGAACGCCGAAGGCGACATCGTGCGCCTCGCGCCGGTCGCCGGACTGACGATCGGCGAGCAGCAGGGCGGCACGTCGGAGCGGGTCGAGGCGATCGCCGCCGTTCTCGACGTCGCGGGCATCGATACGCACCGGTCCAGGGACGTCGTCGGGGCGATGTGGGGCAAGTGGGTGTTCATCAGCACCCTGGCAGGGCTGACCTGCCTGATGCGCGGCACGGTCGGCGACGTCCGGGCCGTTCCCGGCGGTCCCGGTTTCGTCGCCACGCTCCTGGCCGAATCCGCCACTGTCGCAGCCGCCGCGGGGCACCCCGTGCGGGAGTCGGAACTCGACGCCGTGACCGCGATGCTCACCACGGAAGGATCGCCCCTCACCGCCTCGCTGTACCGCGACGTGACCCTCGGCGCCCCGACCGAGGCGGAGCAGGTGTTCGGGGACCTCGTGGACCGGGCCCGGCGGCTGTCCGTCGACACGCCGCTGCTCGATCTCATCACGCTGAACCTGCGCGTCCACGAGCTCCGCACCCGCTCCGCGGCCTGAGGGTTCCCGGGCCCCGCGCACCGGGGCGCGTGGGCGTCAGTGGTGTGTACCTCTGGAGGCCAGGGCCGCTCTGGCCTGCACGTTCTGTGGCGCGTACCGTGTGGCAGCATGAAGATCCTCGTCAGCGCCGACATGGAAGGCGCCACCGGTGTGACCTGGCCGGCCGATGTGCTGCCCGGTACACCCCAGTGGGAGCGGTGCCGCTCCCTGTTCACCTCCGACGTCAACGCGGCCGCCCTCGGCTTCTACGACGGGGGCGCCGACGAGGTCCTCGTCAACGAGGCTCACTGGACCATGCGCAACCTGCTCCTCGAGCAGCTCGACGACCGGGTCCAGATGATCACCGGCCGGCACAAGTCGCTCAGCATGGTGGAGGGCATCCAGCACGGCGACGTCGATGCCGTGGCCTTCATCGGCTACCACACGGGCGCCGGTACGGAGGGCGTCCTGGCCCACACGTTTCTGGCCAATTCCATCACCGGCGTGTGGGTCAACGGGGTCAGGGCCAGCGAAGGCCTCCTGAACGCCCATGTGGCCGCGGAGTACGGCGTCCCCGTCGTCCTCGTCACCGGCGACGACCTGACCTGCGTGGACGCCAAGGGCTACGCCCCCGACGCGCAGACGGTCGCAGTCAAGGACTACGTGTCGCGGTACGCGGCGGTCTGCCGCACCCCCACCCGTACCGCCGCCGACATCCGTGCGGCGGCCAAGGAGGCGGCCGGGCTCGCGGGGCGTTACACGCCGGTGGAGGGCGGCCCGTTCACCGTGGAGCTGGAGTTCGACGCCGAGCACCTGGCGGCGGCGGCCACGGTCGTGCCCGGCACGGCACCCTCCGGCGAGAGGCGTGTGGCCTACACCAGCGCGACGATGTACGAAGGTATCCGCACGTTCAAGGCGGTGACGACCATCGTGTCCTCCGCCGTGGAGGAACAGTATGGCTGAGGCGAGCATCCCCCAGGACAGCGTCGACGCGCTCGCGCTCGACGAATCGGTGACGTTCACCTCCGAACTGATCCGCATCGACACCACGAACAGGGGCGACGGCGACTGCCGCGAACGCCCGGCCGCCGAGTACGTCGCCGAGCGGCTGGCCGCCGCCGGACTCGAACCGGCGATGCTGGAGCGCACCCCCGGCCGCACCAACGTCGTCGCCCGGATCCCGGGCACCGACCCGTCGGCCGAAGCGCTCCTGGTCCACGGCCACCTGGACGTCGTGCCGGCCGAGGCCGACGACTGGACCGTGCACCCCTTCTCCGGCGAGGTGCGCGACGGGGTCGTCTGGGGCCGCGGCGCCATCGACATGAAGAACATGGACGCGATGGTCCTCGCCGTCGTCCGGTACTGGGCCAGGGCCGGCATCCGCCCCCGTCGCGACATCGTGATCGCCTACACCGCGGACGAGGAGGCCAGCGCCGACGACGGCTCCGGCTTCCTCGCCGATCAGCACGCCGCACTCTTCGAAGGGTGCACGGAAGGCATCAGCGAGTCGGGCGCCTTCACCTTCCACGCCGGACCGAACATGCCGCTCTACCCCATCGCCGCGGGCGAACGCGGCACCGGATGGCTCAAGCTCACCGCCCACGGCAAGGCGGGGCACGGCTCCAAGGTCAACCGCGCGAACGCGGTCAGCGCCCTCGCCGCGGCCGTCGCCCGGATCGGCGACCACGAATGGCCGGTGCGCCTGACCCCCACGGTCCGCGCCGCGATCACCGAGATCGCCGCCCTGCACGGCATCCACCCCGACCTCGACGCCCCCGGCTTCGACGTGGACGAACTCCTCGGCAAGATCGGACCGGCCGCCGACCTCGTCGCGCCCACCGTCCGCAACAGCTCCAACCCAACGATGCTGGACGCCGGTTACAAGGTCAACGTGATCCCCGGCCACGCCACCGCCTACATCGACGGCAGGATGGTCCCCGGCGGCGAGGACGAGTTCCACGCCACGCTGGACCGGCTGACCGGCCCCTCGGTCGACTGGGAGTTCCACCACCGCGAGGTGCCTCTCCAGGCACCGGTCGACTCGCCCACGTTCGCCAAGCTCCGCGCCGCCGTCGAACGGTTCGACCCCGACGGACACGTCGTGCCGTACTGCATGTCCGGCGGCACCGACGCCAAGCAGTTCTCCCGGCTCGGCATCACCGGCTACGGCTTCTCGCCGCTGAAGCTGCCCGTCGGCTTCGACTACCAGGCCCTCTTCCACGGCGTGGACGAACGTGTCCCCGTCGAGGCGCTGCACTTCGGCGTCCGGGTCCTGGACCACTATCTGCGCACCGCCTGAACGACTCGGGGGAACCGATCATGAAATCCACTGAGGCCT
The DNA here is from genome assembly GCF_019399235.1 of Streptomyces poriferorum. GTDB lineage: Bacteria > Actinomycetota > Actinomycetes > Streptomycetales > Streptomycetaceae > Streptomyces > Streptomyces poriferorum. Next base: position 14,923 of record NZ_JAELVH010000043.1, on the reverse strand, counting down.
ACGGAAGCTGGCCGTCACCGATCGACGCCGCGCTGGCCGCCTCCCGCGACGGCCGGCCCGAGTACGTCGGAGCGGTCGGCGACGAGCTGTGGTGGACGGAGCCGCGCCCGGCCGAGGCCGGCCGGCGCGCCCTGGTCCGCCGATCGGCGGACGGCACCACCACGGAACTGCCCGCGCCGTGGAACGCCCGCAGCCGCGTCATCGAGTACGGCGGCCGGCCGTGGGCCGGCACCGTACGCGCCGAGGGCGGCCCGCTGATCGTCTTCGTCCACTTCGACGACCAGCGGCTGTACGCCTACGCACCCGACGGCCCCCGTGAGCCCTGGCCGCTGACGCCCGTCTCCGCGACCGGCGGCGGACTGCGCTGGGCCGACCCGAGGCTGCACCCGGACCGCGGACCGGCCGGCGAGGTCTGGTGCGTACTGGAGGAGTTCACCGGAGAGGCGCCCACCGATCTGCGCCGGGTGATCGCCGCCGTACCGCTGGACGGGTCGGCGGCCGGTGACCGGTCGGCGGTGCGCGAGCTCTCCGACGACCGGCACCGGTTCGTCACGGGCGCCGAGGTCTCACCCGACGGGCGGCGCGCCGCCTGGATCGCCTGGGACCACCCGCGGATGCCGTGGGACGGCACCGAGGTGATGGTCGCCGACATCGGCGAGGACGGCACCTTCCACCACGCCCGGAGTTTCGTGGGCGGTCCGGAGGAATCCGTACCGCAGGTCCGCTGGACCAGCGACGGACAGCTGCTGTTCGCCAGTGACCGCAGTGGGTGGTGGAACCTCTACCGCGCCGACCCGGACCGCGGCACCGTGGACGGACTCTGCGTCCGCGAGGAGGAGTTCGCGGGTCCGTTGTGGAAGATCGGGCTCAACTGGTTCTGCCCGCTGGACAACGGGCTGATCGCCACACTCCACGGCAAGGGATCCACCACCCTCGGCATCCTCGACCCGGAGACGGGCGAGGTCGTCGACATCGCCGGACCCTGGACCGAGTGGGCCGAGACCCTCGCCGTGCAGGACAGCCGCGTCATCGGCATCGCGGCGAGCCCGCGCAGCGCGTACGAGATCGTGGAACTCGACACCGCGACCGGGCACACCCGGATCATCGGCGCACCCCACGAGGACGCGGTCGACCCCTCGTACTACCCGGAGCCCGCCGTCCGCACCTTCACAGGCCCCGGCGGCCGGGAGATCCACGCCCAGGTGTACCCGCCGCACAGCCCCGACCGGACCGGCCCGGACGACGAGCTGCCGCCCTTCGTGGTGTGGGCCCACGGCGGCCCGACCGGCCATGCCGCGCTCGTGCTCGACCTGGAGATCGCCTACTTCACCTCGCGCGGCATCGGCGTCGCCGAGGTCAACTACGGCGGCTCCACCGGCTACGGCCGCGCCTACCGCAACCGGCTGCGCGGACAGTGGGGCGTCGTCGACGTCGAGGACTGCGCCGCCGTCGCGGGGGCGCTGGCCGCCGAGGGCGCCGCGGACCCGCACAGGCTCGCCGTCCGCGGCGGCAGCGCCGGGGGCTGGACCAGCGCCGCCTCGCTGACCGGGACGGACGTCTACGCCTGCGGCACGATCATCTACCCCATCCTGGACCTGACCGGCTGGGGCACCGACGAGACCCATGACTTCGAGTCGCAGTACCTGGAGTCGCTGGTCGGCCCGCTCGCCGAGGTCCCCGACCGCTACCGGGACAGGTCCCCGATCAACCGCACCGACGGGCTCACCACCCCCTTCCTGATCCTCCAGGGGGAGGACGACCCGATCTGCCCGCCCGTACAGTGCGAGCGGTTCCTGGCCACGGTCGAGGGGCGCGGCATTCCGCACGCCTACCTCACCTACCCGGGCGAGGGGCACGGGTTCCGGCGCGCGGAGACCATGATCAGCGCGCTGGAGGCTGAACTCTCCCTGTACGCCCAGACGTTCGGCATCGACCGTACCGACGTGCCGCGGCTGGAGCTGAAGAAGTGAGCGCCGACGGCGCGGCCCTGGCGCCCCTGACCCGTCCTGCCCGGCTGCGCGCGGGCGCCCGGGTCGCCGTCGTGTCCCCGAGCGGACCGGTGCCCGCCGAGCGGCTGGACGCGGGTCTCGACCTCCTGCGCGGCTGGGGGCTCGATCCCCTCGTGATGCCGCATGTGCTCGACGTGCACCGCGAGTTGGAGTATCTCGCCGGCGCGGACGAGGCGCGGGCCCGGGACCTCCAGGACGCCTGGTGCGATCCGTCCGTCGACGCGGTGATCTGCGCCCGCGGCGGCTACGGGGCACACCGCATGGTGGATCTGGTGGACTGGGCGGCGATGCGTGCCGCCGGGCCCAAGGTGTTCGTCGGCTACAGCGACATCACCGTGCTCCACGAGGCGTTCGCCCTGCGGACCGGGCTTGCCACGCTGCACGGCCCGATGGTGGGCACCGAGACCTTCCTGAAGGACCCGCGGACCCAGGACTCGCTGCGGTCCACCCTGTTCGAGCCCGAGACGGTCATGACGCTGGGGCTCGACGACGCGAGGGCCCTGGTGCCGGGGCGGGCCCGGGGCGTCACCTACGGTGGCTGTGTCAGTCTGCTCGCCGCGGACCTCGCCACCCCGCACGGGCGTACCTCGGCCCGCGGCGGACTGCTGGTCATCGAGGACACCACCGAGGACCCGTACAGCATCGACCGCATTCTCACCCAACTGCTGCGGGCCGGCGCGCTCGACGGCGTGGCCGGGGTGGTCTGCGGTTCCTGGGCGGGCTGCGGACCGTACGAGCGGGTCCGCGCGGTGCTCGCCGACCGGCTCGGCCCGCTGGGCGTGCCCGTCGTCGAGGAGCTCGGATTCGGACACGGCCCCACCGGGCTGACGATTCCGCTCGGGGTGCCCGCCGTGCTGGACGCACCGGCGGACGGCGGCCGGGCCACCCTCACGGTCGAGGTACCGGCGCTGGCCTGAGCGAAAACGGCACACGGCGATGGCCCCGGCAGTGCGCCGGGGCCATCGGCGTGTCCGACTCCGTACGCCGGGGCGGCCCGAACGGGGCCGGGAAGCGAAGAAGCTGAGCAACCTTCAGGAAACGCTGTCCTGGGCGTTGACACGACTATGACCTGTGTCACAGCATGAGCGCGGCCCAATACTTACCGGTCGGTAAGGTGTCCTCGGTGTGGAGGTCCTCGTGTCGCGTGCTGTCCCCGGTTCCCGCTTCCGGTCGAAGTCATCGAAGTCGCTGTCCCGGAAATCACTCGCCCTCGTCGCCGGAGCCGCGCTCGCCGCACCCCTCGCGCTCACCGGCACCGCACAGGCCGCCACGGCCGCCGAGTCCGCATACACCGTCACCCCGCTGAAGTTCACCGTCTCTGCGGGCGGCCGCTCCTGCACCGTGGACGCCGACCTCTACCGCCCCGCCGGGGCCGACGCCCTGCACCCGGTGCCCGCCGTCCTCGCCACCAACGGCTTCGGCGGCAGCAAGTCGGACGGTTCGACCGACGGCATCGGCAAGGCGTTCGCCTCACGCGGCTACGCCGGGCTCGTCTACTCCGGCCTGGGCTTCGGCAAGTCCGGCTGCCTCATCACGCTCGACGACCCGGAGACGGACGGCAGGGCGGCGGCCGCCCTCGTCGACTTCCTCGGCGGAACACGTGCCGCCGACGACGGAACCAAGGCCGACTTCGTCACCCAGGACGGCCCCGGTGACCCCACGGTCGGCATGATCGGCGGCTCGTACGGCGGAGCCATCCAGATGGCCACCGCGGCCGTCGACCCCCGCGTCGACGCCCTCGTGCCGCTCATCACCTGGAACGACCTCGGCTACGCGCTCGCCCCGAACAACACCGGCACGGCCCAGGGTGTCTCCTCCGACACCGCCGGCGTCTTCAAATGGCAGTGGACCAACGGCTTCTACCTGATGGGGGAGGGGCAGGCGATCCTCGCACCCAGCCTCGACCCGTCCCGCTTCGGCAGCCTGGACTGCCTCCACTTCGCCGCGCGGGCCTGCGACACGATCCGGCTGCTCAACTCCGGCCGCTACCCGGACGACAGGACCGCGGCGATGCTCGCCTACGCGCGCAGTGTCTCTCCCGTCTCCTACCTGAACCGCGTCAAGGCGCCCACCCTGCTGATCCAGGGGCAGGCCGACAGCCTGTTCAACCTGAACGAGGCCACAGCCACCTACCGGACGCTCAAGGCGCAGGGCACCACGGCCAAGATGATCTGGCAGGCATGGGGTCACAGCGGTGGCCAGGTGGAGGGCGAACTCGACCTGGGCCAGGGCAATCTGGAGAGCAGCTACGTCGGCGGACGCATCCTCGCCTGGTTCGACCGCTACCTCCGCCACGAGACGGCCACGGACACCGGACCGGAGTTCGCCTACTACCGCGACTGGCAGAGCGGCTACGGCACCGCGGACGCCGTCCCCGGCCTGACGCGCACGATGTACCTCTCCGGCGACGGCAAGCTCGTCGACAACCGCGCCAAGGTCGCACGCGGCAGCCGCCAGTACACCAACTGGCTGATTCCCACGAGCCACTCGGAGAGCTCGCTCGCCGGTCTCATCGGACTGCCCGACCCGAAGCCGTACGACACCAAGGGCACCTACCTCGGCTGGACCAGCGCTCCGCTCGGCTCGGCGGTCGATGTCGTCGGAGCGCCGAAGGCCACGCTGAAGGTCGTCTCGCCGAGGACGGAGCGGGTGCAGAACAGCGGTGACGCCGCGGACAAGCTCGTCCTGTTCGCCAAGGTCTACGACGTCGCGCCGGACGGCACCAGGACGCTGGTGAACCGGCTCGTCTCACCGGTCCGGGTGCCGGACGTGACCCGCCCCTTCACTGTCCGGCTGCCCGGCATCGTCCACCGGTACGAGGCGGGACACCGGCTGGAATTCGCGATCGCCGCCAGCGACAGCGCGTACTTCGGCAACCGCGGCATCAAGCCCGTCACGGTCGTCAGCGCGCCCGGGGACACCGGAGTGCTGGAGCTTCCGGTGGTGGGCGGCACGGGGAAATGACGCCGTAGCACCGGTCACGGCCGTCACCCGAATGGCCGTACAGCACCGCCCCCGGGCACCCGGACGGAGTCATCCTGGTGCTCCGGGGGCGGTGGCGCATCAGACCCAGGGAAGGGGCCGCTTCATGAGCCCGAAGGATGTGTCGAGCGGCAGCAAGAGCAGCACGGGTGCGTTCACACCCGCCCGCATTCTCGTCATCATCATCGCGGTCCTGTCCATCGTGTTCATCGCGGAGAACACCGAAGAGGTCGAGGTCCGCCTCATCGTCCCGCTGGTGACCATGCCGCTGTACGTGTGGCTGATCGTGATGTTCCTGGCCGGTATGGCCTGTGGGGCGTACGTCTTCCGCAGGCGCACCAAGTAGCCCCTCCTCCGCCGCCCCCCGGTCCGGCCGGGCGGCGGAGGGCGATCTACGCTGGCCTGATGTCCGAAACCACCTACCTGGCCCAGGGTCCGCGCACGGCGATCCGTCCCTTCACCCGAGCCGATGCGGATGAGTTCACCGCCCGGGCCCGGGAGAGCCGCGAACTGCACCACCCCTGGCTGTTCCCGCCCGCCTCCCCCGACACGTACGCCGCCTACGCGGAGGTGCTCATCGAGGACCCGGCGAGGGCCGGGTTCCTGGTGTGCGAGCGCAACGGGACGGCCGGGAGCGGGGCCGACGGCGCGATCGCCGGGTTCATCAACATCAACAACATCGTCATGGGCGGCTTCCGCTGCGGTGCCCTCGGCTACGGGGGCTTCGCCCACGCGACCGGTCGCGGCCTGATGAGCGAAGGGCTCGGCCTGGTCCTCGGGCACGCCTTCGGACCGCTCGGCCTGCACCGCCTGGAGGCCAACATCCAGCCCGGCAACGCGGGTTCGATCGCCCTGGTGCGCAGGGCGGGATTCCGGCTGGAGGGCTTCTCGCCCGACTTCCTCCTCATCGACGGGGCCTGGCGCGACCACGAACGCTGGGCGATCACGGCGGACATGCGCTGACGCCGGGGCAGGAGCCGTGGGCGCCGCGCGCCTCAGCCGGCCGCCGCCGTCTGCGCGCCGAGCGCGGCGAACAGCCAGTCGTGCGCGGTCCCGGGGGTCGGCTCGGGCGGACCGCCCGGCGCGGTGATCACGTCGGCCGTCAGCTCCCAGTACCGGTCGATCCGTGGGTCGGCGGCGAGCTGACCGGTGAGCAGACGGCGGAAGGCCGGAGTGTCCCGGCTGCCGTACGCGCTCGCGTACGCGTCCACGAAGCTGTCCAGCTCCTCGCCGGGGCGCGGCTCCGCACCCCGGCGCAGCTGGGCGCCGGCCAGCTCGTACGCCTGCGCGAGGCCCGCGTACAGGACGGCGGGAGCACGGGAACCCCCGGCCTTGTGGGCCTCGGGCTGGGGCTGCTCGGCGCCCGTGCAGGGACGGGTCACGAGGGCGTGCAGCCGGGCGAAGGCGAGCACCTGGGCCGGCTCGGGGTCGTCGGGCGGCTGGGGGACCGCCACCTCCAGGAACGCGGCCGTCGCCCGGGCCGGCATCCGCGGCGGCAGCCAGGCACGCCAGAACCGGGCCAGCGAGGCCGTGCTCGGCGGTGTGGTCACCGCCCCGATCAGGCGCAGCCGGTCGGCCCGCTCCCTGGGCGGGCACTCCAGCACCAGCCGCATCGCCGCCTCCCGCCAGCGCAGGGCGGTGAGCTGTGAGCCGAGTGCGCGCAGCTGCCCGGCGACGGCGTCCTCCAGCACACCGTCCGCCCCGTCCCCCTCCTCCTCGAGGACGCGGCGCACCTCGCGCACCGGCAGCCCGAGGGTGCGCAGGGAACGGAGCAGGCGCAGCCGCCCGAGCGCGTCGGGACCGTAGCGGCGATGCCCGCCCGCGCTGCGGGAAGCCTCCGGCAGCAAGCCTTTGTCGGAGTAGAAGCGGACGGCCTTGACGGTGACGCCCGCGCGCTCGGCCAGTTCGCCGATGCCGCACAGGCCGTCGTGCGAGGTGAACACTTGAACCTCCCTCCGGGGGAGCTTCTACGGTACCGGCGAGGGCGGCCGGGCGATGGGGACCGGACCGCCGCCGACGTATCGCCAAGGAGCGGACCATGACCGAATTCATCCTGGTGCCCGGCATGTTCACCGGCGCACACGTGTGGGAGGAGACCGCTGCGCACCTGGTCTCGGCGGGCGCCGGGGTACACACGGTGACCCTGACAGGGCTCGGCGGCTCCCGCGGCGGCCCGGCGGATGCCGTCGGCCTGGAGACGCACATCGAGGACGTCCTCGCGGTGATCGACTCGGTCGCCGCCGGAACCCGCCACCAGGACGGGATCGTCCTGGTGGCCCACGGCTACGCCACCTACCCGGTGCTGGGCGCCGCCGACCGGCGCGCGGAGCGCATCGGCCGGATCGTCTGCCTGGACACCGGACCGGGGCAGGACGGAGTGCCGGCCCTGGCCACCGTGCCGGACCCGGCACTGCGCGAGGACCTGGTGGGGCGGGCCGGTGCGGAAGGGGCCGGCGAGGACCTGGCTCCTCCGGCCCGCGACGCGTGGCAGCGCTGGGGCAGCACCGCGGGCATCCCCGAAGCGGCGCTGGACCGGCTCACCGCCCTGGCCTCGCCGCAGCCCCTGGCCACCCTGCTCCAGCCGCTGAGACTGACCGGGGCGGCCGGCGCACTGCCCGTCACCGGCGTGCTGTGCGACGCGAACGGTTCGAGTATCGCGATGGTCCAGCAGCGGGTGGACTTCGGTGACCCGGTTCTCCTACCGCTGGCCGGTCCTCAGGTGTCGTTCTTCGAACTGCCCACCGGACACTGGCCGATGCTGTCCCTCCCGGCCGAGCTGGCCGACGTCCTGCTGCGGGCCGCCGCAGGCGAGGGACACCATCTCGTGCCGCCCGGCTCCGGGGAACTCCCCTCGCACCTGCGGCCGTTCGTGGTGGACGTGCCCGAACTCCCGTGCGAGCGGACCGGAAACGTCGATCTGTACCTGCCGGACGCCGGGGGCCCCCGGCCGGCGGTGGTGTTCGTGCACGGGGGCCCGGTGCCCGCAGGAGTCGAGCCGACCCCGCGGGACTGGCCGCTCCTGCGGGGGTACGCGCGGTACGCGGCGGCGGAGGGCATGATCGGCGCGACGGTCGACCACCGGCTGCACGACATGGCCGGCTACCCACGCGCCGCCGAGGACGTGGCAGCGGCGGTGGAGCGGGTCCGGGCCGATCCGCGGGTGGATGCGGACCGGATCGCACTCTGGTTCTTCTCGGGCGGAGGACTGCTCTCGGCGCCCTGGCTGAGCCGGCCCCCGGCCTGGCTGCGCTGCCTCGCGGCCTCCTACCCGGTCCTGGCCCCGATCCCCGCCTGGGGACCCGTGGACAGCGGGTTCCGGCCGGCGGACGCGGTGGCGGAAGCGGGCGCCCTGCCCCTCGTGATCACCCGGGTGGGGCGCGAGATGCCGGGGATCGCCGCCACGGTCGAGGAGTTCCTGACCGCGGCCGCGAAGCACGGGGTGGACACCGAGGTGATCGACGTACCGAACGGCCGCCACACCTTCGACGCCCTCGACCGGACCCGGGAGTCGCGCGAGGCGGTGCACCGCGCGATGCGCTCGGTGCGGGGACACCTGTCCTCCTGAGGCGCCTGTCCGCCTCAGGCGCTTCCCAAAAGGTGCGGCTCCGCCGCGAGCGGGATAGGAAAGGTGGGACTGCCGTCACCGGAGCCCGGTCCGACCCCCTCGACAGACGGCGGGAAAGGACGCGTGATGTTCCAGGAGCGCAAGGACCGCCGTCACGCCAATCGCGCGTTCGACCACGGCGAGGGCGTGACCCGTTTCAGGATGCGGCAGAAGATGATCTCCATCGGTGACGACTACTGGATCGACGACGAGTCCGGCGACCATCAGTACAAGGTCAACGGCAAGGCCCTGCGGGCGCGCCGCACGTACCACATCGAGGACCGCGAGGGCCGGCGCGTCGCCACCGTGCAGAGCCGGCCGCTGCGGATCAAGGACTCGATGGCGATCGAGGACGCCGACGGGCAGCGCGTGGCCATCGTCAAGAAGGCCGTCATCGGACCACTGCGCGACCGGTGGCGGATCAAGCAGGAGGACGGCGAGGACCTGCGCGTGGTCGGCAACATCCTCGACCACGAGTACACGATCGAGCGGGACGGCTACAAGGTGGCCGAGGTGTCGAAGAAGTGGTTCCGCGTCCGGGACACCTACGGCCTCGACGTCGGGCCGGGTGCGGACCCCGCCACCGTCCTGGCGGCGGCGGTCGCCATCGACGCGATGGCCCACCCCGGGGACTGACGGGCGCGGCGGGCCGGACCGTACGACGACGGTCCGGCCCGCGTGCGCGTACCCCCGGATCAGGGATTCCGGCGCAGCGCCACCACGTCGATCTCCACGAGGATGCCCATCAGTTCGGAGCCGACCGTGGTGCGTACCGGACGCGGATCGCCGAAGTGTTCCCGGTAGACCCGGTCGAAGCCCGCGAAGTCACGGTGCACGTCCTGGAGATGGACCGTCGCCTTCACCACGTCGTCGAGCGTCAGCCCGTCCGTGGCGAGGAGGGCGCTCACGTTCGCGAGGACCTGGCGGGTCTGTTCCTCGATGGTGTCGCCCAGTGCGCCCGTGACCGGGTCCTGCGGGCCGAACCCGGAGGTGAACAGGTACGGGCCCGCCGCGATGCCCTGGCTGTACCCGCCGATCGGCGCGGGAGCACCGGCGGTGGTGACGGCGCGGCGGCCGGTGCGCAGGCTGTCGGTCGTCACTTGGTCAGGTCTCCCTCGCGTGCGTTGACCTCGGCGTAGTGGCGGAGCTTGTCCTCGTCGACGGTGACGCCGAGACCCGGACCGTCCGGCACCCGCAGGCTGCCGTTCTCCAGCGTGAGCGGCTCGATGATGTCGTCCGCGTGCAGGTAGTACATGGAGTCGATGGCACGCGACAGCACCGGGGTGCTGGCGACGACCGCGAGATGCGCGGCCGTCGCGATGCCCAGCTCGCCGCCGCTGTGCAGGTTCATGCCGAGACCGAACGTCTCGCAGTGCGCGGCCAGTGCCTTCGTCGGAGCGATGCCGCCCCACTTGTAGACGTCACCGTGGATCACGTCGACCGCGTTGAGGCGCATCGCGGGCGCGAAGTCCTCGAAGCGGACCACGCACATGTTGGTGCACAGCGGGATGCGTACCTTCTGGCGGACCTGGCTCATTCCCTCGATCCCGACGCACGGGTCCTCCAGGTACTCCAGGTCCAGCTCCTCCAGCGCGATGCCGGCCCGGATCGAGTCCGGCACCGACCAGGCGGCGTTCGGGTCGACGCGCAGGTTCACCTCGGGCAGCGCGGCCCGCACCACCCGCAGGATCGCGACATCGCCCTGGACGTCCTTGGTGCCCTTGAGCTTCACGGCCGTGAACCCGCCCTCGGCCACCACCCGCTCGGTGTGCTCGGCAAGGGCCCGCGGCAGGTCGCCCGCGGCGGCGCCGGGTGCGTCGGCCCGGGTGATCAGCGCGGTCAGCGGCACCTCGTCGCGGACCGGTCCGCCCAGCAGGTCGGTCACCGACTGCCCGGTGGCCTTGCCCATGGCGTCCCAGCAGGCCACGTCGATCGCGGCCAGTGCGGCGTAACCCAGGTAGCCGTAGAAGAACGGCACCATGTGGTGGCGGCGGTGGAAGGACTCCAGGGCGAACGGGCTGGTGCCGATCAGGTCCTCGGCGAGGTCGCGGACGATCGCGGCGACCGGGCGGCCCCACATCGTCTCGCCCCAGCCCTCCACACCCGTGTCCGTCCTGATGCGCACGACGGTGCGGGTCTCTCCGGTCTTCGTCTCGAACGAGCTGGTGAACGGGTTGACCAGCGGCAGATTGACGACGTGGACGTCGACCTCGGTGATCTTCATGAACGGTTCCTTACGTGTGAGGGGTGGAGGGTCATGCGAGGGGGCGCGACGCGGCGTCGAAGGCGAGGACCGCGCGGGCCAGGCCGCGGGCGCGCCGGTCGAGCAGGCGCTCACCGTGCGCGGCGTCGGCCCCGGCCGCGTCGTCGGTGGCTCCGCCCACCCGCTCCCACTCGCCGTGCCGCTCCACGGTCAGCCCCGGGTAGGGCGGCTTGTCGAACAGGGGAGGCGGCTCGACCGGCGCGTGCCGGGCCCGCTCGGCCCATACCAGCGACGGCTGCGCGGCCAGCATCAGCGACGTCTCGAACCAGCCGGCGTGCCCGGGCACCAGCTCGGCGTGGCCCTCGTCCGGGCCGTCCGCGTCAGCCTCGGGCTCGCCGGTGTCCGTCAGCGTCCAGTACGAGCAGGCGGCCGCCGTCACGTCGGCCCGCAGCGCGAACCGCTTGACCGCGAGGCGCATGATCTCGTCGTTGCCGCCGTGTCCGTTGACGACGAGCACCCGGCGGTAGCCGCAGGCGGCCAGCGAGTCGAGGAGTTCGTCCAGGACCAGGCCGAGCACCGGCGCGGACAGGGTCAGCGCCGCGGCGAACAGATGGTGCGGGCTGTGCCCGTAGGGCAGCGTCGGCAGACGTACGAGACCGGGCACGTCCTCTCCCGCGGCGGCCCGCTCGTCGAGCAGGGCGAGGGCCCGGGAGACGACGGCGTCGGCGAGCATCGTGTCCGTGCCCATCGGCAGGTGCTCGGCGTGCTGCTCCTGCGAACCGATCGGCAGGACGGCGATCGAGTCGGCCGCCGCCGCCCGCGTCTCGCGCCAGGTGGCCTCGGTCAGATTGCGGTGGGTCATGCCGCTGTCTCCCCGGTCCGGGGGCATGACAGAGTCGGCGCATGGCGCATGAACGTATTCCTTTGCGGTTGGTACCCGATCCGCAGCCGGAGGAGCCGGCCGGTCGGGACGTCGGTGTGCTGGGCGCCGCCGAAGTACTGCCCGGACTGGTGCGTGCCGCGCTGCTCACCCGCGCCGGAGCCGTCCGCGAGCGGACGCAGGCCCGCTTCGACGCGGGCAGCACCGACCCGGCCGTCGTCGACGCGGCGCTGCGGGAGGCGGCCGCCGTGTTCGCCGGGCAGGACCTGCTCGGCGTGGGTGTGGCCGCCGCCGGTGTGGTGGACCCGGCGGCGGGCCGGATCATCGAGGTGAACGACGCCCCGGCGCTGCGCGGCTACCCGGTTGCCGACCGGCTCGCGGAGCTGGCCGGCGCCCCGGTGCGGATCGAGCACCGGGCACGGGTCCAGGTGCTCGGCGACCGCTGGTTCGGCGCGGGGCGTGGCCGGCGCTCGTTCGCCTCCGTCGCGACCGGTGAGGTCCTCGGCGTCGGCATCCTGTACGAGGGGGAGGTGCTGGCCCCGGCCGGTGGCCGCAGCGGCGCCCATATGACGGTCACCGCGAGCGGTGAGCTCTGCACCTGCGGACGGCGCGGCTGCTGGAAGACCGTGGCGACGACCCGCTGGCTGCGCGAGCGCGCCGCCGAGCGGGGGTTCGCTCCCGAGGCGGCGACCCTGGCGGCCCTGACGGCGTCCGGCACCCCGGCCGCCGCCGATCTCGTCGCGCGGTACGCGGAGAACCTGGTGCTCGGCCTGGCCACCGTCCAGCAGCTCTTCGCGTGCGGGCTGTTCGTCCTGCACGGGGAGGCGCTCGACGGCGGTGAGCCGTTCCGGGCCCTGGTCGAGTCCCGGCTGCGCGCCGACGCCCTCGGCGGCGGTGAGGTCCCCACCGTGGTGCTCGGTGAGGCAGCGGACACCGGCGCACTGCTCGGGGCGGCGGGGCTGGTCCTGTCGGCGCCACGCCACTAGGGAGGACCCTGCCGGGCCCGTGGGCTGCGGTGCGGGGCTCACGCCGGGACACTCCCCAGGATCCGGCGGCGGGGGTCGGGCACCGGTACGGCGTCCAGGAGCCGCCGGGTGTACGCGTCCTCGGGCGCGGTGAACACCTGGTCGGCGGTCCCGGACTCGACGATGCGGCCCTGGCGCATCACGGCCACCCGGTCAGCGATCTGGCGGACGACGGCGAGGTTGTGCGAGATGAAGAAGTACGTCAGCCCGAGGCGGTCCTGGAGTTCGGCGAGCAGGTCGAGGACGCGCGCCTGCACGGATACGTCGAGTGCGCTCGTCGGCTCGTCGAGCACGACCAGGCGCGGCTCCAGGGCCAGGGCCCGTGCGATGGAGATGCGCTGGCGCTGACCGCCGGAGAACTCGTGCGGATAGCGGTCCAGGATGCTCGCGTCCAGGCCGACGGAGTCCAGGAGCTCGCCGGCCCGGTCGCGCACCCTGGCCCGGCCGCGCCGCCCGCGCGCCCACTCCTCGTGGGTGACGAGCGGCTCCCCGACGATGTCGGCGATCCGCAGCCGCGGATTCATGCTGGAGTACGGGTCCTGGAGCACGACCTGCATCTGCCGGCGCAGCGGCTTCAGCGCGGCGCCGTTCAGCGCCAGCAGGTCCGTGCCGTCGAACCGCACGCGGCCCGCGGTGGGTTCGAGCAGCCGCAGAAGCAGCCGGGTCAGCGTGGTCTTGCCGCAGCCGGACTCGCCGACCAGGGCGAAGGTCTCGCCCTCCCGGACGGTGAGGGAGACGTCGTCGACGGCGACGCTCGGCGGGCGGCCGGGGAACTCCTTGCGCAGTCCGTCGATTTCCAGCAGCGGGTTCGTGGTCATGCGACGGGCTCCAGTCGGGGAGTGGCGGCCAGCAGATCGCGGGTGTACGGGGCGGTGGGGCGGGTGAACACCTGGTGCACGTCGCCGGTCTCGACGACCTCGCCGTGCCGCATGACGACGACCCGGTCGGCGGTCTCGGCGACGACGCCCAGGTCGTGGGTGATCAGCAGGACGGCCATGCCGTGGCGTCGCTGGAGGCTCACGAGCAGTTCCAGGATCTGCCGCTGAACGGTCACGTCGAGCGCCGTGGTGGGCTCGTCGGCGATGAGGACGCTGGGGCGGGCCACGAGCGCGGAGGCGATCATGACGCGCTGGCGCAGACCGCCGGAGAGTTCGTGCGGGTACTGGCCGTAGCGCCGTTCCGGGTCGGGGATGCCGACCTCGTCCAGTGCGGTCAGCGCAGCCCGGCGGGCTTCGGCGCGGGTGTGGTCGCCGTGCAGCCGGAGCACCTCGGACACCTGGTCGCCCACCCGCTGCAAGGGGTCGAGGCTGGTCATCGGGTCCTGGAAGACCATGGAGATCCGGGCCCCGCGGACCTTGCGCAACTCCTTCTCGCGCAGGCCGAGTACGTCCTTGCCGTCGAGCAGCACCTGCCCTCCGGCGTACACGCACGGCGGTTCGGGGTTGAGGCGCAGTGCGGACAGTGCGGTGGCCGACTTGCCGCTGCCGGACTCGCCGACGACGGCGAGGGTCTCGCCGGAGTTCACCGCGAAGCTCACCCCGCGCACCGCGTGCACGGTCGAGGAGGCGAGCGCGAAGTCGACGCGCAGGTCCCGGAATTCGAGGACGGGTGCGGTCGGCGGGGTCTGTGCGGAGTCGGTCATCGGCGGTACGCCTTCGGGTCCGCGACGTCGCGCAGCGCGTCGCCCAGGATGTTGATGGACAGCGAGGTGAGCATGAGCGCGATGCCGGGGAAGACGGCGATCCACCAGGACGTGCCGAGGTAGAGCTGTCCGTCCGAGAGCATCCCTCCCCAGGTCACCGTCTCCTTCGGAACACCGAGGCCCAGGTAGCTCAGTGAGGCCTCGGCGACGATGGCCGACGCGATGTGCAGGGTGCCGATCGTGGCCAGCGGGGCCATGACGTTGGGCAGCAGGTGCCGGCGCATGATCGCCCTGTCACCGACACCGATCGCGCGGGCCTCGGTGATGAAGTCGCGGGTGCGCAGCGACAGCACCTCGGAGCGCACGACACGGGCGTACGAAACCCAGCCGGTGATGCCGATCACGAGGATGACGTAGCCGAGGCCCGAGCCGACGAAGCCGACGACGGCGAGCGCCAGCAGGATCGCCGGGAAGGCGAGCTGTACGTCCGCGACGCGCATGACGACACGGTCGGTCCAGCCGCCGAGGTAGCCGGAGGCGAGACCGGCGACGGTACCGATGACCCCGGCGAGCAGCGC
>NZ_JAELVH010000439.1 GCF_019399235.1 Streptomyces poriferorum | reverse complement strand
GTGCCGGGGGTGTGCGGACCCGCCGGTTCGTCAGGTCCCTGCCCATGCTGATGATCGTCGGGGGCGTGCTGTTCGACGGCTTCACCCCGCCCCAGTTCACCGCCATCCCGTTGTTCGCGGCGGCCCCGCTGATCGCCGCGCCGTTCTTCTCGCTGGCCAGCACGGTCTGTACCGGTGTCGCCGCGCTGCTGGCCGTCGCCGTGCTGCGGCTGTCCAGCGGCACCCTGCTGCAGGTCGTGCCCTCCATCGAACTGCTCACCGTCCTCACCGTCTCCGTCCTCGCCGTCGTGATCAACGGGGTCGTGCGGCGCAGCAACGAGCAGCTGGCCTCCGCCCGCGTCATCGCGGAGACGGCCATGCGGGCGGTGCTGCCGACGCCGTCCGACCGGATCGGGGGGCTGCAGGTGGCCGCGCGGTACGAGGCGGCGCAGGCGGACGAGTTCGTCGGCGGCGACCTGTTCTCGGTGACGGACAGCCCGCAGGGGGTGCGGCTGGTGGTCGGTGACGTGCGCGGCAAGGGGCTGGACGCCGTGGAGGCGGTGGCGGTGATCATCGGGGCCTTCCGGGAGGCGGCCGAACAGGAGGAGACGCTGGAGGGCGTGACGCTGCGGCTGGAGCGCGCGCTGGCGCGGGAGTCGGACCGGCGCGGCGGCCTAAACGCGTTCGAGGGGTTCATCACCGCCGTGCTCGCCGAGGTCCCGTCGGGTTCGGGCCGGGTGCGGATCGTCAACCGCGGTCACCCCGAGCCGCTGCTGCTGCACACGGACGGGGGGCTGGAGGTGCTCGGTCCGTCGGTGCCCGCGCTGCCGCTGGGGATGGACCTGGGGGTGTGGCCGGACCGGGCCGACGAGTGGGACCTGCCGGCCGGGGCGACGCTCCTCCTCTATACGGACGGCCTCTCCGAGGCCCGTAACGCCGAAGGGGTCTTCTACGACCCTGCCGAGCGGCTGCGGGGACGGATCTTCCCGGGGCCCGAGGAGCTCCTCTCCGCGCTGAGCGATGACGTGCGGCTGCACACGGGAGGCGAGTCGACGGACGACATGGCGCTGCTCGCGGTCGTGCGGCCCGCCGAGGGGCAGCCCGACCGGCGCAGGACCGTGAAGATCGTCGGCCGGGGCGACGGCGGTGGCTGAGCCGGGTCCCGGCGGTGAGGGGGTGTGCGGTGGGAGCGGTGGACGCCGATGCCACCGTACGTAACCGAAGGGCACCCCTCCGCATAACATTTGACGCAACGTCAGAAACCGGATAGTGGCCGAGGGGTGATCAACTCGCCCGATTCCACCCGGTTGTGTCCCGTAAAGTCCAGGCCAAGGACGTGAACGATCAGTGGGAACAGCTTGGAATCGGACCCCGGTGTCTATTAACGTTCGATAACGCAGCGCGGTTGTCCCAGCCGCCGTCAGTGGCGGCACCGTGCGCGAGCGCCGAATTCCGCAAGGGAACCGGGGAACCACCTACATGGGGTGAATCGGGCATCTTTGTCTTGTTTGTGAGACGGAGGAACCCGTAGGAGACCTTCCTGCTCCGAACCCGTCAGCTAACCCGGTAGGCGAGAAGGAAGGAAAGGAGTGCGCCCCCGTGGCGTCCAACAAGCCTGCCCCCGAAGCTCCCTCTCGGTTCCGGTCCGAGTACGGCGATGACTTCGCCACCCGGCCCGCCACCGCATTCGGTACGGAGTACGGGGCCGACTACGCGACCGACTACGGGACCGATCGGGGCAGCGACTTCGGAAACGACTTCCGCGCCGACGAGGCCGGGTCCGACAGGACCTGGGAGGAATGGAACCCCACCGAGGAGTCCATTCGCCCCGTGCGCGGCAAGCATCGCGTCGCCAAGCAGCGCAATGGTCTGGCCCGCAGCTCCACCGTCCTCGGCGTCGGCGTCATCGCGGCCGTCGGTGCGGGTGGCATGGCCACCGCCCAGAGCAAGCCGCCGGTCTCCATCTCTCTTCCCGATTCCATCTCGGACAATCTCCCCGACGCCAAATCCCTCCCGGGCGTCGGCGCACTGTTCTCGGGAGAGTCCGAGTCCGCGGCGGAGAAGACTGCGGCCGAGACCGCTTCCGCCCCGCTGACGACCGCCGGCATCACCACCGCCGAGGCGGAGCAGGGCACCACGGACGCCGGTGAGGCACTCCGTGCCCGCATCCTCCAGCAGGCCGAGCAGCAGCAGGACGCCGCCGACGCAGAGGTCAAGGCAGCCGCGGAGAAGGCAGCCGCGGAGAAGGCCGCCGCCGACGCGAAGAAGCAGCAGGACGCCGCCGAGGCCAAGATCGCCGCCGAGAAGAAGAAGGCGGCGGAGGAAGCCGCGAAGAAGGCGGAGGCGCTGCGGCTCGCCAAGCTCGCCGCCAGCTATGCCATACCCACCTCCTCGTACACGATCACTTCGACGTTCGGCGAGGCCGGATCGATGTGGTCCTCCGGCTACCACACGGGCCTCGACTTCGCGGCGCCGACCGGTACCCCGATCAAGGCCATCCACACCGGCACGGTCAAGTCGGCCGGTTACTCCGGCTCCTACGGCTACCGCACGGTCCTGGAGCTGGAGGACGGCACGGAGCTGTGGTTCTGCCACCAGTCCTCGATCGACGTCAGCATCGGTCAGAAGGTCACGACGGGCGACACCATCGGACGCGTCGGCGCGACCGGCAACGTGACGGGCCCGCACCTCCACCTGGAGGTCCACACCCCGGACGGCACCGGCATCGACCCGATGGCCTGGCTGCAGGCCCGGGGCCTGACGGTCTGAGACCGTTTCCTGGGGGACGGTGTGCGGTGACTGTTTCCTGGGGGACGGCCTGAGTGGATCGTTCCTGGGGGACGGTGTGAGTGGATCGTTTCCTGGGGGACGGTCCGAGGTGACCGTTTCCCCCAGGACGGTCCGCGACCACCCCCTTCACGCCGGTTCTCCGGCCACGAAACCCCGGCAGCCCTGACGCTCACCCCCCGACGTCAGGGCTGCCGGTCTTTCTCCGCCCACGTTCACGTCCGCGCGTGCACCGGTTCAGATGCACAGGCCACGGAATAGCGGAGCCCGTGAAGGCGGTTGTTCCACCCATGACTTCTCTCCGTAAGCTCGGTTCCTCCAGCCTCCAGGTCTTCCCGCTCGCCCTCGGGGGCAACGTCTTCGGCTGGACGGCCGACGAGGCGCAGTCCTTCGCCGTTCTCGACGCATACGCGGCGGCCGGCGGCAACTTCGTCGACACCGCCGACTCCTACTCGGCCTGGGTCCCCGGCAACGAGGGTGGCGAGTCGGAGACCCTCATCGGCAAGTGGCTCGCCGCACGCGGCAACCGCTCCGACATCGTCGTGGCCACCAAGGTCGGCGCCCACCCCGCGTACAAGGGGCTCTCCGCCACCACCATCAAGGCCGCCGCCGAGGAGTCGCTGCGACGGCTCGGCACCGACCACATCGATCTCTACTACACGCACTTCGACGACGAGACGGTCCCGGTCGAGGAGATCATCACCGCCCTCGACCAGCTGGTGAAGGACGGCAAGGTCCGCGAGATCGCCGCCTCCAACATCAGCCCGGAGCGGCTCCGCGCCTCGCTGGACTTCTCCGAGCGCGAGGGGCTCGCCCGCTACGTGGCCCTGCAGCCCCACTACAACCTCGTCTCCCGGGACACCTACGAGGGCGAGCTCCAGGACACCGCCGCCGACGCCGGGCTCGCGGCCGTCCCGTACTTCGCCCTCGCCTCCGGCTTCCTCACCGGCAAGTACCGTCCGGGTACGGCTGTGGAGAGCGCCCGCGCCGGGAGCGCGGCCACGCACCTGGAGTCGGAGCGCGGCCAGAAGGTGCTTGCCGCGCTCGACAAGGTGGCACAGGAGCGGGACGCGGAGATCGCGACCGTGGCGCTGGCGTGGCTGGCCGCCCGGCCGACCGTCGCCGCACCGATCGCCTCGGCCCGTACGGTCGAGCAGCTTCCCGCGCTGGTCGCCGTCGCCGGACTGCGTCTGACGGACCAGGAGCTGGCGGACCTCACCGAGGCCTCCGCCTAGGCACTGTTTCTCGGA
>NZ_JAELVH010000438.1 GCF_019399235.1 Streptomyces poriferorum | reverse complement strand
AGCCGTTCGGCGACCAGCGCCAGGTTCCCTGCGACATACGCGCGTACGGCGTCCAGCCATGCCGCGCCGTCCCGGTACGCGGCGATGTGCGCGGTCAGCGAGAGCACCGCCGGTGAGGCGAGGCCCTCCGCGGTCTCCATGCGACGCAGGAACTCCGCCCGGTCCTCCGCACGGCCGACGATCCCGTACGAACCGGTCAGCGCCGGGAAGTTGAACGCCTTCGAGGCCGAGGTGACGAGCGCCCACCGCCCGTCGCCCCCCACCCGCGTCCAGGGCACATGGACACGCCCCTCGTGCACGAAGTCGGCGTGGATCTCGTCGCTGATCACCGCGACCCCACCGGGCTCGGCCGCGAGCTGCGCGGTGTGGGTCTCGGGGACACGGAGGCTCTGGAGCGCGCAGCTCGAGATGTGGACGGCCGAGCCCGGTGACCGCCTTGCGGAAGCCGTCGTACGTCGGGGTGTGGACGACCACGCCGTCGCCCTCGGCCGTCCACATCTGGAGCAGTTGCGACAACTGACTGAGCACGGAAGGGCCGTACACGAGTTGCCCGGTGTCGATCACGGTGTCGTACCGGGTCGCGAACCAGTGGGCCACCGCCGGGCGGAAGTCGCCCAGCCGCCAGTCGGTGTAGCCGAACACACCGTGGTCGAGCCGGGCCCGCAGGGCGGTCAGTACCTCGGGGGCCGTCTCGAAGTCCATGTCCGAGATGGTGAACGGCAGCAGTCCGTCCACCCCGAACCGGTCCGCGACCCCGTCCCACTGCACACTCCAGGTGTCGCGGCGGTCGATGACGGTGTCGAAGTCGTAGGACGTACTCACAGCTGCTCCCTCAGATCATTCCTGCCGGTACGGACATGCCGTGGGCCCGGCACCCCAAGGGGTACCGGGCCCAGGCAGACATCCGTACGGAGTTACTTCAGCTTGGTGCCGGTGGACCGCAGGTTGGCGCAGGCCTCCGTGACGCGCTTGGCCATGCCCGCCTCGGCGGACTTGCCCCAGGTGCGCGGGTCGTAGACCTTCTTGTTGCCGACCTCGCCGTCGACCTTCAGCACACCGTCGTAGTTGCGGAACATGTGGTCCGCGACCGGGCGGGTGAAGGCGTACTGGGTGTCGGTGTCGAGGTTCATCTTCACGACGCCGTTCTCCAGCGCGGTGGCGATCTCCTCGGCGGTGGAGCCGGAGCCGCCGTGGAAGACGAAGTCGAACGGGGACGTCTTGCCGTACTTGGCGCCGACGCCCTCCTGGAGGTCCTTGAGGAGCTCGGGACGCAGGACGACGTTGCCCGGCTTGTAGACGCCGTGCACGTTGCCGAAGGACGCGGCCAGCAGGTAGCGGCCCTTCTCGCCCAGACCGAGCGCCTCGGCGGTACGCAGCGCGTCGTCGACGGTCGTGTAGAGCTCGTCGTTGATCTCGTGCGTGACGCCGTCCTCCTCGCCACCGGTCGGGGTGATCTCGACCTCAAGGATGATCTTGGCGGCGGCGGCCTTGGCCAGCAGCTCCTGGCCGATGGACAGGTTGTCGGCCAGCGTCTCGGCCGAGCCGTCCCACATGTGGGACTGGAACAGCGGGTTCAGACCCTTGGCGACGCGCTCCGCGGAGACGTCGATCAGCGGACGGACGTACGTGTCCAGCTTGTCCTTGGGGCAGTGGTCGGTGTGCAGCGCGACCGTGATGTCGTACTTGGCGGCGACGATGTGCGCGAACTCGGCGAGGGCTACGGCGCCCGTGACCATGTCCTTGTTGTACTGGCCGCCCAGGAACTC
This sequence comes from Streptomyces poriferorum, assembly GCF_019399235.1. GTDB lineage: Bacteria > Actinomycetota > Actinomycetes > Streptomycetales > Streptomycetaceae > Streptomyces > Streptomyces poriferorum. Next base: position 2,298 of record NZ_JAELVH010000438.1, on the reverse strand, counting down.
CGCCCCACCGGTGGAGATCTGGACGATGCCGTCGCTCTCGGCCTCAGCGAAACCACGCAGCGCAGCGTGCAGGGTCTGCGTCGACGTCACATTGATGGCCGGGTAGGCGAACTTGCCTGCCTTCGCCCGGTCGAGCATCTCGGCGTAGACCTCGGGGGTTGCGATGGGCATCTGTCCGCTCCTTGGGATGTGCGGGTGTGCGTTGCTGGTTCCCTGACCTGGGGGCGACGTCATCGTCGCCCCCATCTTCCCAGACTCTCGTCCCGGCTCCACCCTGCGTACTCCCCCAGCGTTCCGGGGGCCCCGCTGCAGACATACGACAAGGGGGGCCGGTTTCACGTGAAACGAACGTGAAGCCGGCCCCCCTCGAAGGAAACCGCAGGTCAGGCCAGGTCGAGGTCCGGGACCGAGTAGACGTGGACATACGGGAGGCCCGCCTCGGCGATGGCCGGAGCCGCGCCCCGCTCCACGATCACGGCGACGGCGACGACCTCGCCACCCGCCTCACGCACCGCCTCGACGGCGGTCAGCGGCGAACCGCCGGTCGTCGAGGTGTCCTCGACGACCAGGCAGCGGCGGCCCTTGACCTCCGTGCCCTCGATCCGGCGCTGCATGCCGTGGGCCTTCTGCGCCTTGCGCACCACGAACGCGTCCAGCTCCTGCCCGCGGGCGGCGGCGGCGTGCAGCATCGAGGTGGCGACCGGGTCGGCACCCAGCGTCAGCCCGCCCACACAGTCGTAGTCCAGCTCCGAGGTCGCGTCGAGCATGACCTGACCGACCATCGGAGCGGCCTTGCCGTCCAGCGTGATGCGGCGCAGATCGATGTACCAGTCGGCCTCGAGACCGGAGGAGAGAGTCACCTTGCCGTGAACCACGGCCTTGTCCTTGATCTGCTGCAACAGCTCAGCGCGTACGTCAGTCATGGCTACGAGGATAAGGCCGACCGGCCCCGCACCCGCTCCGGACCGTCGCGCTCAGAGCGTGCGCCAGCTCCACGTCGTCGCGATCTCCAGGGGTTCGATCGGCGTGACGTAGCGGGGCGCGGTGTTCAGGCCGTTCGGCGGGCCCGACTGCGGCTCCACACACACCGCCTCGTCCTGCTCGTCGTAGACCACGACCCACTCGGTGCGGCTCTTCACCGTGAGCTCCAGCTGCTCCGGCCAGGTGAGGGTCACATCGACGCCGTCTGGCATGCCGAAGCAGTCGTCCCACGGTCCGGCCAGGGGAGGGATCCGGCGGCCGGTCGGCAGATGGTTCTCCCCCCGCTCCTCCTGCCACGCGGCATCGAAGTCGATCCGGACGTCCTCGCCGCTGCCGAGGTTGCGCCGGAACCACGGATGCCAGCCGGCCTGGGCCGGGAAGGAGTCCCCGTACGTCTCGATGCCGAAGGCCGACGTCAGAGAGGACTCGGTCAGTTCGAAGGTCTGCGTCACCCGGCCCGGGTACGGCCAGGGGTCGGTCAGGTCGTAGTAGAACGCGGCGTCCGTCGCGCTCTCCCGCGCCGTGCGCCAGGCCGTGTCACGACCTGTGCCGTGGATCGCGTGCGGCGGGGCGGTCAGCGGCAGCTGATGCAGCACACCACCGTTGTGGAACTGCCCGTTCTCGGTCCGGCCGCACCACGGCACCATCGGGAAGCAGCCGTAGCGCTCCCCCTGCCGCAGCAGTTCGGTGCCGCCGATGCGCAGGCTGCTGATACGACAGCCGTTGGCGGGGTTCACGGTCAACTCTGCGTCGCCGACGGACAGCCGGACGTCCTTCTCGCTGCTGCTCACACGACGACCCTACTGGCGCGGCTACCTCCGGCGCCGCAGTGCCCGGCCCACCACCACGGCGGAGGCGAGGGCGAGCGCGGCCGCGGGGGCCACCCAGCGGAGCGTCGCGCCCGCACCGGTCGAATCGGGTGACGGGACAGGGGCGTACCGGCCGCGCGGCGGCGCGTGGTCGACCTCCTCCGCACTGCGGCCGATCATGGTGCGCCGGGCATGTGCGGCCTCGGCGGGCGGCCCGTCCGGGACGGTGAACTCGATCCCGGCCACGGGGTCCATCGACGAAGGCGGCACCGGGGTGTCGAAGACGGAGGCCTGCTCCGGCGGCGGCTCGTCCGCAGCCGCGTCGTGCGGGGCCGGTGCGTCACCGGACCGCGAGGTGTCCGCCTCCTCGGCGGCCTCCTCCAGAGCCTGCTCCACGGCCTCGCCGACGGCCTGCTCCTCGGCGGTGACGGCTGCTGCTGCGGCGGGCTCGCCCGCGTCCTGTACCGCGTCCCGCACCGCGTCGTCCGAAACTCCCGCGTCCCCGCCC
>NZ_JAELVH010000437.1 GCF_019399235.1 Streptomyces poriferorum | reverse complement strand
CAGACCATGCTCTCCCTGCACAACCTGGATCAGGGCGATGCGGCCAGGTCCCTGGGCGAGTGGCCGGGGCTCAGCGTCTCGGACCAGACCATGGCTTCCGACGCGGCCCGCTTCGACCTCGCCTTCAACCTGGGTGAACAGCACGGACCGGACGGCGCCGAGGGAGGTATCGGGGCAGTCCTGGAGTTCAGCGCGGATCTCTTCGACGCGCGAACGGCCGAGGTGCTGTGCGAGCGGTTCGTACGCGTGCTGAGCACGGTGATCGCCGAACCCGGTACGCGCGTCGGCCAGGTGTCTCTCCTGGCCCCCGACGCACGCCGACTGCTGCTGGAGGAACGGAACGCCACCGCCCGGTCCTTCGCGGGTGAAGCTGACGTGGTCGCCCTCTTCGAGGCGAGGGCGCAAGCGGCCCCGGACGCGGTGGCCGTCGTCTTCGAAGACACCGCCGTCACCTACGCGGAGCTGGACGAGCGGGCCGCCCGGCTCGCCGGTTCGCTGATCGAGCGGGGGGTCGGCCCCGAGCAGTACGTGGCGGTCGCCCTGCCCCGCTCCGTGGACCTCGTCGTCGCGCTGCTCGCCGTACTCAAGACCGGTGGCGCCTACCTGCCGCTCGACCTGGAGTACCCGGCCGACCGGGTCGCCCACATGCTGAGCACGACCCGTCCCGTCCTCACCCTGGACGCTCAGACTCTGCCGGCACTGCTCGACGGTGAGCGCGTCCGGAGCGTCCCGGTGGATCCCCGCGCGGCCGCGTACGTCATCTACACCTCCGGATCCACCGGCCGCCCCAAGGGTGTCGTCGTCTCCCGCGCCAACCTGGCCAACCTGCTGCTCGATATGGCGGAGCGCGTCGGATTCACCCCGGACGACCGGCTGCTGGCGGTCACCACGGTGGGCTTCGACATCGCCGGACTTGAGCTCTTCACCCCCCTGGTGTCCGGCTCCGCCGTGGTCCTCGCGAGTCGTGACCTCGTCCTCGACCCGGCCGGGCTGCGTGCCTCGGTCGCCGGGCAGGGCATTTCCGTGATGCAGGCGACTCCCAGCCTCTGGCGTGCCGTCGTGTCCGACGCGGGCGAGTCGCTGCGCGCAGTACGAGTACTGGTCGGCGGCGAAGCCCTGCCCACCGACCTCGCCGCACAGCTCACCTCCGCAGCCTCATCGGTCCTCAACGTCTACGGACCCACCGAAACCACCATCTGGTCCACCACCGCCCCCGTCACCCCCGACCTCTACATCGCCGGCACCGGAATCGCCCGCGGCTACCTCAAGCGCGCCGGCCTCACCGCCGAGCGCTTCGTCGCCGACCCCTACGGCCCCGCCGGGACACGGATGTACCGCACCGGCGACATCGTCCGCTGGACCGAGAACGGCGACCTCCAATACCTCCGCCGCGCCGACGACCAAGTCAAGATCCGCGGACACCGCATCGAACTCGGCGAGATCGAAACCGTCCTCACCGGACTCGACACCATCGCCCAGGCCGCCGTCATCGTCCGCGACGACCGCCTCATCGCCTACGTCATCGGCACCCCGGATGCAGCTGCGATCCGTGCCCAACTGGTGCAGGTCCTGCCCGACTACATGGTCCCGGCCGCCTTCGTCACCCTCGACGCGCTGCCCCTGACCGCCAACGGCAAACTCGACCGCAAGGCCCTGCCGGAACCCGAGTTCACCGGTGCCGCGCAGAGCCGCGCCCCGCGCACCCCGCAGGAAGAGATCCTCTGCGGACTGTTCACCGACATCCTCGGTGTCTCCGGCATCGGGATCGACGACAGCTTCTTCACCCTGGGCGGGCACTCGCTGCTTGCCACTCGCCTCGCCTCGCGCATCCGCACCGCACTCGGTGTCGAGCTGCCCGTGCGCCGGCTCTTCGAGGCTCCCACGGTCGCCGGGATCGCCACGGCACTGCGCGGTGCCGACGCGGCCCGCGACGCCATGACCGCCGGGCCGCGCCCGGAGCGTGTCCCGCTCTCCTTCGCCCAGCGGGGGCAGTGGTTCCTGCACCGACTCGAAGGCCCCAACGCCACGTACAACCTTCCGGTCGCCCTGCGTCTCACGGGCCCTCTCGACCACGCGGCGCTGCGTGACGCGCTCGCCGATGTCGTGGACCGGCACGAGGTGCTGCGTACCGTCATCGCCGAGGACGGCGAGGGCGCCCATCAGGTGGTTCTGGCCGCCGCCGAGCCGCCGCTGGTGATCGAGCAGGTCGCCCCCGACGCGCTGCGGGACGCCCTGCGCACCGCCGCGGGCCACACGTTCGACCTCGCGGCGGAGTTCCCGATCCGGGTGACGCTGTTCGAGACCAGGCAGGACGATCACGTACTTCTGCTCCTGATCCATCACATCGCCGCCGACGAGGGGTCGTTCGGCCCGCTGGCCCGGGATCTGACCGCCGCCTACGCGGCCCGCGCGGCGGGGAACGCACCGGTCTTGCCGCCGCTGCCCGTGCAGTACGCGGACTTCACCCTCTGGCAGAGCGAAGCGCTCGGCTCCGAGGATGACGCCGAAAGCCTCATCCGTCGCCAACTGGGCTACTGGGAAGAGGCATTGGCCGACCTCCCGGCCGAGCTGGAGCTGCCGGCCGACCGGGCGAGGCCCATCACGCCGTCCCATCGGGGCGGGTCCGTCGACTTCGAGGTGTCGCAGGCGCTGCGCGCACGCATCGAGGCGGCGGCCCGTGAGCACCGGGCGAGCACCTTCATGGTCGTGCAGGCCGCCCTCGCCGTGCTCCTGTCCCGCCTCGGCGCAGGCACCGACATTCCCATCGGGTCACCCATCGCGGGACGGACCGACGATGCCGTCGAAGACCTCGTCGGCTTCTTCGTCAACACCCTCGTCCTGCGTACCGACCTGTCCGGCGACCCGACGTTCGCGGAGTTGCTGGAGCGGGTCCGGCAGACCGACCTCGCCGCCTACAGCAACCAGGACGTCCCCTTCGAACGACTCGTCGAGCTGCTGAACCCGGAGCGTTCCGCCGCCCGGCATCCGCTGTTCCAGGTGCGGCTGGTGGTGCAGAACGCGGACCCGCTCGGTTCCGCCGGCGGCGCGCTGGCCCTGCCCGGGCTCACCGCGTCCGCGGTGCCGACCGAGGACGCGGGGGCCAAGTTCGACCTGCTGTTCCGGCTCTACGACAAGCCCACGGGCGGCATGGGCGGCGTACTCGAATACAGCGCCGACCTGTTCGACGCCACCACGGCCCGGACGCTCGGCGAGCGCCTCCTGCTGGTGCTCGACGCGGCACTGACCGATCAGGACCGGCCCATCGGCCGGATGGACGTGCTGACCCCGGCCGAGCGGCACCAGGTCCTGCACGAGTGGAACGACACGGCACGCGACGTGGCGCCCGCGAGCGTGGTCTCCCTCTTCGCGGCCCAGGCGGCCCGTACTCCGGACGCCCCCGCGGTCGTCCACGCCGGCACGTCCCTCACGTACGCGGAACTCGACGCCCGCAGCGGCCGTCTCGCCCGGCTCCTCACCGAGCGCGGTGTCGGCCCCGAGCGGTTCGTGGCGGTGGCGCTCCCGCGGTCCACCGAACTGATCGTGAGCCTGCTCGCGGTCCTGAAGGCGGGCGGCGCCTATCTGCCGCTCGACCTGGAGTATCCGGCGGAGCGGCTGCGCTACATGCTGGCGGACACCGCGCCCGTCCTCGCCCTGACCAACGACGAGTGGTCCGGCCTGGTGCCGGGTGTCGAGGCGCTGCTCCTCGACGCGGCCGAGACACAGGCCGCCCTGGCACCGTCGGCCGCGCCTCCGGTGGGCGGGGCAGCGCCGACCGGTCCGGTGTCCCCGATGAATCCCGCCTACGTGATCTACACGTCGGGCTCGACGGGCCGGCCCAAGGGCGTGGTCGTCGAGCACCGCTCGGTGGGCGCCTACCTCCAGCGGGCCCGGCACGCCTACCCGGACGCTGCGGGCGGCTCGCTGCTGCACTCACGGATCGCCTTCGACCTGACCGTCACCGCCCTGTACACGCCACTGGTCTCGGGCGGCTGCGTGCGACTCGCCGAGCTCAGCGAGGAGCCGGCCGGAGTCGCGTCCCGCCCGGCCTTCATGAAGGCGACCCCGAGCCACCTGCCTCTGCTCGACACGCTCCCCGACACCGCATCACCGTCCGGCACGCTGGTCCTCGGTGGCGAGCAGCTCCTCGGCGAGAAGCTCGCCGAGTGGCGGGAGCGACACCCCGGCGCGACGGTCGTCAACGCGTACGGCCCGACGGAAGCCACCGTCAACTGCACGGACTTCACGCTCGCCCCGGGCGCGCCGACCCCGTCCGGTGCCGTACCCATCGGCCGCCCGTTCTGGAACACCCAGGCATACGTCCTCGACGCGGCCCTGCAGCCCGTGGCCCCCGGAGTGGCGGGCGAGCTCTACATCGCCGGCACCGGCCTCGCCCGGGGCTACCTGGGACGCCCGGACCTGACCGGCGAGCGCTTCGTGGCCAACCCGTACGGACCGGCCGGTTCCCGGATGTACCGCACCGGTGACCTCGCCCTGTGGACCGTCGAAGGACAGCTGCAGTACGCGGGCCGCGCCGACCAGCAGGTGAAGCTGCGCGGGTTCCGGCTCGAACTCGGCGAGATCGAGGCCGTGTTGCTGGCCATCGATCGTCTCCGGGAGGCCGTCGTGCTGGTCCACGAGGACGGCGCGGGGGACCAGAGCCTCGTCGCGTACGTGGTCGCTGCGGCCGGTGCCGACGTGGCGCCCGGGCTGCTGCGTGCGCACGCCGAGCAGCAGCTCCCGGACTACATGGTGCCGTCGGCGTTCATGCTGCTGGACGCGCTGCCCCTCACGCCCAACGGCAAGCTGGACCGGCGCGCACTTCCGGAGCCGGTGCACGGTCCCGAAGCCGAGGCACCCGACCTGCTGGCCTCCCACGGCTCGCACAACCCGTGGGAGGAGGCCATCGGCGGGCTGTTCGCCGATGTTCTCGGCCTGGAGCGGGTCGGCGTCGACGACAGCTTCTTCGACCTCGGCGGGCATTCACTGCTTGCCATCCGACTGCTCGCGCGGGCACGTTCGGTGCTGGGCATGGAGCTGTCGGTCCGCGACATGTTCGACCACCCGACGGTCTCCGGGCTCGCCAAGCTGATGACGGTGGCGGGCCGCTCGGGCCAGGGTCTGGTGGCGGGTCCGCGTCCTGAGCGGGTGCCGTTGTCGTTCGCCCAGCGGCGCCTGTGGTTCCTCCAGCAATACGAGCCCGGCAGCTCCCTCTACAACATCCCCGTCGCCCTGCGCCTGACCGG
>NZ_JAELVH010000436.1 GCF_019399235.1 Streptomyces poriferorum | reverse complement strand
CCTTCTTCCAGCCCTCGTCGCTCTTCTCGCTCTTCTCGCTCTTCTCGGACTTCGAGGACGAGTCGCTCTTCTCGGTCTTGCCCGCCTCGTCGCTGCCCGGCTGCCACTCCTTGGCGACCGTCATCGACATGGCGCCGCCGCCGGCCTGCATGCCGCCGTTGGGCTTGTCCTTCTTCCAGTCGGAGTTGCCGGACTCGTCGTCCTTGCCGGGCTGCCACTCCTTGGCGACCGTCGACGACAGCGCGCCGCCGCCGGTGTGGACGCCGCCGTTGGGCTTGTCCTTCTTCCAGTCGGAGTTGCCGGACTCGTCGTCCTTGCCGGGCTGCCACTCCTTGGCGACCGTCATCGACAGCGCGCCGCCGCCGGTGTGCACGCCACCGCTGGGCTTGTCCTTCTTCCAGCCCTCGTCGTCCGACTTGCCGTGCTCGTCGCCGGTGACCGTCTTGGCCAGGGCGCCGCCGCCGGTGTGGACGCCGCCGTTGGGCTTGTCCTTCTTCCAGCCGCCGTCCTCGCTGCTGGAGGACGAACCGCTGTCGTGCTCCCAGTCGCCGGTGGTCATGGCGTACGCGGAGGGAGCGGTGATCGTGAGGACCGCCGTGACGGCGGCCGTAGCGAACAGGGTGCGGGCAGAGCGCATCTGAACACGTTTCCTTTCGTCGCGACTGCGAAGAGTGATGGGGTATCGACTCTGGGTGGCGCAGCAGCTACGTGATCCACCGTCAGCCCGGAGCCCGGGGCGCGCCATCGGGGAGCTCCGCATTGGAGCTACGGCGTGGGCTCATCGAGTGGCGAAGAACGGATAATCACCCGTTGGGCGGCACGACGCGCCGAAGAGAGGTTTGGCCGCTGCCGGATCGCCCGTTCGCTGACGGGACCTCACCGCGCGGCAGCGCGTACGGCGCCGGTAAATGAGTTGCACCGCCGGCTCGCCCGCTGTTCTACTCGCCGCATCAGCCGACAGGACCAGGAGAAAACGATGCGCCGATCTCACATGTTCGTCTCGACGGGAATTCACCCCACCGCTGACCACATGGAGTTCTGTGCACACGCTCAATCTTGGAATTCTGGCGCATGTCGACGCCGGTAAGACGAGTCTGACCGAGCGGCTGCTTCACACCGCAGGAATCATCGACGAGATCGGCCGCGTCGACGACGGGAACACACAGACCGACTCGCTCGCACTCGAACGGCAGCGCGGCATCACGATCAAGTCCGCCGTCGTCTCGTTCGCCCTAGACGACGTCACCGTCAACCTGATCGACACGCCCGGTCACCCGGACTTCATCGCCGAGGTGGAACGGGTCCTGAGCGTGCTCGACGGCGCGGTGCTGGTCATCTCCGCCGTGGAGGGCGTCCAGGCCCAGACCCGGGTGCTGATGCGTACGCTCCAGCGCCTGCGCATCCCCACGCTGATCTTCGTGAACAAGACCGACCGGGCCGGAGCCCGGTACGCGCAGGTGCTGCGCGAGATCACGGAGAAGCTCACCCCGCACACGGTCGCGAGAGGACCGGCCGTGACCGGCCTGGGCACCCGCGAGGCCCGCAGCGTGCCGTACGCCGACGACGACCCCCGGTTCACGGAGCGGCTCGCCGACCTGCTCACCGAGCACGACGACACCCTGCTGGCCGCGTACGTCGAGGGCGGCGAGGAACTCGCACCGGCCCGGCTCAAGGCGGCACTGGCCGAGCAGACCCGGCAGGCACTGGTCCACCCCGTCCACTTCGGCTCGGCCGTCACCGGCGCCGGCATCACCGCCCTGACCGACGGGATCAAGGAGCTGCTGCCCGCGGCCGGGGACGACGCGGACGGGCCGGTCTCCGGCACCGTCTTCAAGGTCGAACGCGGCCGGGCCGGCGAGAAGCTCGCCTGGGTCCGGATGTTCTCCGGGACCGTACGCACCCGCGACCGGCTGGAGTTCGGGCAGGGCCCCGGCGCCGTGTCCGAGGGCAAGGTGACCGGCATCCGGGTCTTCGCCGACGGCGTGGACACCGACGCCGCGTCGGTGGGCCCGGGGCGGATCGCGAAACTCCGCGGGCTCGGGGACATCAGGATCGGTGACGCGGTCGGCGATATCCGTGCGACGGCCACCCGGCACCACTTCGCCCCGCCGACGCTCGAATCCGTGGTGGCGGCCGCTCCGCCCGCCTCCCGGGGCGAACTGCATTTCGCTCTCGCACAACTGGCCGAACAGGATCCGCTGATCAATCTGCGGCAGGACGACATCCGTAAGGAAGTATCCGTATCGCTCTACGGCGAAGTGCAGAAGGAAGTCATCCAGGCGACGCTCGCGGACGAATTCGGAATCGACGCCACCTTCCGCGGAACCACGACCATCTGCCTGGAAAAGCCGTCCGGAACCGGATCGGCCTTCGAGATCATCGACAAGGACGACAACCCCTTCCTCGCGACGGTCGGACTGTGCGTCGATCCCGCCCCTACCGGCAGCGGGGTCACCTACCGGCTGGAGGTGGAGCTCGGCTCGATGCCGTACTCCCTGATGCGAGCCGTCGAGGAGACCGTCACCGAAACGCTCGCACAGGGCCTGTACGGCTGGCGCGTCACCGACTGCACGGTCACGATGACGCACTCCGGCTACTGGCCCCGGCAGAGCCACTCGCACGCAGTCTTCGACAAGTCCATGTCGAGCACGGCCGGTGACTTCCGCCGGCTGACCCCGCTGGTCCTGATGGCCGCGCTCCGGCAGGCCGGCACCACGGTGTACGAGCCGATGCACCGCTTCCGGGCGGAGCTCCCGGCCGACACGCTCGGGCCGCTCCTGCCGGTCCTCGCCCGTCTGCGGGCCGTCCCGGGCCCGCCGTCCGTCGACGGTGCCCGCTGCGTACTGGAGGGCGAGATCCCGGCAGCCCAGGTGCACGACCTCCAGCAGCGGCTGCCGGGGCTGACCCGCGGCGAAGGGCTGCTGGAGACCGCCTTCGACACCCACCGCCCCGTCACCGGCACCGTCCCGCAGCGCTCACGCACGGACCACAACCCGCTCGACCGGAAGGAGTACCTGCTGCACACCGTGAGGCGGGCCGGTGGCGGACAGGAGTGAGAGGCTGACCGGCGCCGTCAGTTCAGCATCGCCCGGGCCGCCCGCGCACTCCCGCGCACCGCCTCGGCGGCAGCCGGATCGATGTCCGCGACCACCTGCGCGTACTCCTCCATCTCCGCCGCCCCGCGCAGGAACTCCCCGCCCCGGACCAGCAGCTGGGCCCGCTCGTAGCGCAGCCGCGCCGGGTGCGAGGGCAGGAGCAGGGACAGCTCCACCGCCCACAGCGCCACGTCGTTGCGTTCCGGGCGGGCCGCCGCCCACGCCCGGATGTTGTTCAGGATCCGCAGCACGGTCTCCAGGGGCTGAGCCGGCACCAGCATCGACGCCTCCAGCGGCTCCCCGGTCGCGCCCGCCACCAGGAGTTCCGCGTCCTGGTCCGTCAGTGGCCGCCCACCGGCGAACGGATCGGCCAGCACCCGCTCCGCCGGATCCCCGAAACCGACCACGAAGTGGCCCGGCAGCGCCACCCCGTACACCGGAGCGCCCGCCCGCCGGGCGACCTCGATCCACACCACCGACAACAGGATCGGCAGCCCGCGCCGCCGCCGCAGCACCTCGTGCAGCAGCGAGGACTCCAGCCGCTGGTAGTCCGCCGAAGCGCCCTCGAACCCGTACCGCTCACCGAGCAGTTCGGCCAGCGCCGAGGCCCAGGCGCGGCCGTCGCGCAGCCCGTACGGCAGCAGACCCGCGAGCCGGTCCAGCTCGATCTGGGCCGCGTCCATGCCGTTCGCGTCCAGCGCGGGATCGGCCTCCGCGGCCACCAGCAGGCAGAGCAGCGCAAGATCCGGGCGCTCAGCCCGTGCCTCCTCGGCGAACCGACGGCGCAGCTCGTCCTTGTCATGCCTCGCGGGAGCCATCGCGTCAGGGCCTTTCGTTCGGATCAGGTCGGATCGGGTCGGATCAGGGATCGGGGTCCAGTGCGTGCGGCCGTAAGGCGGGGGAGGGAGTCACGGGAGTCACCGCGGAGCACTGACGACCGACGGCAACGACGGACGACACCGACGGACGACGCCGACGGACGACGCCGACGGACGACCACGACCGACGACAACGCGGCTGACGCCCGCGCCGGTGCCCGCGAGCCCGCACGATCCGAACGAACGGCCCTAGGTGTATTGCCCT
>NZ_JAELVH010000435.1 GCF_019399235.1 Streptomyces poriferorum | reverse complement strand
CGGCTGCGCCGCCGTCCGGGCGCAGGGCGGCGCGTTCGGCGTCGAGGCCGAAGATCTCCGCGGCGGTTCCGGGGGCGGGCGGGGGTGTGGGAACGGGACCGCGGGAGCGGGTCAGCCCGGCCCACTCGCGGAGCAGGTGGGCGTCCGCGGCGGAGTCACCCGGGTGCGCGGCGAGTGCGGTCTCGGCGTGGACGACGAGGCGTTCCAGTGCGGTGCGTACGGGGGTGGGGCGTCCGGCCGCGAGAAGGGTCTGCCAGGCGGCGTGCACGGCGGCGACCGCGGCGCGGCGGGTGCGGTGGCCGGGCTCGGCGACGTAGGCGGCCGCGGCGTTCAGCGCGCGGGCCGTGGCACGGCGCTCGGGTCCCTCCCGGCGGACCAGTGCGGGGGCGACGGTGACGAGCCAGGACACCGCGCCGGCGCCGAGTGTCAGAGCGAGGTGGCCCGGCACCTGGCCGATCTCCTGCGGGGTGAACAGGGCGGCGGAGCTGACGAAGGTGAAGATCACCGGTCCGGGGGGTCCGATGCGGGTGGCGTCGCAGAGCAGCTTCTGCCCGGCGGCCAGGAGGGCGCCGACGGCGATCAGGACCGCGGTCGAACCGGTCAGCGAGGCCGCGACCAGGGAGGCGGCCAGACCGGCGAGCATCCCGAGGACGACTCCGGCGACGGTCCTGGCGCGGCGCGCGTACGGCAGGTTGTGGCCGTACAGCGCACAGAGCGAGCCGGCCATCGTGTACATCACGAGGTCGAGGCGGTCCAGGGAGTAGAGCACCAGGTTGGGGATCGCCGTGGCCACGACCACGCTGGTCGCCGGCTTGAACCACATGTCCGAGGGCCGGGCCAGACGCAGCGGGGCGGCCAGCGGGATTCTGCGGAGAGAGGACGGTCGGGGCCTGATGCTTGTATTACTCACACACATACTTTAACAGGTATTACACCCGTAAACGATTTGCTCGGCTGCGCGTGCCCGATGGCCCGCTCCGGTGCTCGGTCATAGCGTTCAGCTGTGCCAGGAAGCCCGGCGCGCATCCACCCACGCACGGAGGATTCCGAATGAAGCTCACCGCACCGGTGCCCGGCGGTCCCTGCTGGATCGAGCTGAGTACCTCCGACGTTCCGGCGGCCAAGTCGTTCTACACCGCTCTCTTCGGCTGGCAGACCGAGACGGATCCGCGCGAGGAGGCGGGCGGCTACACCATGGCGCACCTCGGGGACGCCCGGGTCGCAGCTCTCAGCCCCGTCTACCGGCCGGGGCAGCCGCCGGCCTGGACGGTGTCGTTCGCCGTCGAGGACGCGGACGCGACGGCCCGGAAGGCGACAGCGGCGGGCGGTTCGCTGCTGGCCGGGCCGATGGACGTGTTCGAGGAGGGCAGGTTCGCCGTGCTGGCGGACCCGTCCGGGGCGGTGTTCTCGCTGTGGCAGGGCCGCGCCTTCGCCGGCGCCGACCTGTTCAACGAACCGGGCACGCTGGGCTGGACGGAGCTCGCCACCCGCGAGAGCGCGCCGGCGCTCGCCTTCTACCCGGACCTCCTCGGCTGGACGGTCAAGGCCTCGGAGACGTACCCGCAGTGGGGCATCGACGGGGAGGACTTCGGCGGTCTGCTGACGATGGACGAGAACATCCCGGCCGAGGTGCCGCCGCACTGGCTGCCGTACATCGCCGTCGCGGACGTCGACGCGGCGGCGGCCACCGCGCTGGGTGGAGGCGGCGACCTGCTGATGCCCCCGACGGACATCGCGAGCAACCGCAGGATCGCGGTGGTACGCGACCCGCAGGGGGCCGTGTTCGGCATCTACCGGGCGGGCGACGAGGGATGATCGCCGGCTGAACAGCCTGCCCGCAGGACACGGGGAGGCGGTACGGAGCCGCTCCTCCGCCACGGCCGGGAGCCGCCCGCCTCGCGGCGGCCTTGCGGCGTGCGGGGCGGCCGCACGCCCGGCCGGTCACAAGGACGGCGTTCCGCCCCGGGGGCCGAACGCCGTTGTCAGCCGCTCTGCTCGTCCGTCACCTGGACGTGGTCCCCGATGCCGACCACGAGGACCCGGGTGCCCGGTTCGATCGGGCGCCAGCGGTGGACGAGGCCGCCCGCGCAGTAGAGCGTGTCGCCCCGCTCCAGGCGGTAGAAGCTGCCGTCCGCCTCGACCTCGGCCGAGCCGTCGGCGACGTACAGGATCTCGTCGTTGCGGTGCCGGAACTCGCGGCCCCAGTCGTGGTCCCCGGTGAACTCCAGCGCGTGCAGCCGCTGGTGGCCGCGGACGAGCGGCCGCATCCGGCCGTCCCCTTCGCCCCCCGCACCCGTTTCCCGCACGGAGGCGGAGCTGCCGCGCACCACGTCGACGGGGCGGGGCGCCTCGGCCGTGGAGAGGAGCTGGACCGCGGTCGTGTCGAGCGCGTCGGCGATGCGCTGGAGCGACCCCATGCTCGGCCGGGAGCGGCCGTTCTCGATCTGGCTGAGGAAGGGGGTGGAGAGTCCCGCCCGTCGTGCGACCTCGGCGAGGGTCAGTTCCAGGGCGCGGCGCCGTCGGCGAATCCCCGGGCCGACCCGTGGGGTCTCCGCCTCGCTCATCTCATTCACTCCGTGTCCCTGCGTGCCGCACACCACAGGCGGCGGGGCAGTGAGCAGCCTACCGGGCCGGTTAATCTCTTAAGTCCCACCTAATAAAGTTAACCGGGAGGACCGATCCATGCCCCTCGTGGACCAGAACCAGCGACGGCGCCGCGGTACCGGGCTCATAGCCCTGGACGAGGACGCCAGCTACGGCGGGTACACCCTCTTCGCCCCGCTGACCGGCGGCGGCGAGGTGTATCTCATCGACATGCGCGGTGAGGTGGTCCATCAGTGGAACCTCCCGTACCGGCCCGGCCGGCACGCCCGGATCCTGCCCAACGGCAACCTCGCCCACAGCGGCGTCCTCCCGGACGAGCCGGCGCTCTTCCCGATGTGGCACAAGTACCGCGGCGGGATCATGCAGGAGATCACCCCCGACGGCACGGTCGTACGCGAGCACCGCGACCGTTACCAGCACCACGACGCGTACCACTACGGCGACGGCCGGCTGCTGTACGCCGCGCTGGAGCCGCTGACCGGCGAGGCCGCGGCCGCGGTCCGGGGCGGCGTGCCCGGGTCCGAGGCCGACAGCACCGTATGGGCGGACACCATCGTCGAGGTGGACGCCGACGGGAACACGGTCTGGGAGTGGAAGGTCTCCGAGCACCTCGACCGCGAGGCCTTCCCGCTGCACCCCGACTACGCGCGCGAGCACTACCCGCTGATCAACAGCGTGCTGCCGACCAGCGACGGCAACATCCTGGCGAGTTTCCGCTCCGTCTCCGCCGTGGTCGTCATCAGCCGCGAGACCGGCGAGATCATCTGGCGCAGCGAGCCCGGCGTCGTATCGCAGCAGCACTGCCCGACGGAGCTGGAGAACGGCAACTTCCTGGTCTTCGACAACGGCGTCTTCCGTCCGCACTGGGATGTGCCGTTCAGCCGGGTCATCGAGATCGAGCGGTCGAGTGGCACCATTGTCTGGGAGTACCACGACCCGGCACGCGAGTCGTTCTTCGCCCCGTTCATGGGCAGCGCCCAGCGCCTGCCGAACGGGAACACGCTCGTGACGGACTCCCCCGCGGGACGCCTCTTCGAGGTGACCGCGGACGGTTATCTGTGCTGGGAGTACATCGTGCCGTTCTTCGGCGGCTACCAGGAAGAAGAAGTGCGCAAGCTGTTCCCGTCCGAGCCCAACGCCGTGTTCCGCTCCTACCGCTACTCGGCCCGGGAGCTTCCCTGGCTCGACGTCGCGAAGGGCTGAGCCGGACCATGGTCTCCCCCGTCCCCGACACGGTCGCCCCCGACACGGC
>NZ_JAELVH010000434.1 GCF_019399235.1 Streptomyces poriferorum | reverse complement strand
GGGCGGGCACCGGAAGTGATTCCGGTGCCCGCCCCTTCCGCTTCGATGCGGCCCGGGAAGGGACCTACTGCCCGTCCAGCTCCTTCGCCGCCTCCGTCAGGTCCTTCGCCGTGTCGATGGCCCGCCAGTACGCCCCGTGCGGCAACGGATACCCGGCCAGCCTGCGCTCCCGCGCCAGCCTCGGGAACGTCGTCCGCTCATGGTCGCCCAGGTCCGGCAGCATCCCCGTGAACGCGGGAGAGAACACGTACACACCCGCGTTGATCAGATACGGCGACGGCGGGGACTCGATGAAGTCCGTGATGTGCCCGAACGTATCCGTCTCCACCGCACCCCACGGAATGCGCGGACGGGCCAGCGCCAGCGTCGCGGTCGCATCACGCTCCGCATGGAACGCGGCCATCTCACGCAACGAGAAACGGGTCCAGATATCACCGTTGGTCGCGTACCAGGGCTGCTCCGGATCGGGCAGCCGGGCCGCCGCGTACTTCAGCCCGCCACCGCGGCCCAGCGGCTCGGACTCCACCACGGTCGTCACCCGCAACGGCAGCACGGCCGCGTCCAGCCACTCCTGCAGCACCTCGGCGAGATGCCCGCACGACACCACGGCGTCGGTCACGCCCTCGGCGGCCAGCCAGGCAAGCTGATGGCCGATGATCGGCGTCCCGGTACCCGGGATCTCGACCATCGGCTTGGGGCGGTCATCGGTGTACGGGCGCAGCCGTGACCCCTGGCCACCCGCCAGGATCACGGCCTGCGTCGGAAACGTATGCATGCCAGGCACGATATGCCGTGCCCGGCCGGGGCGGTCAGCTGAACTGCGCGACACCCGAGGCGAACGACGTGTCACAGACCGGACGGGAGAAGCGGTGCGCGCGCGTCGGACCGTACTGCTCGACCGCGGCCTTGCCCAGCGCCTTCGCGATCGACATGCAGTGCCGGGCGAGCGACGGACGCCCCTCCACGGCCCGCTGGAGATCCGTCAACGCGACGCCCGGGTCCTTCTCCTGGAGTTCCAGCAGGAGCTTGTCGCGCAGAATGTCCTGCGGGGTACGCGCCTTGGCACGCTTGGAGACGGTCTGGGCCGACGCGGTGAGCAGCGTCGAATCGGAGTTGTGAGTTGCCCACGGCACGGCGGAGACCGCGAGGGTCCCGGACAGGACCATGACGACAGGCAGTACGAAAGCGAGGGTTCGGCCGATACGGCGCGCGGTGTGGGTCACGCAGCGAGCGTAGCGGGCAGTGATGGCCAGGCGACATTACGTCACTCTCGCGGGGGATGGTTCGAGTGTGCTTTTCGAATCCCGTGTTGACGTCCCGGAGTGAAATGACCGTTGTGCCGGGGAATTTGCCCCCGTTGACCCAAACCCCCGAACGCGCGGTGGCCCCGCACGCGGAACGTGCGGGGCCACCGTACAGCGAGAGCGGGATCAGTCGGTGAGACGCTCACCCGTCGACGTCGCGAAGACGTGCAGCTCGTCCGGGCGCGGGACGACGTGGAGCTTGGTGCCCTTCTCCGGGACGGCACGGCCGCCGACGCGGACGACCAGGTCCTTGTGCTCGCCACCGACCTCGGCGGCACCGTAGACGAAGCCGTCGGCGCCGAGCTCCTCGACGACGTTGACCGAGACGGCCAGGCCGGCCGGGGCGTCGGAGGACGCCTTGGACAGGCCGGTCGCTGCGGCGCCGCCGTGCTCGACGATGTCGAAGTGCTCGGGGCGGATGCCGACCGTGACGGTGCGGTCACCGCGGTCCGCGGCGGCGGTGAGCGCCTCGCGGGAGACCGGGACGACGCTGTTGCCGAACTTCACGCCACCGTCGGTGATCGGGACCTCGACCAGGTTCATGGCCGGGGAGCCGATGAAGCCGGCCACGAAGAGGTTCGCCGGGCGGTCGTACATGTTGCGCGGCGAGTCGACCTGCTGCAGCAGACCGTCCTTGAGGACCGCGACACGGTCACCCATGGTGAGGGCCTCGACCTGGTCGTGCGTGACGTACACGGTCGTGATGCCCAGACGGCGCTGGAGCGAGGCGATCTGCGTACGGGTGGAGACACGGAGCTTGGCGTCGAGGTTCGACAGCGGCTCGTCCATGAGGAAGACCTGCGGCTCACGCACGATCGCGCGGCCCATCGCCACACGCTGACGCTGACCACCGGAGAGCGCCTTCGGCTTCCGGTCCAGGTAGTCGGTGAGGTCCAGCATCTTGGCGGCCTCTTCGACCTTCGCGCGGATCTCGGTCTTGTTGATACCGGCGATCTTCAGCGCGAAGCCCATGTTGTCCGCGACGGACATGTGCGGGTAGAGCGCGTAGTTCTGGAACACCATGGCGATGTCCCGGTCCTTCGGCGGCAGGTGCGTGACGTCGCGGTCACCGATGCGGATGGCGCCACCGTTGACGTCCTCGAGACCCGCGAGCATGCGCAGGGAGGTCGACTTGCCACAACCGGAGGGACCGACGAGGACGAGGAACTCGCCGTCCTCGATGTCGATCTCGAGCTGGTCGACGGCCGGCTTCGTGGAGCCGGGGTAGACGCGGGACGCCTTGTCGAACGTGACACTGGCCATGCTGAATCTTCTCCTCAACCGGCAGGAACGTGCCGGACGATCCGTTGTAAAGGGAGTGGTCTGGTCCAACTGGGTGAACCTTCAGCGACGCTACCTGGCGATTTGGGATCTGTCAGTAGTTCTCTGGGGAGGAAAATCTCCCAGGGGAGCGGGGGTGTGGACAACGCTTGAGATCTGGGGCAGAGCGACGCACTTTTGACCCTGTGCACGTGGGGGCAGAGCACCGGACTTTTGGTCTCGTACCACCTTCAGCACTTCCTGCTTCAACACCCCTGCCGGCTGAACACGCCCCTGAAGGGCCTCCTCGACCGGTCTTACGCGGACTCCACAGGCTCTACGGCCGACGGCCCGTCGGTCCGTATCGCAGTCCTTCACTTCTTCACGCAGCCAGCAGTACGTCCGCGAGCTCCGATGCCTTGATCACTGACGGCGGTGTCCGCCCCGGCGGGAGCGCGGAGGCCGCCAGCCAGTACAGCCGCATGCCCTCCTCCCGGAGGTTCCGTGCCGCGTTCACATCCCGGTCGTGCTTCGCACCGCACTCCGCGCATGTCCACTCCCGCACGGACACATCGAGTGACGGCCCCTTGGCGTGGCAGCCGGAACAACGACGCGTCGACGGGAAGAAGCGGTCCACGATCACCAGCGTCCGCCCGTACCAGGCGCACTTGTAGCGCAGCTGCCGGAGCAGCTCGCCCCAGGCCGCATCGATGATCGAGCGGCTCAGCCGGGCCTTGCTCCGGCGCCCCCTTCCGACCGTCGGACGCAGCAGATTCATGATGGCCAGGTCCTCCACCACGAGCACTTGGTTCTCGCGCACGAGGCGGGTGGTCAGCTGGTCCAGCATGTCTCTGCGCACGTCGCCGATCAGCGCGTACAGCTGGGCGATGCGCGCTCGGGCCTTTTCCCTGTTCCTGGATCCCTTCGTCTTGCGATGCAGCCCCCGCTGCCGCCGAGCCAGCTCCCTTTCGTACTTCTTCAGCAGCCGCGGGTGATCCACCTTCGTGCCGTCATCGAGAGTCACCAGCGCAGCCAGTCCCAGATCGATCCCCACGGCTTTCGGTGCGCGCCCGCCCGGCACGAAGGCCGCGGGCAGGGGGTTGATCCGCTCCTCGACCAGCAAGGCCACGAAATACCGGCCCGCCCGGTCCCGCGTCACTGACAACTTCACCGGCGTCACCCCGGCCGGCAACGGCCGGGACCACCGGACGTCCAACGGCACTGTCTGCTTCGCCAGGGTCACCAGCCCCGTACCGGGCCGATCCGTATCCTCCGCCCAACGGAAACCCGTTCGTACGTACGTTGCCGAGTCCCGCGACAGGTGCTTCCGTTTGCGCTGCGGGTACTTCGCCGACTGCTTGAAAAACCGCGTGAACGCACTGTCCAGGTGTCGCAACGACTGCTGCAACACCGTCGAGGACACCTCGCGCAGCCACGACGTCGCCGAAGCCTGCCGCCACCCCGTCAAAGCCCGGCAGGTCTCAGCGAACCCCACCGAGACCCGATGCCGCTCCCAGGCACCCACTCGGAGCGCCAGCCCCTCGTTGTAGACCCAGCGGCAGGCACCAAAGGTCTTCTCCAGCTGCTCGGCCTGTGTGGGATCCGGATAGAAGCGGTACCGGTACACGCGTTGCAGAGCTTCACGCTTGATGCGCTTGGCCTCGTCGCCGGTCACCCGTGTCGGCTCGTCTGCGGTGTCCGTCATGCTTCTCTTCCCCGGCTGTCCGATATCCGGATCAGTACGTCAGTGTTCTTAACGCACGGGTGCTCGGGCGGTTACGGGGCGGGGGAACTTCCTGGATCGGCGGGTGGGGCGCTGTGTAGAGTGAGGGCTCGCGCGCGTGCTCGTAGC
>NZ_JAELVH010000433.1 GCF_019399235.1 Streptomyces poriferorum | reverse complement strand
GCCCGGGCCGGACGGAGGGCGCGGGGCCCGGAGGAGCGGGGGTGCCGGCCCGGGCGGCGGAGGGCCCGGCCGCCCGGTCCGTCCCGGAGGTCGGGGCCGCCCCCGGAGTCGGGGCCGTCCCGGGCGTCGGGCGTCGGCGTTCAGCAACCGGGCGTTCAGCCGACTGACGCTGGGTCGACCGGCGTTCAGCCGTCTGCCGGGGCCGCTCTGCCGAGGGCGCCGCCGGAGCGGGGGAAGCGGTCGTGGGGGAAGCGGTCACGCGGGAAGCGGTCGCGGGCGTGGCCGTTCCCTCCGCCTGCCGCTGGACCACGGGCAGGGCAGGGCCTTGCGGTGCCGCTGGGCCCGGGGATTCGCTCCCGGCCCGGCCGGGCAGGGCGAAGGGGGCCGCATGCGTGGGCAGTTCCCGCAGGGGCTTGCCCAGGGCAGGCCGTACGGGATGCGCGGCAGACGCCAGGTCCGGGGCGCGTTCCGGCGGGGCGGCGGCGGGCAGGCGCTCCCCGGCATCCGGGCGGTGGGTTCCCGTCGCACCGGGTCCGGCCGTTCGTTCAGCCCGGCCGCTCGTCGCACCGGGTCCGGCCGTCGGGCCAACAGGGCTGGACGGCACGGTGGTTCCTGGCGTCACGAAGGCCGCGAGACGACGCGGAGCCGCCACCGGCCGACGGGCGACGATCAGAGCCGGCGCGGTGCGGCGCGGGCGGACCGGGGCGGGCCGCGTGACGGTGGCGGGTGCGGTGTCGTCCGAGGCCGCCCGGGTCACCGGAGCGGCCGACCGCTGGACATCGGCCACGGAAGCCGCCGGAGCCCGGACCACGGGCGCCGGGTCCGACCCGGCCCGGACGGTCGCGGCACGCGGACCAGCACCAGCAGCAGCACCAGCAGCGGATCCGGTGCCGGCACCAGGCTGTCCGCCCCGCCGCCGCCCGGCGTCGGACGCCCGGCCCGGGGTGACGGTCGACGTGGGCTGTCCCGGCGACCGCTCCGGCTCCGGCTGGACGGCGGCGGCGCGCAGGAGCAGGGGTGTTCCGCCGGCCGCGGGACGGGCGGTGCCCGGCCGCGTGACACCGTGGATGAGGCCCACCGGTGCGGACGGCAGGACGGCGTGGCCGAGCTCGCCTCCGTACGCGATGTTCTGCCACGAGGCGAGCCGGGACCTGAAGCGCAGTCCGTCGCTCACCCCGATCGAGGACCGGGCGACGGTCACGGCGGGTGGCGCGACCCGCCGCCAGCCGCCGTCCCAGTCCGTCTCCCGGCTCACCGGCCGGCCGTCGTCCTGCGAAGGCTCGGGACCCGCGGCCGGGGCGCCGTCGCCGGACGCCCCGGGGACGGGGGCGTCGGCCTGCCGCCGGTCCCCCCTGCGGAACCAGTCCCTGAACTCCACGCCCTCACCCGCTTTCGTTGACGCGGGTGTTGATCCGCGCTATCTCCCTCACCCACTCCTGCCGCTCACCATGGGTGAGGTCGAGGATTTCCTCACGCTGCCAGTGGAAGTGGTAGGCGATGTACGCGAGCTCCTCCCGCAGCCGGGAAGGCGCGTACGTCACGATTCCCCCAGGCGTTCACCCGAGAGGTCCACCTCGAACGACCCGTGGCACAGCGGGCACGTCACCGCGGCGTGGGTGTGGCCCTCGCTGTTGATGCGGCGGTAGAAGTCCTGGAGGAACGCCACGTCGGTGGCGTACATCCGCTCGACCACCCCGGCGTGCACGTCGGTGACGGTGCCGAGCCGGGTGATGACCTGGCTGAGCAGCACCACGCTCAGGTACGCGGGGTTCTCCTTGACGCGCAGGTCGATCTGCGGGCGCAGCTCGTCCCGTGCCGTCGCGAGCCGCATCGACCCGCTCCGGTGGACCTGGCCCTCGTCGTCGACGTATCCGCGCGGGAGCTCGAACTCGAACTCCGTACGCAGGTCCTGGCGGTCCCGCTCCCGGGCGGGAGGAGGCGTCGGAGCTTCCTCGCGCGGGGCGGGTGCGGCGGCGGCGAGGCTGTCGAGGACCTCGTCGAGGCCGCCGCCGGAAACGGTCCTGCGCCTCATTCGACCACGATCTCCTCGAAGGTGATGGTGACCGTCTCCGTCGCCGCGCTGGACTCGCCGGCCTTCAGCGAGGGGCCCTCCCACTTGCTGGCCCAGCCCTGCATCAGCTGGATGCGGCGGACGGTCTCACCCTTCGAGTCCTTGATCTCGATGGTGAGGTTCTGGCGTGCGGTGTCGACGGCTCCGTTGTTGAGCGTCTCCTTGATCCACTTGGTGAACTCGCTGCTCTTGTCGAGCCCGCGGGTGATCGTCACCTCGCCGGCCTGGCGCGCACCGGGCTGCTTGCGGATGATCTGCTTGCCCTCGGCGGTCACCTGGCGGACCTCGACGACTTCTTCCTCGACGGTCAGCCCGCTGATCTCCTGGATCGACTCCACGAGATAGCCGCCGAGCTGCACGCCGAAGACGTGGGTGGAAAGAGCATCGCCCTCTGCCATGACTGTGTGTCACCTGTTCTTTTCGTTGCCTGCGGGGGTCGCTCCGCGCCGGGGACGGCGGGTGCGGGTCACTCGTCGACGAGGCTGGTGCTGTCCGAGAACTGCGCGAGGCGGAAGATCACGAACTCCGCGGGCTTCACCGGGGCGACACCGATCTCGCAGACGACCTGGCCGAGGTCGATGGACTCCTGCGGGTTGTTGTCGCGGTCGCACTTGACGTAGAAGGCCTCCTCCGCCGTCCGGCCGAAGAGCGCGCCCCGGCGCCATTCCTCGGTGAGGAAGGCGGTGACGTTGCGGCGGATGCTCGACCAGAGGCGGTCGTCGTTCGGCTCGAAGACGACCCACTGGGTGCCCAGGAGGATGGACTCCTCCAGGTAGTTGAAGAGCCGGCGCACGTTCAGGTAGCGCCAGGCTGGGTCGGACGAGAGCGTGCGTGCGCCCCAGATGCGGATGCCGCGGCCGGGGAAGGCGCGGACGCAGTTGACGCCGATCGGGTTGAGCAGGTCCTGCTCGCCCTTGCTCAGGCGCAGTTCCAGGTCCAGCGCCCCGCGGATGACCTCGTTGGCGGGCGCCTTGTGCACCCCGCGCTCGCCGTCGCTGCGCGCCCAGACGCCGGCGACGTGGCCGCTCGGCGGGATCAGGGTCTGCTGGCCGGTGGCCGGGTCGAGGACCTTGAGCCAGGGGTAGTACACGGTCGCGTAGCGCGAGTCGTATCCGGCGTCGTCGTTGCGCCAGGCGCGGACGCGCTGGGCGTTCATCCCCGGCGGGGTGTCCAGGACGGCGACCCGGTCGCCCATCTGCTCACAGTGCGCGATGACGGCCAGCTGCACGGCCCTGACGCCCTCGTCGTCGATGTCGCCGCGGCGGTGGGCGCTCATCAGGTCCGGGACGGCGATCATGGTGATCTCGTCGATCGCCTCAAGGGCCGCGATGCCCGTACGGGCCGACGCGTCGCCCACGTACTCGCTCGGACCGCTCCGGACGGTGCCCCCGGCGGCCGGGGCGGCGGGCGAGAGGGAGAGGCTCTGGTTCTCGGGGCGGGTCTGCGCCGCACCGGGCTGTTCGGTGACCTCGACGAGCTTGGACTGCCGGGCCTGGGTGACGAGATAGCCCTTGACGTTCTTGCGGACGGAGGTGTCGTACGTCTCCGCCACCTTGCCGCCCTGACGCACCAGCAGCCGGAACCGGTCCTCCGGAGGGTTCTCGCCCTCGGGGTCGGCGACCTCGATGGAGATGCCGTCACCGGCGCCCGGCCGGGCGGAGACCAGGAAGCCGCCGAGGGCGACGGGCGGGGCCGCCGCGGGCGCGGAGCCCTGCGGTGCGTCCTCGGCCGGGCCGCCGATGCGGACGATGTACGCCGCGCCGCCACCGTTGCTGAAGTAACCGTGGACGGCGAGCGTCAGGTAGGTGTCCGGCGTGAAGGTGCCGAAGGCCGATACGTACTGGTCCCAGCTCGTCACCAGCGTCGGCCGGTGGAAGGGGCCCGTCTCCGCGAACCCGACGAAGGCGGCGACCGCGGTGCCGACTCCCTCGATGGGCCGTGCTCCGGACTGCACCTCCTCCACGTATACACCTGGGGTGAGGTACGACGGCATGCTCGCTCCTTCGGGTGGTCAGTCGTTCGCTTGTTCAGTCTTGCCCGGGGGTGTCTGCGGGATGTAGGCCTCAAAGTCCTGGCCACGGGGCAGGGCGACTGCCTTCCCAGGCACCCCGGACGCCCGGGGAGGCCTGCGGAGGCCAGGTGGATCCCGGGAGGCCCGGCAGACCCGGGGAGGCCCGCGGAGGCCCGGGAAGCCGAGGGAGGTCCTTCTCACATTCCGCGACCGAAATATTTCGCTCGGAATCCCTGCGCCCGAGCCCGCGCCGCGAGGGTTACTGAGATTTAACTCG
>NZ_JAELVH010000432.1 GCF_019399235.1 Streptomyces poriferorum | reverse complement strand
GACGGCGGGCGGGCGCTCTGCGCCATGTTCCGGGAATCCGCCCGTGCAGGCATGACCTGACGGGCACGATCAGCGGCATGACGGCGTACGGGGACGACCAGGTGCTGCGCGAGCTCGATGAGATCGGCCGGCAGCGCACCGCGCCTACGAAGCGGGGCTCCGGCTGGCCGCCCGTGCGCGGGAGGCGACGGCGCGGGCCCTGGAGGCGGGCATCTCCCCGCTGGAGATCAGCGAGCGGACCGGCTACCAGTCCCGCACGGTTGAGAAGTGGGAGGCCCGGGTGGAACGCGCGCAAAAGCGCGGCCTGCTGACGGCCCTGCTCGAACGCTGGCGCTCACGCGGCCACCGTACGACACACCGGTCGGGCCGTGAGCGCGTGCCGGGCCCCGGGCCCCGCCACGGCCGTCCGCACGGCGCACCCTCACCCGGCGGTCGACCGGGACCGCACCACGCAGTAACCGACGGCCCCGCAGTCCGGCCCGGGCCGAGGGCAGCAAGCTATCCCGCGCAGTACGTGAAACTCACCCGCACCCGGTCCGGCAGGGGCGAGCAATGAGGGGGAGACATCATTCCCGGAGAACCCATGACCGACAGCAAGAACATCAACAACCCCGTGGGCATGGGCGGCGGCCAGCGCAAGAGGCTGTCCCGCGCCGAACGGCAGAACAACGGTCCGCACCGCAACCTCGACCGCCAGAGTGCCGCCGACCGGAAGGCAGAGCTGGTGCGCAAGATGCGCGAGAAGGCGGGCGCGGCCGAGGGTGCCGAAGGCACCGAGAGCGCCGAGCAGACGGGCGACGACACCGCACGGAGCTGACGTATCGCCGCCTCAGGAGGGGCACCGCGACCTGTGTACCGCACGGACCCGCGCGGGGCGGCACCCGGACGGCACGGCCGCCGACGGCGCAGCACGCGGGCTCGGTGTTCTCGTCGCCCGGGACATGCGCCGGACACCTCGGGGACGCCGACCGCGACGTGTCCGGGATCCTCGCCCGTACCCCTCGGAGCGCGGGTTCGGTCCCCGTCCCCCGCTCCTGAACGAAGCCCCAGGTCGGTGACCTGGGGCTTATCCGTTTTCTGTACCTCTCCCGCCCGGCGTGTCCTGCGTCCGCTCAGAGGAGCGGGTCCAAACCGGTCACGTGGACACCGGGGGGCTCGGTGGCGGGGAGCGGAGCCTTCCACTGACCCGTGCCGTAGTAGAACCTCATGTACGTGGAGGAGTAGTCGCCCGCGGGGACGGTGACCAGGTCGCTCCAACCGTCCCCGTCGATGTCCCCCGGGCCGATGATCCGGTACCCGCTCCAACCGCCGCTGATCTGCGTCCGCGACGCGAACGTGCCGTCGCCCTTGCCGAGGTAGAGCCAGAGCACACCGGATTTGTCCCGGGCGACGAGGTCACCGGCCGGGGCGCCGGCGAGGTTGCCCGTCGCGGTCACCTGGTTGTAGACGCCCCAGCCGCCGCCGATCCTCGTACGAGCGGCGAGGGTGCCGTCTCCCTTGCCGGGGTAGAGCCACAGCACGCCGGTCCTGTCCGTGGCGAGGAGGTCGTTCAGGCCGTCGCCGGTCAGATCGGAGCCGCTGGTGAGCTTGTCGTAGATGTTCCACCCGCCGCCGACGCGCTTGCGGGGGGTGAGGGAGCCGTCCCCCTTGCCTTTGTACGACCACAGGACGCCGGCCGTGTCGCGGGCGACGAGGCCGGTGGCGGCGGGGACGATCCGGTCGTACGTGTTCCACCCGCCGCCGATTTTGGTGCGACGGGGCGTCTCGTCGTACGTCAGTCGTCCGAGCTGGCCGGCGTCGTGCAGGGACAGCACTCCGGTCGAAGAGCGGGTGAAGATGTCCGGTGAACCGTTGTCGTCGAAGTCGTGCGGGCGGGGCGCTCGGGTGACGGTGAACGAGCCGGTGCGCTCGATGGCCGGGCCGAGGCCGTTGAGGGGCTCGGCCCTCATCGTCCACGTGTACGCGCCCCGGTACGCCGGGAACGTGTCGAGGAAACCGTCCCAGTCCAGGCGGAATTCCGTCGTGTCCGCCACAGGGTTGAACGCCACGACGGTGCCCGACACGCCCGTACGGGTGTGGGTCAGCTGGAGAGTGACACGCGCGTTGGGCCGGCTGAGAGTCCAGCCGGCCGGCACCTTCCCGTCCGCCTGGTCAAGGTCGATCTCGCCGGACGGCGCCACGGGCTCGGACAGTCCGGCGAGGACGGTGGGAACTCCCGTGGTCGCCAGGAGGGACACGGTCGGCCGACCGCCGTCAGCGCCCGGTGTGATCCGGTACAGCCCCTCGCCGTGCTCGATCGTGCCGCCGGTCGCGATCACACCGCCGTCGGTTGCCGGCACGACGGCGGTGGCGTGCGCGAGGAGCGGGATGGTCTCGTCCGTGGTCAGCGATCGGGCGTTCAACCCGGCCAGACGGGGCGGGCCCAGGGCGGTGAAGGCACCGGGTTCGCTGTACACGGCCCAGTCGCCCGCGAGGCCGAACGTCAGCGTCGACTCGTTCGCCCTCTCCACCCACGTGCTGCGGCTGATCACCTCCGGGGACTCCCGCCGGGCCACGGCCAGGACGGACTTACCCTCGGCATCCCGCTCATGCCAGACCACGTGGGTACGCGACCCGCTGACGGGATGGATGTAACTCTTGTTGTTCAGAATGACGTACGTCGCCGTCACCGAGGCCGAGGCGAGGTCTACGACGGCCAACCGCTGCTCCCACGTCCCGTCCGTGACCTTGAAGCCATGGAGCAGCAACGTGCCCGGGGCGGAATTCGCCTCGCCCTTCCACACCGAGGCCTCCGGCAGGCCGGTCACCGTCCGGTCCACGACCCGGCCCTGGTCGTCCTTGTCGAGCAGGTGCACCTCCTGCCAGGCACCTGCCTCCGCGCGCTTCGAGGCGACGAGCGTGGTCCCTTGGCACTGGACCGCTCCGTAGACCCCGCCGAGGTCGTGCGTGACCAGTTCCTCGCCCGTGGCCATGTCGAGGAAGGAGCGTGTGGTGCCGGCGACCCGGACGACGATGTCCGTGCCCGCATTCGCCTGGTACGGGCCGCCTGGCAGCGGGGTCCGGGTGCCGTCGTACCGCGTCCAGGCGTAGACGTCGCTCTCGCCCTCCTTGTGCCGCGACAGGAAACCCGTGGGCCCGGCGGAGAGGGCGACCGTGCCGGGCGGCACGGAGATCGGCTGCTGCTGGGTCGCGACGGATGCTGTCACCACCGGGGCGGCCGCCAGGACCGGCGTGGTCAGGGCGCCGGCCGTCACGGCGAGGGCGACGGCGGCGGCGACAGCGAGGCGCCGGCCGGTGGGGCTGAGGTGGTTCAAGGAAGTCCTCCCGGGCGATGTGGTCCTGGTGCCTCCAGGTGCCACGACGAGAGGACTCGCGACAGCCGTGCAGGGTTGTACGGCTGTTCGAAAGATGCGCGGTTCAGGGGGAGGGTCGGCCCACCGTCCGGGCCGCGTCGCGCCAGACCGTCATGTCGCCCAGGAGGAAGCCGACTTCCGGCACCGCGGTCGACTTCGTCGTGATCACGAACAGCGCGAGGTCCCCCGAGGCGTCCTTGATGCAGATCTCGCTCCCGTTCGCCGCACCGGCGAGCGGGAGGCGGTGGTTCTTCTCGTGACGGAGCAACCGGCGGCACTCGTCGAGAGTGCCGCCCGGCTTGCCGTGCAGCTGGAGGAACACGCTCGTGTCGCTCTCCAGTTCGCAACCGGCCGACCGGCAGCCGAAGCGGATGTCCCCCGTGCGGCCCTTGACCTTCGCATCCGGGTTCTCGAGGTTCACCGAGTTCTTCGTCTGCAGCATGACCACGGGATACGGTTCGGGCCGCGGGTCCCTGGGTGAGGCCGGGGAGGACGATGAAGTCCCGTCCGTACCCGCACCGGAGCCCGGGCCCGTCGAGTCCGCCGCGTTCGTCGGGTCGGAGGGGGCCGACGAGGACCCTCGCCCCGGAGCCGACGCCGACGCGTCGGCGGTGTTCCGGTGCTCGACCCGGCCCTTCACGTCCATGACGACCCAGGCCAGGGCCGATACCAGCAACACGCCCCCCGCCACACCCGCAGCCGTGATCAGCAGGGTGCGCCGCCTGCGTGCCTTCCGCTCCGCCGGCGTCTGCGGCAGTTCCCCGGCCGAGGGTGGCCGGTACCCGGTCAGCGGCTGCGGCCGCACCGGGGTCGGGTCGGGCACCGGTGCCGGAACCACAACCTGGGGCCCGCTGATCTCCCGCCACACAGCCGGCGCCCCGCCCCCGTCGGCGTCCTCCCC
>NZ_JAELVH010000431.1 GCF_019399235.1 Streptomyces poriferorum | reverse complement strand
CGCCTCCGCACCGCCCATGCCCGCGGCCCCGCCGCCGGGCGCCAGGCACGGAGGAGCACCGGGTCCCGACCGGCGCCCGCCGGCCACTCCCAGCCCCCTGCCGAACACGCAGGTGCGACGCTGGATCGAGATCAACGGCACCCGCCACCAGATCTCCCGTCCGACGCTGGTGATGGGCCGCAGCACCGACGCCGACGTGCGGATCGACGACCCCGGCGTATCCCGCCGGCACTGTGAGATTCGGACCGGAACGCCCTCGACGATCCAGGATCTCGGGTCTACCAACGGCATCGTGGTAGACGGGCAGCACACAACCCGCGCTACGCTCCGCGACGGCTCGCGGATCGTCGTGGGCAGCACCACCATCGTTTACCGGCAAGCCGAAGGGTGAAGCGGGGGCAATGTCAGAGCTGACCCTTACGGTCATGCGGCTAGGATTCCTGGCTGTTCTGTGGCTGTTCGTGATCGTGGCCGTCCAGGTCATTCGAAGTGACCTGTTCGGAACGCGCGTCACGCAGCGCGGCTCACGCCGCACTGCTACCGACGCGCGGCCTCCACAGGCACGCCAGACCGCTGCGGCACCGCCGCAGCAACGCCAGCAGCCCGGCCGCCAGCGCCGGGGAGCACCGACCAAACTGGTCGTGTCCGAAGGGACGCTCACCGGCACCACGGTGGCGCTCCAGGGGCAGACCATCACGCTGGGCCGGGCCCATGATTCAACGATCGTGCTGGACGACGACTACGCGTCCAGCAGGCATGCCAGGATCTACCCCGACCGTGACGGCCAGTGGATCGTCGAGGATCTCGGGTCCACCAACGGCACGTATCTGGACCGGACCCGTCTCACCACCCCGACGCCTGTTCCGCTGGGCGCGCCGATCCGGATCGGCAAGACCGTCATCGAGCTGCGGAAGTAGTACGACAATGAGCGAGCGGAGCGAGCGAGCCGCGGCGGCCCGGGCAACGGACCCGGCCAGGCTCCCGACCGGAGGGTGGGCAGTGTGGCTCGAGACCGGCTGTACCCCGAGCCGACGGGCGAGGTGCGCATGAGTCTTTCCCTGCGCTTCGCCGCCGGATCGCACAAGGGCATGATCCGGGAGGGCAACGAGGACTCCGGCTATGCCGGACCGCGTCTGCTCGCCATCGCCGACGGCATGGGCGGCCAGGCGGCCGGTGAGGTCGCCAGCTCCGAGGTGATCTCCACGCTCGTCCAGCTCGACGACGACGTCCCGGGCTCCGACATCCTCACTTCGCTGGGCACGGCGGTCCAGCGGGCCAACGACCAGCTGCGCATGATGGTCGAGGAGGACCCCCAGCTGGAGGGCATGGGCACCACGCTCACCGCACTCCTGTGGACGGGTCAGCGCCTCGGTCTCGTCCACGTCGGCGACTCGCGCGCCTATCTGCTGCGGGACGGCGTCCTGACGCAGATCACGCAGGACCACACCTGGGTCCAGCGGCTGGTGGACGAGGGCCGGATCACCGAGGAGGAGGCCACCACCCACCCGCAGCGCTCCCTGCTGATGCGCGCGCTGGGCAGTGGTGACCACGTCGAACCCGATCTCTCCATCCGTGAGGTCCGGGCCGGCGACCGCTATCTGATCTGCTCCGACGGGCTCTCCGGCGTCGTCTCCCACCAGACGATGGAGGAGACGCTCGCCAGCTACCAGGGCCCGCAGGAGACCATCCAGGACCTCATCCAGCTCGCTCTGCGCGGTGGCGGCCCGGACAACATCACCTGCATCGTCGCCGACGTCTTCGACGTCGACAGCAACGACACCCTGGCCGGGCAGCTCAACGACACCCCGGTCATCGTCGGAGCCGTCGCGGAGAACCAGGCCGCCCAGCTGAACGACTCCGGCGCCATGGAGACCCCCGCCGGACGCGCGGCCGGCCTCGGACGCCCCGTCCCGCCGCCCTCGGGCGGCTTCGGTCCTCCCGGCAGCGGTGACGACGTCGGCTACGACGGCATGCCGGACGGGGCCTTCGGCTCCTACTCCGACGACGACTTCGTGAAGCCCGGCGGCCGCAAGTGGCTCAAGCGCTCCCTGTACATCGTGCTCGCCCTGGCGGTCATCGGCGGCGGTGCGTACAGCGGCTACCGCTGGACCCAGACCCAGTACTTCGTCGGCGCGAAGAGCGACAACGTCGCGCTGTACCGGGGCATCAGCCAGGACCTCGCGTGGGTCTCGCTCTCGAAGGTCGAGACGGACCACCCCGAGATCGAACTCAAGTACCTGCCGCCCTACCAGCGCAAGCAGGTCGAGGCGACCATCGCCGAGGGCAGCCTGGCCGACGCTCGCGAGAAGATCACCGAGCTCGCCACCCAGGCGACCGCCTGCAAGAAGGACGCACAGCGCCGCGCAGCCGAGAAGAACGCCCCCAGCGACGAGGGCCAGGCCGCCGGTACGGACAAGGACGCCACCAAGACGTCCACGACGTCCGACGCCAAGACCAAGCAGACTTCAGCGACTCCCACTCCCGGTCCCAGCCTCTCGGAGGAAGAGAAGAAGCTGGTCCCGCAGTGCGGTAAGCAGTAAAGCCGTAGGGGGCCTTCAGCACCATGAGCGTTGTCACCAACACGACCACGATCGGCGCGATCGACGCACCGAGCCGACGAAACACCGAACTGATGATGATGGTCTTCGCCATCGCCATCTCGGTGTTCGCCTACGCCAACGTGGGCCTCGCCATGGACGGGAGCCTCCCGTCCGGCATGTTCGGTTACGGAGCAGGACTCATCCTGCTCGGCGGCGTCGCCCACCTCGTGGTGCGCAAGTTCGCTCCGTACGCGGACCCGCTGCTGCTGCCACTGGCCACCCTGCTCAACGGCCTGGGCCTGGTGCTGATCTGGCGGCTGGACCAGTCGCCACGACTGATCCAGCGCGCGGAGTACCTGTACGGGGCGTACAGCCCGGACGCCCCCAAGCAGCTCCTGTACTCGGCGATCGGCGTCGCTCTCTTCGTCGCGGTGCTGGTGATCCTCAAGGATCACCGGATCCTCCAGCGCTACACGTACATCTCGATGGCCGCGGCGCTGGTCCTGCTGGTCATCCCGATGTTCTTCCCGGCGGTGAACGGCGCGAAGATCTGGATCAGCCTCGGCCCGTTCTCGATCCAGCCGGGTGAGTTCGCCAAGATCCTCATCGCGATCTTCTTCTCCGGCTATCTCATGGTGAAGCGGGACGCCCTGGCGCTGGCCAGCCGCCGCTTCATGGGGATGTACCTGCCGCGCGGACGTGACCTCGGTCCGATCATCACGATCTGGGCCCTGTCGATCCTGATCCTCGTGTTCGAGACCGACCTCGGCACGTCCCTGCTCTTCTTCGGTCTGTTCGTCGTCATGCTGTACGTCGCCACCGAGCGGACCAGCTGGATCGTCTTCGGTCTGCTGATGTCGGCAGCCGGTGCGGTGGGTGTGGCGTCCTTCGAGCATCACGTGCAGGAGCGGGTGAACGCCTGGCTCGACCCGTTCGCCAAGGCCACGATGGATCAGAGCGACCAGATCGCCCAGTCCCTCATGTCCTTCGGTTCCGGCGGCACGCTCGGCACCGGACTGGGCCAGGGCCACTCGGACCTGATCATGTTCGCCGCCAACGCGGACTTCATCCTCTCCACCGTCGGCGAGGAACTGGGACTGGCCGGAATGATGGCCGTCCTGCTGATCTACGGTCTGATTGTCGAGCGGGGCGTCCGCACGGCTCTCGCCGCCCGTGACCCCTTCGGCAAGCTCCTGGCGATCGGTCTCTCCGGCGCCTTCGCGATCCAGGTCTTCGTGGTCGCCGGCGGTGTCATGGGCCTCATCCCGCTGAGCGGTATGACCATGCCGTTCCTCGCGTACGGTGGTTCGTCCGTTCTGGCCAACTGGGCGCTGATCGCCATCCTCATCCGGATCAGCGACAC
>NZ_JAELVH010000430.1 GCF_019399235.1 Streptomyces poriferorum | reverse complement strand
GCACGGCACGGGGCTTTTCTGCGTTTACAGGACCCTCAGCCAGCGGATGGTGAGCTGGACTGGTCAAGGGCGAGCGCGGACGATCCCCATCCACGCAGGTTCGGCGCCGGCCCTGAGACCTACTCGGTGGCAGCTGGCTTGACCGTGGCCAACTGAATTGCTGGGCACCCGCAGGGTGCCCCTGGCGCATGCCATGATCGGCCCCCATGAGTGACCGTTCGCTTCCGCCTGACTGGCTGGCTTCATGGTTGAGCAGGATCTCAGCGGCCCTGAATGCGATGACCGAGGGCTTCGAGCGCCAGCACGGGTTTCACCCGGGCGCGAATGAGGTGCGGCCGGCCGACCGCGACGATTGGCTCGAACGGGGGCGGCTTGTCCTATGTGGCCGGCCCAACCGGTGCGGTGTACCGGACGCGAACGGCATCGCTGGACGAACCTGAGCTCGACCGGGTGGCCGATGACCTGCGCCAGTTCCTGGAGCTGCTGGAGCAGGCACTGATGCTGTTCATCGCCAACGGCAAGCCTGGACACCTGTAGAGATGCGCCGCAGCGCTCAGTGCGCTCGCCGCTGTTAGCGATTACGCGCAGCGCAGTTTCCTGAGGGCTGGGGTGGCTTTCTCCACGACAGCGGGGTTCTGGCACACATTCCGTGAGAGCGGTGAACGAGTCTCTTCTGGTCGGCAGACTGGAGCGATGCGGATGGAGAATGTGGTCGGGGTGCAGGCGGTCCGGCTTGCCGCGACGGTTGGTGCAGTCGTCGTCGCTCCCGTTCTGTTGGCGGCTGGGACTCCATTGCGCCGCCGCCTGCTACGTCGCTACTACCGCGAGGACGGGCCGGGGCTCGTGAGCAAGGAGGAGGGTTGGGTGAGCCCGGGGTATTTCGTCGTCACCAACGCTGTTGTGCGAGCACTCTGTTGGCCGTCCGAGTATGTACTTCGACGCCTTCGTCCTGCCTGATCAATGCCGTCAGCGGGCGGCGGTGAGGAGCACCTGTTGGCGGGGGAGCGGGAGTTCGGCGCGGCCGACCATTTGGCGTTTGACCATCTCGATGTGGTTGACCTGCCCTTCGACTGGGGCCGGAGTTCCAATGACTGACGCCCCAGTCCTTCAGATGCTGGCCGGTGCGGGTGGAGAGGATCTCGGCGAAGCCGCGGACGACTAGATGCTCACCCAGGGTCGGCCACGCCGGGCGATCGCCCGGCGCCTGGGCTGGAGCTCAACACCGTGCTCCGGTACGCGAACGCCGTACGCCGGCAGGACACCATCCCCGACAACCGGCCTCGGTCCAGCAGGCTGGACCCCTACGAGCCCTACCTGGCGCGGCGATTCGCCGAGGGATGCACCAGCGTCACCCGATTCCAGGGCGAGCTGATCGCCGAGCAGGCCCCCGTCACCTGCGGCATGGTTCCAAGCCCACATTGCCACCTTGCGCGGAGCTCCGTCCGCCGCACCGCCACGGCCACCGACGGTACGGAAGGTGACCGGCTGGCTCACCCGACATCCGACACCCCACGGCCCTGACCGAGGAGGACCGGGCCGGCCTGAAGGACGTCTCGACCCGCTGCCCCGAACTGGCCACGGCTGCCGGACACGTCCGCGCCTTCGGCGAGATACTCCACGACCGCCTCGGTGTCACGCTCCCCACCTGGACCGACGCCGTCGACGCCAGCCAACTGCCCGGACTCACCCTGGACTGGAGCTCAGACAGCTCTACGGTCGAGCCGGATTCGAACCCCTACGCAAAATGGTCCTGCTTCAGTGACGCTCGGCAGCGACTCCGCCAGGATCTTCACGAACGTCGGGTCAGTCCAACCCGACAAATCGATGGACGCGAAAGGACGTCAGGTTGTTCGGCTCGATGCTTGCCGAGTCCACTCGGTAGCGGCCGGCGGCGAGGTCGAGGGTGGCGCTGCCTGTGAGCGTCCCGACCTCGGTGCCGAAGTAGGCGGCGTCGATCATAACAAGCTCGCCCGTGGTGCTGAGTACAGGTCCTTCCGTCCACTCCGCGGTGGGAAGACCAGCCCGGACGATGTCGGTGACACCTTCCCCGCTCTCCGCGTAGTGCCGGCGGACAAGGACTCGATGCTCGGGAAAGTAGGCGGTGGAGAGAGGTTCGTCCCCGAGGACGAGCGCCTCGGATCCGTCGGACAGTTCGAGGGCCCCCACGAAATACGTCACCTCGCAGGCCCGGTCGTAGTCGCCCTCTGTTCCCGACCAGTACGGCAGCGCGGTGCGCGGAACCACGATGAAGGGGCCGCCCTCCGTATCCAGCCACGTCAACGACATGCCGCTTCCACCCTTTGGCTCCCTGTTTCGCGGCGACAGCCCATGTGCGGGGTCGGACAGGGATCACGCCCCTGGTGGTTGAGGTGCACGGTGACGAGCCCCGGGAGCGTGACCATCCGCGGCAGGGACTTGTAAGGATCGAGCTGGCTGGGTCGTGGTTGCCGTCGGCCGCCAAGCAACTGCTCCGGGATTGCCGTGCGGGCGCATCGCCGGGCCGTGTTCCCGTCCATGTGTAGTTCGCGGGTGATCTCCCGGATGCCGTGGCCCTGGACGAGGAGCCCGTGGACGAGGGCGTGACGCTCGCGGATACGGGCTTCGAACGGCGACCTCTTCTGTGCTTGCGGTGGTTGCAGGTCCGGTAGGTCACCGGTATCGGAGCTGGGTGGCCGCATGCATCCGGTGTGCTGACTCACGACTTGTTCCACCGCGGTGCCGAGGTTCTGCCACACGTGGAGCGGTCAGGGACCTGGGCTGGCTGCGGGGCCCGGTGCGGGCTCCTTCAGCGTAGGAGCCCGCACGGTCTCGGAGACCACCTCGATTCCAGGTGCTCACGCAGTCATGTGGCCGGGTCCCGGCGTCCCGCCCTGGCGGCAGCCCGAGCGGCGGGTCTCGCAGTCGATCACCACAGCCCCGCAATGCTGCCCGCGGCGGGTCGCGGGATCAATGACTCCGAGCAACTTGGGCATCTCCCAGGAGGCGTCAGGAATCGTCAGCCGCAGCCGCAGCCGCAGCCGCAGCCGCAGCCNCAGCCGCAGCCGCGTCGTACGGCTGACCGTGCTGTCCAGCATGACGGCCGGTCGGGCTCCGGCCCGGCCGGCGAGCGCAACGGCTACGGCCTCCAGGACCCGGCGCGAAGCAGGCGTCCGTCTCCCGTACCGGAACGTGCGCCCTCGGCCTGCTCAACGAACGTAAGACGCCCACACCAGCGGCTCCGCAGTGTCTGTCTAGGCTGCGGTGAGGATGAGCCGTCCCTCAGTTCCTGTTTCGACGACATTGACCAGCAGCACGCTCGCATGGTGAAGGCGCAGGGTGAAGTGCGGATCGCGTTGCCTCAGGAAGCGGAAGCTCTCTCTGTCCTCCGCGGTCAGGGGAGGCTCGGGAGTCGCCTCGCACGTCCAGTTTTTTCCGACAGAGTGGGCCGCGACCCTTACAGGAATACTGCTCAGACACGTCGATGGGTTTGCCCACCACTCAAGCGTCGCCTTGCCCTCGTAGCTGTCCATGGTCGGAGTATCGCGAGCGAGCAGGCGGCGGGGCAGCGGGGCAGCGGTGCAGATCCTGAGGTCACAGGAACGCGTGACGAGCTCGCTGTGCAGCGTGCGCCGATATCCGTTTCATCCCGTGTGGACAGCGATCTACTGTGGCTCGGTGACGACTCAGATGATCATTCTCAACGGTGGTTCCAGCTCCGGGAAGTCCGGGATCGTGCGGTGTCTGCAGGACGTACTGCCCGTTCCGTGGCTGGCGTTCGGATGCGACTCCTTCGTCGACGCGATGCCCGCGAGGATGCAGGCGTCGGACGAGGGGATCGTGTTCGCGGCGGACGGGGCGGTGAACATCGGGGCGGAGTTCCGGGCGTTGGAGGCGGCCTGGATGAGTGGCGTGGTGGCGATGGTCCGTGCAGGCGCGAGGGTGGTCATCGATGACGTCTTCCTCGGCGGAGCCGCGTCCCAGCAGCGTTGGCAGAGGGCGCTGGGCGGACTGCCCGTGTTGTGGGTCGGCGTCAGGTGCGACAGCGCGGTCGCGGCGGGGCGTGAGGTCGCACGTGGAGATCGCACTCAGGGGATGGCGGCGTCGCAGGCGGATGCGGTTCACGAAGGGGTGATCTACGACCTGGAGGTGGACACGACGCATACCGAGTCCCTGGCGTGCGCTCGAACCATTGCCGCCCGCCTCGGCTGATTGCAGGATCCGTTCCGGCGCACCCCGCCGGTGTGTTGCTCCGATGACGGTTGTGCCCGACGAGGACCTCAGCGACGGGGAGACGCGTGTCATTGTCCGGGTGAACGGTGCGTTCGGCAGCGGGAAGACCACGCTCGTCGAAGAGCTGCGTCGGCGTTGGCCCGAGGCGCTGGTCTATGACCCTGAGACGGTCGGCTACGTGCTGCGCGAGATCGTGGAGGTCCCCACCGGCGACTTCCAGGATCTGCGGTTGTGGCGAAGGCAGGTCGTGCACCTGGCGGTGGGTCTCGTCGAGGAGTACCGGAAGCCGGTACTCGTACCGATGACCCTGATCAACGCGGGGTATGTCACGCCGGACAGTCCCGAACAGGATGAACGGGTCCGGCAATGGTGCAAGTCCAGGATCGAGTCGTGCACGGCCGCGATGAGCACGCTCCCCAGCGACACCGTGTTCCTGGACGGCGAGCTGACAACGACGGAGTTGGCCGACGATGTGCTGGCTCGCGTGGGTGGGGGCTCGGGCGAGTAGGCCGGCTGTCTAATGTCGCTCTCATGACGAGGACCACGCCTTCGCGACCTCTCGATGTCGAGGCGCTCTTCCCGGAGTTGGCCGGCTTTCGGGGGACGACAACTCGGCTCCACCCGCGCCCGGGCGCACCGGATCCGTCGGCCAGCTCCGTGGGCGGACCCATGCTGTGGCCGGCGGGCGAGCCCTGGCCTGCTTGCAGTGAGGCCCACGCCCGCGGGCGTGGGCTTCGGCCTGCCGACATCCGCCGCTATCGACAGGTTCTGGCTTCGGCATGGGCCCGTGAACCGGACCCCGGTCCGACGGACGAGGAACGAGAGCTCCTGGGCGAGCTGCGCCGGGATCGCCGGATCGCGGGGGCGGCCGAGCCGGACCTGCTGCCGATGGTCGGCCTTGCGCAGCTGTACCGGCGGGATGTGCCCGATCTTCCGGCGGGCCCGGGCGACTGCGACCTGCTCCAGGTGTTCTGGTGCCCCTTCAACGCACACGGCCCGGGCAGGTACGACCTGGAGCTGCACCTGCGCTGGCGACGGTCGTGGGAGGTCGGCGAGGTACTGACGGCGCCGCCGCAGCCGCTGGTCGTGGGGTCCGACGGCTTCCTGCCCGAGCCGTGCTTGCTGCACCCGGAGCAGCTGGTCACCTATCCGTACGCCGGACTTCTGCCCGACGAGCTGTGTTCCCGGATCGACGCCTGGGAGGAAGCACTTGAGGGAGCTGCCGAGCAGTCTGCGGACGGAACGACGGCAGAGCCGCTCGGCTACCAGTACGACCTGTCCATTCCGCCCGGCTGGCGCGTGGGTGGCTTCGCCTCCTGGCATGCGACCGATCCGTACCCGATGGACTGCCTGGCCTGCACGACACCGATGAGCCTGCTCCTGACCATCGACAGCTCCGAGTGGGACGGCGGGAGCGGCAGCTGGAGGCCGCTGGAGGACCGGGCCCAGCCCACTCACCGGAGCGCTACTCCCACCCAGGTCGTCGTCGGCCGCTGGGGTGAGCTCAACGTATTCGCCTGCCCCAGCGATGCTGAACATCCGCATCGCTGGAGCATTCAGTAGCTTGCCGGGGACGAGTGCCGTCACTTCTGCTTCCAGAAGGAAGGTCCTGGCGGACCACGGCCGCGCGTCAGGCCGTGCAGCCTGCGTACCCGCGGTGGCCCGGCTCCACGGCCAGGACCGCGGCATCCTCGGCGGGCAGCCTCGTAATGGACGACAGGCGTCTGCGCCCGTCAGGAACTCTGGACGGATCCCACGAATCGCTCGACCGTGTTCACCAGGTCCGGCGAGAGGCCGGGGAGGCCGCCGACCATGAGGGTCAGTCGCCTCGCCAGGTCCGGGTACGTGTTCCAGACAGCTGGGCTCCTGGTCAGGACCGCGCGCAGCAGGTCACCCTCGTACATGTCGCCCCCGGCCAGCGGGTTGTCACGGAGCACCTCCACTGCGAGCACAAGAAGCACCGGCAGCCCAACGTCCTGCCCGATCAGGAGGCGCAGGTCCTCAACGGTCAGTGATCCGACAGGCCTGCTTCGCAGGGCATGCACTGTCGTCATGAGATACGTGGCATCAGCCGGGGGCGCCGGCCGGCGATCACCTTCGAGTTCCTCGAGGGACCGGCTGCGGTCGATGGATACAGGCACCCGGCGATTCTTCCGCAGTACGAGCAATGAGGGCTTCTGCCTGCCTGCCTCCTCTGCGCCGAGTCTTCTGGACGCTGCTCCGATCGGCCCTCGGAACGGATCTTCCGGCGCCTGCCTGTCTGACCCGTCTGTCTGATCCACTCTCCGGTCAGAGCAGGAAGGGGTGCAGGGCGACCTTCTCGCGCTCGAGGAAGAGCTCGACCCATGTGCCCGCAACACCTTCGGGCAACGGGGCGGCGAGGTCCAGCAGGATCTGTGTGCCGTCGAGGTCCATCACGGCCGTCCCGTCCACGGTGAGGTTCAACCGCCCGCGCAGGACCACACCGTGCCGGCCGGGCCGGACTCCTGGCCCGGTGTCGGCAGCCGGCTTCGCGTTCCGCCCCCATGCGGTGTCCTCGTCGACCGTCCACTCCACGTGGTACTCGCCCGGTTCTGCCGCCTGATCACCGCACCAGCGGACTGCGGTCACCCCTAATGAGGTCCGGATCTGGGCCATCCAGGGACACACACCATCCGTGCGGGACGCCGCAGCCAGGTACGGGAGGGCACGCAGAGGTCCCCTCCATGTGCCGCGGGAGGTGGAAATGATGGGGCGTCAGCTTGGGCCGGGGGGTGGGAATCAGGACCGAAAGTCTCTGGTAGAGTTGACCTCGCTGGAAAGGGAAAGCGCG
>NZ_JAELVH010000042.1 GCF_019399235.1 Streptomyces poriferorum | reverse complement strand
GGTGGGAACGCGGGGGTCAGGAAGGGGTGTCCGTCGTGGAGCGGTTGCGGCGTACGAGAACGAGCACGCCGGCCCCGGCCGCGGCGAGTACGCCGACGCCGCCGAGGACCAGGTACAGCCCGGTGCGGGAGTCCTCGTCCGCCACGCGGGCGGCGGTCGCGGGGGCCTTCGGCGCGGGGGTGCCGGACGGCTGCGCCGAGGGCGCGGCCTCGCTGCCCAGGTCGGGGAGCGCAGGCAGCTTCGCGGTGGTCGTGACCGCCACGGCGAGCGAGACCGGGTCCATCGCGGTGCCCGCCGTGTAGAGGGAGTTGAACGCCTTGGCGCCGTCGACGGTCAGGGTGGCGGGGGCCTCCGTGAGGACCGCGAGGCCGTCCTTCGGGGCGAAGTCCTTCGCCGTGAACGTGACCAGGGGAACGGCCTTGCGGGTGGCGCCGTCGCTGCGGACATCGGCGCGGAGCGTGCCCTTGCCCGCGTCAAGCCGTACCGCGAACCGGGAGAGCGTCAGATCGAGGCCGCCGGCCCCGGTGAAGCGGACGCTGCCCGCGAAGCCCGCCGCCAGTGCCTGCTTCTTCGGGTCGTACGTGCCCGTGCCCTTCGGGAAGCGGAAGAGCGCCCCGCCGTCCTGGGCGCCTCCGGCCAGGGTCCACTTCCCCTGGCCGATCGAGCCGGTGACGTACTCACGGAAGGTGCGGCGCACCCCCCAGTCGACGGCGGCGTCCTCGAAGCGGCCTGCGGTGGCCTTCGGTTTCGCGCCGCTCGCCGGCTTCTCGGGGGTCTTCGACGCGGCGGGCTTCTTCGCGGGGGCCGAGGTGTCCACGGACAGGCTGACCGGGTCCAGGGGGGTGCCGGCGGTGTAGTAGCCGGCGAAGGCCTTGGCGCCCTGTGAAGTGAGCGTCGCCGGGATGTTGTTGAGCGCGACCGGAGTGCTGCCGCCCTTCATGTCGATCCCGGACAGACCGAGCGTGGCCAGCGGGACCTGGGTGGCGGAGGTGACACGGCCGCTCCCCCGGTCCTTGCTGACCATGTCCGCGTACACCGTGCCGCCGCCGCCCTGGATCCGGACCGTGGGGCGGCTGATGGTGAGGTCGAGTTCGTGGGAGCCGTCGGACTT
Source organism: Streptomyces poriferorum (assembly GCF_019399235.1). GTDB lineage: Bacteria > Actinomycetota > Actinomycetes > Streptomycetales > Streptomycetaceae > Streptomyces > Streptomyces poriferorum. Next base: position 29,426 of record NZ_JAELVH010000042.1, on the reverse strand, counting down.
CTTGTGGCCGGTGAAGTGGACGCCGCCCGAGAAGCCTGCCCGGAACGCGCCGCTCGCCGGATCGTAGGAGCCGGTCGCGGAGTGGAAGCGGAACCGGCTGTCGCCGACCGTTGCGGCGCCCCCGGCCAGGCCCCAACTGCCCTGGGCGATCGGGCCGGTGACGTAACTCTGGAAGGAGGACTTGATGCCCCAGTCCAGCCGCCCGCCCTGCACCGTGCGGTCCGCCGCCCCGGCGCCGGTGGCCGGAAGCAGCGCTGCCGGCAGGACCGCGAGAAGCGCGACGGCGAGCGCGCGGGCAGGTCTGAACGAGGGCATGAGGACCCCTCCGAGGTCTAGAAAGTGAGGTAAGGCTAACCTAAGGTATGTGCATCCTGTGCCGGTACCCCTTTCCGTCACATTTCTCGCAATCCCCTACCAACTGCACGCCGCAGAACGACAGGACGGTGCCCCAGTGCGCTTCCATCAGGACTTCGCCCCGCCGGGACGGGGCGCCGCCCAACCGAGGCGCAGGCGCGCCGGCGTCGCCACGGCCGTCATCGCCCTGGCGACGGCCCTGGCGCTGGCCGGCTGCGGCAGTACGGGGACTCCCGCGGCGAAGGCCGCGGGCGCCGGGGCCTCCACGGCTCCGGCGGCTGACCGGATCGAGCCACTGACCACGACACCGGCACCCCGGCTGCCCGTCACCGTCACCTCGGCGGACGGCGAGCGCACCACGGTCACCTCGGCGGACAGGATCGTGCCGCTGACCGGTGGCCTGAGCGAGATCGTCTTCACCCTCGGCCTCGGCAAGCAGGTCGTGGCCCGCGACATCACCGCCACCTTCGAACAGGCCGCGGAGCTCCCCGTGGTGACCCGCGCCCATGACGTCTCGGCGGAGAGCGTCCTGTCCCTGCGGCCCACCCTCGTGCTCGCCGAGACCACGACGGGACCGGCCGAGGCCATCGGCCAGATCCGCGACGCCGGGATTCCGCTCGTGGTCGTCGAACCCGCCAGGGAACTCGCCGACGTGGGCCGCCGGATCGACGCGGTGGCCGCCGCCCTCGGCGTGCCGGGCTCCGGCGACGAGCTCGAGAAGCGCACCCAGGACCGCATCGACGCGGTCCGCGAGTCCGTACCCGCACCGGCCGACGGGGCACAGAAGCCGCGCGTCGCCTTCCTCTATCTGCGCGGCTCCGCCTCCGTCTACCTGCTGGGCGGCCGGGAGTCCGGGGCGAGTTCGCTGCTGGAGGCGGCGGGCGCCGTCGACGCGGGCAAGGCGTCCGGACTGAAGAAGGACTTCACCGCCATCACCAGCGAGGCGCTGGCCAAGGCGGCGCCCGACGCGATCCTCGTGATGACGAAAGGGCTCGAATCGGTCGGCGGTGTCGACGGGCTGGTGAGGATTCCGGGCATCGCCGAGACCCCGGCGGGCCTGGACCGGCGGATCGTCTCGATCGACGACGGGGTGCTGCTGAACTACGGGCCGCGCACGGACCGGGTGCTGAGCGAACTGATCGCCCAGCTCCACCCCGAGGGCGGTACGGCCGGATGACCACCGCACACGAGGCATCCGCCCGGCCGGCGGTCCCCCCGGCCCGCCGCTCCACAGCTGTCACGCTGACCGCCGGGCTGCTCGCCGCCCTGCTCCTGTGCTGCCTGCTGTCCGCCGGACTCGGCGCGTACAGCATCCCGCTCGGCGACGTCCTCGCCTCCGCCCAGCACCGCATCGGGCTCGGCGGTCATGCCCTGGACCGGGTCGGCGAGAGCGTCCTGTGGAACGTACGGCTGCCGAGGGTCGTCCTCGCGCTGCTGGTCGGCGCCTCGCTCGGCTGCGCGGGGGCCCTGATGCAGGGCGTGTTCGGCAATCCGCTCGCCGAGCCGGGCGTCATCGGCATCTCCGCGGGGGCCGCGGTCGGCGCGGTCGCCTCGATCGCGCTCGGGCTGACCTTCCTCGGCAACTGGACGATCACCGTCTGCGCGTTCGCCGCCGGCCTGCTGACCGTGCTGCTGGTGTACGCGCTGTCGCGGTCGGGCGGCCGGACGGAGGTCGTGACGCTGATCCTCACGGGCATCGCCGTCAACGCCTTCGCGGGCGCCCTGATCGGCCTGTTCATCTTCTTCGCCGACAACGCGCAGATCACCCAGATCACCTTCTGGCAGCTCGGTTCACTGGCCCAGGCCACCTGGCCGAAGGTGCTGGCCGTGCTGCCGTGCGCGGTGCTCGGCCTCGCCCTCGCCCCCTTCTACGCCCGGAAGCTGGACCTGCTGGCGCTCGGCGAGCGGCCGGCCCGGCACCTCGGGGTCGACGTCGAGCGGCTCCGCATGGTGCTGGTGCTCGTCGTGGCGCTGCTGACCGCCGCCGCGGTGGCGGTCGCCGGGATCATCTCGTTCGTCGGGCTGCTGGTGCCGCACCTGCTGCGGATGGCGAACGGGCCCGGGCACCGCTTCCTCGTGCCCGGCAGCGCGCTCGGCGGTGCGCTGGTGCTGGTCGCGGGTGATCTCGCGGCCCGTACGGTCGCCGATCCGGCCGAGTTGCCGCTCGGTGTGCTGACCGCGCTCTTCGGCAGCCCGTTCTTCTTCTGGCTGCTGCGCAGGACCCGTCGCAAGCAAGGTGGTTGGGCATGAGGACGCTGCGGAACCTCTTCGCGGTACGGGGCCGGCAACTGCCCGTACCCGTCTCCCCCGGCGACCCGGTCGCCGAGGCGCGCGGGCTGCGGGTAAGCCTGGGCGGACGGCCGGTGCTCGACTCCATCGACCTGACGGCGCACGCGGGCGAGGTGCTGGCGCTGGTCGGACCGAACGGGGCCGGCAAGTCGACGCTGCTGGCCGCGCTGGCCGCCGATCTGCCCCCAGAGGACGGGGAGGTACGCGTCTGCGGGCGGCCGGTCACCGACTGGTCCGCGGCCGAGCTGGCGCTGCGCCGGGCCGTGCTGCCGCAGTCCGCCGCGCTGTCCTTCCCGTTCCCGGTCCAGGACGTCGTACGGATGGGGCGGGCGCCCTGGGCCGGGACGGACAGGGCTGACGAGGACGATCCGGCGGTCCGTACCGCGATGGCGGCCACCGAGGTGACCCGGTTCGCCGCCCGCCCCTTCTCCGCGCTGTCCGGCGGCGAGCGGGCCCGGGTGGCGCTGGCCCGGGTGCTTGCGCAGCGCGCCCCGCTGCTGCTGCTCGACGAGCCGACCGCCGCGCTCGACCTGCGCCACCAGGAACTGGTGCTGCGGATCTGCCGGGAGCGGGCCGCCGCCGGGGACGCGGTCGTCGTCGTCCTGCACGATCTGGGCCTCGCGGCCGCGTACGCGGACCGGGCCGCCGTGCTGCACGACGGGCGGATCGCGGTGGCGGGTCCGCCGGGCGAGGTGTTCACCAGTGCCTTGCTCAGCGGCGTCTACCGGCAGCCGGTCGAGGTGTTCCCTCATCCGCGGACCGGGGTGCCCCTCGTCGTTCCGGAACGGGCTTCTTGACCACCGCTTGACCTTCTGAAGGCTCGCTCATGGGTCGGCTGTGATGCTTCCGTTCTTGTGCGTCCCCAGTGAGAGCTGAATCACTGCACGGGTGGGTATCGGTCAGGTAAGCCTCGGTTAAGTTAGGTCCGCCTCACCCACCTTTGTCCAGCCCTTTCTGCCTTCTCCTACGTCCCCAAGTGGAGCCCTCATGCAAGCCGTTCGTCTCTCCGTCGTCACCGCTGCCGCCACCGTGGCCGCCCTGACCGCTGTCACGGGCTGCGCCGAGAAGAGCGACGGCAAGGGCGAGGGTGCCGTCCAGGTCGTCGCCAAGGACGACTCCTGCGACGTCTCGAAGACGAAGCTGCCGGCCGGCCACGTCGAGCTGGCCGTGGAGAACAAGGGTTCCAAGGTCACCGAGGTCTACGTCCTGTTCCCGGACGACCGCATCGTCGCCGAGCGCGAGAACATCGGCCCGGGCACCAAGGCCACCATCACCGCCGAGATCAAGGCCGGTTCGTACGAGATCGCCTGCAAGCCCGGCATGAAGGGCCACGGCATCCGGCAGAAGATCGAGGTGAGCGGCGGCAAGGCGGCCGAGCGCAGCCCGGAGATGGACAAGGCCGTCGCCGCCTACCGCACCTACGTCCAGGCGCAGGCCGACGAGACGCTGCCGAAGGTCAAGGTCTTCACGGACGCCGTCGCCGCCGGTGACATCGAGGCCGCGAAGAAGGCGTACGCCGACTCCCGTATCGGCTGGGAGCGCACCGAGCCGGTCGCCGAGTCGTTCGGCGACATCGACCCGAAGGTCGACGTCCGCGAGGACGGCCTGGAGGACGGCCAGAAGTGGACCGGCTGGCACCGTCTGGAGAAGGCGCTGTGGCAGGACAAGAAGCTGGGCGCCGAGGAGAAGGCCCTCGCGCCGACCCTCCACAAGGACCTGCTCGACTGGCAGAAGCGCGTCGGAACGGCGGAGATCACCCCGACCTCGATGGCCAACGGCGCCAAGGAGCTCCTCGACGAGGTCGCGACCGGCAAGGTCACCGGCGAGGAGGAGCGCTACAGCCACACCGACCTGGTCGACTTCAAGGCCAACGTCGAGGGCGCGGAGAAGTCCTACGAGCTGCTGAAGACGATCGCCGCGAAGAACGACGCCGCACTGACCTCCACCCTGGACAAGCGGTTCGCGGCGCTGAACACGCTGCTGGACAAGTACCGCACGGACAAGAGCTCCTACGAGTTCACGTCGTACGAGAAGGTCAGCAAGGCGGACCGCAAGGAGCTGTCGGACGCGGTCAACGCGCTGGCCGAGCCCCTGTCGCGGCTCGCCGCCGCGGTGACGAAGTAACCGGCCGGAAAGAGGTTGTGGGCATGACCGAGCAGACCGGCGAGAACCAGCAGGAACCCGCGGGCGCCCCCTCGCGCCGCGCCCTGCTCGGCTGGGGCGGTGCCGGGCTCGCGCTCGGCGCGGCCGTGGCGGGCGGCGCCGTGGCCGCGGTGCGTTCCGGGGACACCGCCGTGACGGCCGCGGACAGCGGTGCGGCGGTGCCGTTCCACGGTGCGCACCAGGCGGGGATCGCCACGGCCGTCCAGGACCGGCTGCACTTCGCCGCGTTCGACGTGACGACGAAGGACCGGGCCGAACTGGTCGCGCTGCTCAAGGAGTGGACCCGGGCGGCCGAGCGGATGACGGCAGGTCACGCGGTCGGTGACGGCGCCTACGGGGGCCCGGCCGAGGCGCCGCCGGACGACACCGGCGAGGCCCTGGGGCTCAAGCCGTCCCGGCTGACGCTGACGATCGGCTTCGGCCCCTCGCTGTTCGCCAAGGGACGGTTCGGCCTGGAGGACAGGCGTCCGGACGCGCTCGTCGAGCTGCCGAAGTTCCCGGGCGACAACCTCGACCGGGCCCGCAGCGGCGGCGACCTGTGCGTCCAGGCGTGTGCGGACGACCCGCAGGTGGCGGTGCACGCCATCCGCAACCTCGCCAGGATCGGCATGGGCCGCACCGCGATCCGCTGGTCGCAGCTGGGCTTCGGCAAGACGTCCTCGACGACGCCCGACGCCCAGACCCCGCGCAACATGATGGGCTTCAAGGACGGCACCCGGAACATCTCCGGCACCGACACCGCCGCCCTCGACCAGCACGTGTGGGTCGGCGAGAAGGACAGGGCCGACTGGATGACCGGCGGTTCCTACCTGGTGGCCCGGCGCATCCGGATGCACATCGAGACGTGGGACCGGACCGGGCTGCAGGAGCAGGAGGACGTCTTCGGCCGCGACAAGGGCGAGGGCGCCCCGGTCGGCAGGGCGAAGGAGCGCGACGAGCCGTTCCTGAAGGCGATGCTGCCGACCGCGCATGTACGGCTGGCACACCCCGACACCAATGACGGGGCGACGATCCTGCGGCGCGGCTACTCCTTCACCGACGGCACGGACGGCCTGGGCCGGCTCGACGCCGGACTGTTCTTCCTCGCCTACCAGCGCGACACCCGCACGGCGTTCGTACCGCTGCAGCGGCGCCTGGCGGCACACGACGCACTCAACGAGTACATCCAGCACGTGGGTTCGGCGCACTTCGCCGTCCCGCCGGGCGTCCGCGACAAGGACGACTGGTGGGGCCGGGCGCTGTTCTCGTAACGGGACTCGAAGCGGAAAGGGAACCGAAACGTGTTCAGTAACTTCCTGATCGGCCTGCGCGAGGGCCTCGAAGCCAGCCTGGTCGTCTGCATTCTCATCGCGTACCTGGTGAAGACCGGCAACAGGCACAAGCTGCTGCCGATCTGGATCGGTGTCGCCATCGCCGTCGTCGTCAGCCTGGCCTTCGGCGCCGGCCTCGAATTCGGTTCGCAGGAGATGACGTTCAAGGCCCAGGAGGCGCTGGGCGGTTCGCTGTCCATCGTCTCGGTCGGCCTGGTCACCTGGATGGTCTTCTGGATGCGCCGTACCGCGCGGCACCTGAAGTCGGAGCTGCACGGGAAGCTCGACGCGGCGCTCGCGATGGGTACCGGCGCCCTGGTCGCCACGGCGCTGCTCGCGGTGGGCCGTGAGGGTCTGGAGACCTCGCTCTTCGTGTGGCGTGCGGTGCACGCGGCGGACGACGGCTGGCATCCGATGATCGGCGCGGTGCTGGGCATCGCCACGGCCGTCGTGCTGGGGTGGCTGTTCTACCGGGGCGCGTTGAAGATCAACCTGGCGAAGTTCTTCACGTGGACCGGCGGCATGCTGGTCGTCGTCGCGGCGGGTGTGCTCGCGTACGGCGTCCATGACCTGCAGGAGGCCGAGTTCCTCGGCGGACTGCGGAACCGGGCGTTCGACATCAGCGCCACGATTCCGCCCGACAGCTGGTACGGCACGCTGCTGAAGGGCACGTTCAACTTCCAGCCCGATCCGACCGTTCTCCAGATCACGGTGTGGGCGCTCTATCTGATCCCCACACTCGCGCTGTTCCTCTCCCCGGTAGGGTTCGGACGGTCAGAGGGCCCCGCAGCGGGTGCGACGGATCAGAAGGCGCGGAAAGCAACGGATGAGAAGCCTGAGGCCGGTTCGGCTGGCGACGGGGCTCGCGACAGCGACGGTGCTGAGCATGACGGCGAGCGGGTGCGTGACGGTGCACGGCGAGCTGGAAGTCGTCCGGGCGGCGACGCGGTCTGAGGCCGCGCAGGCCCTGGCCGACTTCACCGCCGCGTACAACGCGGCGGACAAGGCCTATGACCCCGCGCTGGACGCGGACCAGGTCACCGGTCCGCTCGGCGCGATCAACCAGGCGGGGCTGCGGGCAAGGCACAAGAACAACCCCGACGGCAACGCGAACCACCGGCCGCTGGAACTGACCGACGCGAAGTACGTCATCCCGAAGAAGGCCGGCTGGCCGCGGTGGTTCGTCGCGGACACCGACTCCAACCGTGATCAGGACAGCGGGAAGCAGGACACCCGCTGGCTGTTCGTCTTCGTCAGGTCCGGGCCCGACGCGGGGTGGAAGGCCTCCTATCTGGCGGTCGCCACCCCGACCCGGATTCCCGAATTCGCGAAGGACGGCGACGGGTGGGCGACCCCCGTGGCCTCGGACAGCGCCGCACTGGCGGTGGCTCCGGAGGACCTGGGCGCGCAGTACACCGGGTACCTGCAGAAGGGCACGCCGGACGTGTTCGCCCCCGGAACGTCCACCTCGGCCTGGCGCAACGCGCGCCTGAACACCCGGCGGGCCGGGTTCTCGTACCAGTACATCGACCAGCCGCTGAACAGCGGGACGTTCGCGCCGGCCGGCCTGGAAACAGCCGACGGCGGTGCGCTGGTCTTCTTCAGCAGCAAGCACTTCGAGCGGCAGACGGCGGCGCAGGGGCTGCGTCCGGCGGTGTCCCCGGACGTCGCGGCGCTGATGACCGGAGAGGTACGGAGCACGCTCACGAAGGAGCGGGTCTCCAGTCAGCTGGTGTACGTCCCGAAGAAGGGTGCCGGTACGGGCAAGGTGATCATGCTGAACCGGGTACCGGGGCTGACGTCGGCGAAGGGTTCCTAGGCGGTCGAGCGGTCCTGGGACTTCGCGTCGGCGAAGGGTGCCAAGGCTGTCGAGCGGTCCTGGGGCTCTCGCTCGCCCCAGGCCCCTGCCTCACCCTGCTCCCGCCGCGGTCGCTCCGGCTACCGGCCCATCGGCCAGGCCACCGACTCGTGGTCGACATCGCTCTGCTCCGCGGATCCCACGAACCGGGCGCACGCCTCCGTCAGCGTCTCCAGCAGGGTCAGCGGGTCCGGCAGCGGATTCTCCGGGCCCCGCACCCAGCGGACGTCGAACTCACCGGGGAGCATGGCCGGCGGCAGCAGGACATAGCTGCCGCGGCAGTGCCACCGCAGTCCGGGGTGCTCGTCCATCGTCTCCGGGTGGCAGTCCAGCTCGCACGGCCACCACTCGTCCTCGTCCTCCGGCGTACCGCGCGTCGCGGTGAAGAAGAGCATCCGGTCGTCGCCGGACCGGGCCACCGGGCCCACGTCGATACCGGCGGCGAGAAGCCGCTCCAGCGCCTGTGTACCGGCCGACAGCGGAACGTCGAGGACGTCGTGGATCATGCCGGTCGCGGTGATGAAGTTGGCCTGCGGCTGGCTGAGGGCCCAGCGCTCGATCTGGGCGCGGTCGGTCGTGGACTGCGTCTGCCAGGCGAAGGAGACCGGGTGCCTGGCGGGGGTGGGACAGCCGACACGTTCGCACGAACATCGGTAGCCGACCGGATGGGCGGCGGGCGCGATCGGCATCCCGGCCTCGGCCACGGCCAGGAGCAGCGCCACCCGTACGCTGCCGTCGGCATCGTCCTGCTGTGGTTTGGGCCGACGGCGCAGCCAGTGGGAAAACCTGCTCTCTGAGCCGCGAGCACGGCTGAAATCGGCGCCCATCAATCCCCTTACCTCAAGCGTTGCCCCTGCCCATGGTCCCACCATCCTGCGCTCCGGGTGGCCAGAGTCCTGAAGCGGGGTACGCCGACCGATGGCCCGCAGCGACCGATAACATGCTGATTGTCATGAAATGGCAGATGAATTTCAGGTGATCGGAGGCCGGGACGGTGTGCCCGCCACCCTCAACAGGGACGAGTCGGTCACACGCCACACAGCTGTACGGAACCACCCGATCGGTCCACTGTGCCGACGGCCCGGGACGGCGCACCATGGGCTCACGCACACACCCGTGCGACGCACCGGCCGCAGCGGCCACCAATGCCGCCGCGACGATTCGTGAGGAGCCCTCGTTGCCTCGTGAAGCCACACCCCGCCGCTACCTGATGTGTGCCCCGGCCCACTTCAGGGTGACGTACTCCATCAACCCGTGGATGGACCCCACCAAGCCCGTCGACCTCCAGCTGGCGCAGACCCAGTGGGAGGACCTGGTGGGCCGCTACCGCGCCCTCGGCCACACCGTGGAGCTGCTCACGCCCGACCCGGACCTGCCGGACATGGTCTTCGCCGCCAACGGGGCCACCGTCATCGACGGCCGGGTGCTGGGTGCCCGGTTCGCGTACCAGGAACGGTTCCCGGAGGCGGCGGCCCACCGCGACTGGTTCCGCGGCCACGGCTACACCGAGATCCACGAGCCCGTCCACGTCAACGAGGGCGAGGGCGACTTCGCGGTGACCTCCTCGTACGTCCTGGCCGGGCGCGGCTTCCGGTCGAGCCCGCTCTCGCACGACGAGGCGCAGGAGTTCTTCGGGCGTCCGGTGATCGGCCTCGATCTGGTCGACCCGCGCTACTACCACCTGGACACGGCACTGAGCGTCCTCGACGACGCGGCCGACGAGATCATGTACTACCCGGGTGCCTTCTCACCGGGCAGCCGGGCCGTGCTGGCGCGGCTCTTCCCGGACGCACTGCTCGCCGGCGAGGCGGACGCCGCCGCTCTCGGGCTTAACGCGGTGAGCGACGGGCTCCACGTCGTGCTGCCGCAGGCCGCCACGGGCCTGTTCGACCCGCTGCGCGACCGCGGCTTCGAACCGGTGCCGATGGACCTGGGCGAGCTGCTCAAGGGCGGTGGCAGCGTGAAGTGCTGCACCCAGGAGCTGCGGGCCTAGGGCGTGTCCTCAGGGGGCGGCCATGCGTCGCCCCAGTCGGTGTCCCGGGCGGCGCGGTAGAGCGCGCCGTGCCGCTTGGTGACCGTGGCGCGTTGCAGCGCCTCGTCCCGGGTGCAGAGCTCCAGCAGCACCTGGCCCTTGCGGATCTGCGGCCGTCGCGTGACCCGCGCCTCCACGGGCCGGGGCGTGAAGCGGGTGGCGACGACATAGCTGAACTTCTCGTCCTCGTACGGCAGCGAGCCGCCCTTCACCTTCCGGTGCAGCGAGGAGCGGCTGACCCGGGCCGAGAAGTGGCACCAGTCCGTGCCCGGCTCGATGGGGCAGGCGTCGCTGTGCGGGCAGGGCGCGGCGACGGTGAGCCCTGCGGCGATCAGCCGGTCGCGGGCCTCGATGACGCGGGCGTAGCCGTCGGGGGTGCCGGCCTCGACGATCACGACCGCCTGCGCCGCGCGGGCCGCGGTGTCGACGAGGGCGGTGCGTGCCTCGGGGGTGAGTTCGTTGAGCACATAGGAGACGGTCACCAGGTCGGTGGCGTCCAGCACCAGGTCCTTCCCGATGCGGGCCCGCTGCCACTCGGCGGTGCGCAGACCCGGGAGGCCGGAGGCTCCGGCCAGCTCGCGGCCCAGTGCGAGGGCGGGCTCGGCCCAGTCCAGGACGGTGGTCCGCGGCCCGTCCCAGGCCCCGGCGACGGCCCAGACGGCCGCGCCGGTGCCGCCGCCGACGTCGGTGTGCGTGGCCGGCGTCCAGTCCGGGGCGGCGTCGCGCAGGGCGTCGAGGACGGACCGTACGGCCTCGAACGTCGCGGGCATCCGGTACGCGGCGTACGCGGCGACGTCCGAGCGGTCGCGGAGCAGCGGGGTGTCGGTGGGAGTGGTTCCCCGGTAGTTGGCGATGAGCCGGTCGACGGCCTGGGTGGCCTGCTTGGGCGGCAGTCCGTCGAGGAGTCCGGCCAGGGCCGCGCGCAGGGCTTCCGCGGTGGGGAGGGTGGCGTTCACCGAGGAATTGTAGGCGGACGTGAACGGGCCGGGACTCCGTGCGGAATCGGGACGGAACGGGGACGCAACCGAACTGCGGAGCGTTACGGACCAGTTGCTACGCTGACCGGCGCGAAGGCCCTCGTCGGGAATTGCTCGCGCGAAGGCCCAGGTCGGGTATTGCTCATCGGGGGGACCATGAGACTGCAGTTCGGACGCCTGGCTCCGGCCGGCGGAGGGACCACGAGGCAGCGCGTCGTGCGCCTGGCTCTGGTCGGCGGGCTGCTGGTGCTGGCGCTGCTGCTCCTGCTGGCCACCTGCGGGGGCGGCGGCAAGAAGGACGACGGCAAGCCGGAGAAGCCGGTGAAGAAGAGCACGGGCCCGGCGACGCAGCTGACCGTACCGGCCTCGTACACGACGCGGCGCGGCTGGGAACTCACCGACACCTCTCCCGACTACGCGATCTCCCGGACGACCGGCCGGCTCGCCTATCTGGTGCGGACGGCCGAGGGCGAGTACCGGCTGCGGACGATCGACTCGGAGACCGGGCGGCCGGGCTGGAGCGGGGACGCCTGGCGCCCGCCGGCGGCCGCGCACTTCCCGAGGCTGTTCACCGTCACCACGGACGACCAGGAGTACTTCGTCACCTGGTCGTACGGGAAGGTCGGCCAGGAGGCACCGGCGCCCGCCGACCGGATCGTCTCGCTGGACGTGTACACCGTGGAGGACGGTGGCAGGCAGCGCGTGGACGTGCCGTGGGCCACGGCTCCGACCGTCACCGGCACCGGCCCCGGCATCGTGATCGGCAACGGCGGGGCCACGAGCGCGGTCGTCGACCCGGCGACGGGCAGGATCACGAGGGTTCCCGCCAAGGCGCTGAAGTACCCGAAGGGCTGTGCGGCCTGCAAGCAGCTCACCGAGGTGCGCGGCCTGACGTCGAAGGGCCTGCTGGTGAGCGGGGCCCGGGAGTTCTGGGTGCAGGGCGGCTGGTTCAGCCGGAACGTGGCGCCCAAGGGCGCCGACCCGCAGAGCGGAATCCCGACGTCCGTGGCTCCCGGAGTGGTGCTGGCGAAGTGGCGGCTGGCCAAGGGCGCGAAGCTGGCGGCGACCCACGACCTGTGGACGGTGCACGACACGGAGACGGGCAAGGCGCTGGTCTCCGTGCGGTGCCACAAGCCGGCGATCGCGCCGGGTCAGTACCCGCAGGCCGTCGTCTCGCCGTCGGGCGGCTATCTGGTGGCCGGGAACCTCGCGTTCGACCTGGAGGCCGGCAAGGGCTTCTGCTTCGAGGACACCGAGGGGTCCAGGACCCTCGTCCTGGCATCGGTGACCGACGACGGAACGGCGTACGGGGCGACGAACGTGCGCAACGCGGCGGACGCGCTCGCCGGGGGCGGCTTCCCCGTCACGGCCGAGCTCTCGGCGGGGTCGACGGAACTGCTGTCACCGAATGCGCGGATGCCCGGCGCGGAGGGCGCCGAGGGGGTCGGGCTGTTCCGCTGGTCCGACGACAAGGACCGGCTGCACCTGATCGGCTACCCCCGGGCGGACTGACCGCCACGCGGCCCTCAGAGCCGGGTGGCCACCTGCTGCCAGGGCCGGCACATCGCCAGGAAGCACGCCATGGCGCCGACCGCGCACACCAGCTGCACGACGGCCATCGGCACGGCCGTCGCCTCGCCCGCGATGCCGACGAGCGGCGAGGCCACCGCGCCGATCAGGAACGAGGACGTACCGAGCAGGGCGGAGGCGGAACCCGCCGCGTGCTTGGTGCGCATCAGCGCCTGGGCGTTGGTGTTCGGCATCGCCAGGCCCATCGCCGACATCAGCACGAAGAGTCCGGTCGCCACCGGTACGAGTCCGACGTCCCCGAAGACCCCGGACGTCATCAGCAGCAGCGCCGTCGCGGCCAGCACGATGACCGAGAGCCCGAAGCCGAGCGCCTTGTCGAGGCTGATCCGGCCGACGAGGATCTTGCCGTTGATCTGTCCCACGGCGATCAATCCGATTGAGTTGATACCGAAGAGGAGGCTGAAGGTCTGCGGCGAGGCGCCGTAGATCTCCTGGATGACGAAGGGGGACGCGCTCACGTACGCGAAGAGCGCGGCGAAGGCGAGGCTGCCCGCGATCATGTAGCCGCTGAAGACACGGTCGGCGAGCAGCCCGCGCATGGTGCGCAGCGCGTCGCCGACGCCGCCGGTGTGTCGTTCGGCGGCCGGCAGGGTCTCGTGCAGCCACTTCCAGACGACGAGGGTGAGCAGGACGCCGACGACGGTCAGGACGGCGAAGATGCCCCGCCAGTCGGTGATCCGCAGGACCTGTCCGCCGATGACCGGGGCGATGACGGGTGCGACTCCGGAGATCAGCATCAGGGTCGAGAAGAACCTGGCCATCTCCACGCCGTCGTACATGTCGCGCACGACGGCCCGGGCGATGACGATGCCGGCCGCGCCCGCGAGGCCCTGGAGAAGGCGGAAGCCGATGAGGAGTTCGGCGGTCGGCGCGAAGACGCAGATCGCGGTGGCGAACACGTAGACGATCATCCCGAGGAGCAGCGGGCGTCGCCTGCCCCAGCGGTCGCTCATCGGGCCGACGACGACCTGGCCGAGTGCCATGCCGGTGAGGCAGGCGGTCAGGGTGAGCTGGACGGTCGCGGCCGGTGCGTGCAGCGAGTCGGTGACGGCGGGGAGCGCCGGGAGGTACATGTCCATGGACAGCGGCGGCAGCGCGGTCAGGCCGCCGAGGACCAGGGTGACGAGGATTCCGGTGCGCCGGGCTGCCGCGGTGGCGGCGGAGCCGGGTGGAGGGGTGAGGCGGGGAGGTGTGGCCCCGGTGTCGGTCGTGGGTATCCGCTGGGCCCGGCTGAGGCCGCTGTCCGGCATTCTCATCTCCATAGTTGTTGAATCCGCCTCTATGCTCTCAGCTCAGCCGGAATGGTCGACACCTTTTTGGGAGCGTGCATGAGCAGGACTGTCCGTTGGGGCGTGCTGGCGACAGGTGGAATCGCGGCGACGTTCACCGCTGACCTGCAGGCGATGCCCGATGCGGAGGTGGTGGCCGTGGCCTCCCGGACGGACGCTTCGGCCAACGCCTTCGCGGAGCGGTTCGGCATACCTCGGGCCTACGGGAGCTGGGCCGGGCTCGTCGCCGACGAGGAGGTCGACGTGGTGTACGTGGCCACGCCGCACTCCGCGCACCGGGAGGCGGCCGCCCTGGCCCTGGAGGCCGGGAAGCACGTGCTGTGCGAGAAGGCGTTCACGATCAACGAGCGCGAGGCCCGGGAGCTGGTGAAGCTCGCCCGGGACCGCGGCCTCTTCCTGATGGAGGCGATGTGGACGTACTGCAACCCGGTCATCCGGCGGATGACGGAGCTGGTGCGGGACGGGGCGATCGGCGAGATCCGCACTGTGCAGGCCGACTTCGGCTTCGCGGGTGACTTCGGCGCCGGGCACCGGCTGCGCGATCCCGCGCTGGGCGGCGGCGCCCTGCTGGACCTCGGGGTCTACCCGGTGTCGTTCGCGCAGCTGCTGCTGGGCGAGCCGGACCGGGTGCAGGCCGATGCGCTGCTGTCGCCGGAGGGCGTGGACCTGAACACCGGCATGCTGCTGGGCTGGGAGTCGGGGGCCAACGCACTGCTGTCCTGCTCGCTCGTCGGGCACCACCCGACGGCCGCCACGGTGATCGGGACGGCCGGCCGGATCGACTTCCCGGAGGGCTTCTTCTACCCGCGGCACTTCGTGCTCCACCGGGCGGGCCAGGAGCCGGAGGAGATCACCTCCGGCCCGGGCCCACAGGGCCTGTCGGGCATGCAGTTCGAGGCGGCCGAGGTGATGCGGGCGGTCCGGGCGGGCGAGACGGAGTCCCCGCTGGTGCCCCTGGACGGTTCTCTCGCGGTGATGCGGACGCTCGATGCGGTACGTGAGCGCATCGGCGTCCGCTACCCCGTGGACGGCCTGGTGTCGTAGGGGCTCCCGCCCGTCGTACTCAGGCCGGGGTCAGGCCCTGGTTGCCGGCCTCCTCGCGCTCAGGCCGGGGTCAGGCCCTGGTTGCCGGCCTCTGTGACGAACGAGGCGGCCGTCGTCACGGGGGCGTCGGGCGTGGTGACGGCGGACACCGTGCGGTAGTCGGCGCGTGCCTGGCGCTCCTGGAGCGTGACCAGGGCGTACCCGCGGCGCCCGTTGTAGAACTTCATGTGCGGGTTGGCGGCCATGATATTGGCCCAGTTGGCCGGCTTCTCCGAGCCGTTCTTGCCGCTCGCGATGGACGTGGCGACGATCTCGGTGCCGACCGTACGGGAGGCGGGGTCGTCGAAGTCCCGCTTCAGGTCGAAGGCGTAGCCGACGTGCACGTCGCCGGTCAGCACCATGAGGTTGTCCACACCGGTGGCCTCGGCGCCCCTCAGGACGCGGTCGCGGGACGCCGGGTATCCGTCCCAGGAGTCCATGGACAGCTTGTAGGCGTCGGTCGGCACATCGCGCCGCCGGGCGAAGGTGACCTGCTGCGGGACGACGTTCCAGGTGGCCTTCGAGTGGCGCCAGCCGTCGATCAGCCAGCGCTCCTGGGCGGCGCCGGTCAGGGTGCGCGACGGGTCCTCGGACTCGGGTCCGGGGGTCTGCCAGCCGTCGCCGTACGCCTGGTCGCTGCGGTACTGGCGGGTGTCGAGGATGTCGAACTGGGCGAGCCGGCCGAACTGCAGGCGCCGGTAGAGCTTCATGTCCGGGCCGTCGGGCCGCTGCGGGGCGCGCAGCGGCTGGTTCTCCCAGTACGCCCGGTAGGCGGCGGCCCGGCGGATCAGGAACTCCTCGGGCGGCACGCTGTTCTCGGGGGTCTCGCCCGCGTAGTTGTTCTCGGTCTCGTGGTCGTCCCAGGTGACGACGAAGGGGTGCGCGGCGTGGGCGGCGCGCAGGTCCGGGTCGGACTTGTAGAGGGCGTACCGCAGCCGGTAGTCCTCCAGCGTGGTCGTCTCCCGGTTGAAGAGGGCGGGCAGGGTCCGGTCGGTGTAGTTACGGGCTCCGCCGGTCGCGGTGACGGCGTACTCGTAGAGGTAGTCGCCGAGGTGGAAGACGACGTCGACGTCCTCCTGTGCGAGGTGCTTGTACGCGGTGAAGTAGCCGTCGTGGTAGGCCTGGCAGGAGACGGCGGCCAGGGACAGTTCACGCTTGTGGGCGCCGGGGGCGGGCGCGGTACGGGTCCGGCCGACGGGGCTGGTCCACTGTCCGGCGCGGAAGCGGTAGTAGAGCACGCGGTCCGGTGCGAGGCCCTTGACCTCCACGTGGACGCTGTGGTGGAACTCCGGGTGGGCGGTGGCGGTGCCGCGCCGGACGATGTGCCGGAAGCGCTCGTCGCGGGCGACCTCCCAGCGCACCTCGATGCGGGCGGCGGGCAGTCCGCTGTCCGGCTCGAACGGGCGGGGCGCGAGTCTCGTCCACAGGAGGACGGATTCGGGCAGCGGGTCGCCGGAGGCGACGCCGAGGGTGAACGGGTCCTCGCCGATCTGCCGGGTGTCGAGCTCGGCGGCGCTCGCCGCTCCCGCGGCCGGCAGGCCGACGGAGAACGCGAGTGCGGCGGCGGCTCCGGTGACGGTGAGAAAGCGGCGGCGGCCGGTGTTCCGGACCGCGTCGCGCAGCTCCCGCTGGTGCGATGAGAGCGTCATCTGTCCCTCCCCTGACTGGTGATGTGGGGGAAGTCCATCGGGCCGACGCATCGGGCGGTTGTCGTGCTCGCGTCGCACGGACGTCGCCCGGATGAGGAATGCGGCAGGAATGGATCCCCAGGGGCAAACTCCGCGTACGCGGCAGAACCATGATCATTAACTTCGGGTGCGGCAGCCGGGGAATCGCCGTGCCGCGTGCGGGAATCACCCGCGGGACGCGAACCCCCCACCCGGACGCGCCGTTTGCCCCCGGCCGCATCCTCCGGAGCCGGCGGCGTACGCTGCCGCACCATGAGCAACAAACTGTTGAACTCCGCGACGAAGACGGCTGTGGTCACGGGCGCGGGCTCCGGAATCGGCCGCGCGGTGGCTCTGGCGCTGTGCGGCGCCGGCTGGTCGGTGGCGCTCGCGGGCCGCCGCCCGGAACCCCTCGCCGAGACCGCCGCGCTGGCCGGGCCGGACGCCCGGGTGATCACCGTCCCCGCCGACGTGTCACGCCCGGACGACGTGGACGCCCTGTTCTCCTCCGTACGGGAGTGCTTCGGCCGCCTCGATCTGCTCTTCAACAACGCGGGCACCTTCGGGCCGCGCGCCGTGCCGGTCGAGGAACTCGCTTACGACGACTGGCGCACGGTGGTCGACGTGAACCTGACCGGGGCGTTCCTGTGCGCGCAGGCGGCGTACCGGCAGATGAAGGAGCAGGGCCCCCAGGGCGGGCGGATCATCAACAACGGCTCCGTCTCCGCGCACGCGCCACGCCCGCACTCGGTCGCCTACACCGCGACCAAGCACGCGATGACCGGCCTGACGAAGTCGCTGTCGCTGGACGGCCGCCCGTACCGGATCGCCTGCGGCCAGATCGACATCGGCAACGCCGCGACCGAGATGACCGAGCGGATGCGGACCGGGACCCTCCAGGCCAACGGCGAGCTGGCCGTGGAGCCGGTGATGGCGGCATCGGACGTGGCCCGGACGGTGGTCCACATGGCGGAGCTGCCACTGGAGGCGAACGTCCAGTTCACCACCGTGATGGCGACGGGAATGCCGTACGTGGGCCGGGGCTGACGCAACCGGGCGGGAACAGGCCCTCCTGCGAACACAACTGACCATCTCTCAGGCCCGAACGGCCGATACCCGCCGCATTCGCACCCCGGCCGGCTCGGTAAGCGCGTGCTGCCCTTATGCTCGCAGCTCTTCACCAGAACTCCACATAAGGACCACAGCATGCGCATACGCACCGCGGTGCCCCTCGCCCTGGCCGCCACCACCGCCCTCACGGGCTCGCTGCTCCTCGCGACCCCGGCCTCCGCCGCGAAGCACCAGGGTGGCGTCCACCTCGGCCTGATCCAGTACGACAGCCCCGGCAAGGACACCCGGTCCACCGCCTCGCTCAGGGCCGAGTGGGTCGAGATCCACAACAACACCAAGGCGAAGGTGCAGCTCAAGGGCTACAAGCTCAAGGACAACACCGGGTACACCTACACCTTCCCCGCCTACAGCGTCGGCGCGGGCAGAACCGTCAAGGTGCACACCGGCAAGGCCAGGAACAGTTCCGGCCACCTGTACTGGAACCGCGGCTCGTACGTCTGGAACAACACCGGTGACAAGGCGCGGCTGATCAAGCCGAACGGCAAGCTCCTGGACTCCTGCTCCTGGACGAAGTCGAGCAAGGGCACCAAGAACTGCCACTGAGCGGGATGCCGCGGTCCGGGTGCTTCCCGGTCCCGCCCGGCACGGGGGCGGGCGGGACCACGGGAGGGGAATGCCCCGGACCGCGGCGCGGTTGTGCCGCACATGACTGATCTTCCCGGGCCCGATCTCCTGCGCTACACCGCCTTCTCCGCCGACCCCTCGGGCGGAAATCCCGCCGGCGTCGTGCTGGACGCCTCCGGTATGGACGAGGCGGGCATGCTCGCCGTCGCGGCGGAGGTCGGATACAGCGAGTCGGCGTTCCTGACCGGCCGGACCGAGGCGTCGGAGCCCGGTGCGCGCGGTTACGCGATCCGCTACTTCAGCCCGAAGGCCGAGGTCCCGTTCTGCGGTCACGCCACCGTGGCCACGGCCCTGGCCCTCGCCGAGCGGGACGGTCCCGGGGACCTGGAGTTCATCACCGCGGCCGGTCCGGTGCCCGTCACCGTCGTCCGCGAGGGGACCGAACTGCGGGCGACCCTCACCAGCGTGGAGCCGCACGTCACGGACGCCGCCGCGGAGGACGTCGCGGAGGCGCTGGCCGCGCTGGACTGGCCGGCCACCGATCTCGACCCGGCCCTGCCGCCCCGCATCGCCTACGCGGGCGCCCGTCATCTGGTGCTGGCCGCCGCGAGCCGCGAGCGGCTGGCCGCACTCTCCTACGATTTCGCGCGTCTCGAAGCGCTGATGCACCGGCTGGACCTCACCACGGTCCAGCTGGTGTGGCGCGCTTCGGACAGCGTCTTCCACGTACGCGACCCGTTCCCGGTAGGCGGTGTGGTCGAGGACCCGGCGACGGGCGCGGCGGCCGCCGCGTTCGGGGCGTACCTGCGCGCCCTGTCGCTGGTCCCGGAGACCGCCTCGCTGACCCTGCACCAGGGTGAGGACATGGGCCGCCCCGGCACGCTGACCGTCACCCTGCGGGCGGGCGACGCACGGGTGCGCGTGAGCGGGACGGGGACGCGTATCCCGGACCGGGCGGGCGCGTGAGGGCCGCCGTGGGCGGCCTCAGCACCCGCGGCGTCCCCGGTGATCTCGGCATTCCCGGCGGCATAGGCGTCCCCGGCGCCCTCAGCGGTATCGGCGGCCTCAGCGGCTGAGGAACTCCCGGTACCAGGGGGCGTGCTGCGCGAAGGACGTCCGGAAGTCCGGGCCCGGGGCCCAGCCGAGGTCCTCGCCCACCCGCTCGTCGGCGAACCAGTGGTCCACGGTGAGCATGTCGAAGTGGTGCGTGGCGTACGGGACGCCGGCCAGCCGGGTACGGGCCTCGTCCAGGGCGATCTCCGTGCCCGCCCAGGGCAGTGCGAGTTCGCCGAGCACCGTGGACAGCAGGTCCGAGCAGGTCACCGGCTCGGGGTGGTTGACGTGGTAGACGCCGGACGGCGCCTTCGGGGCGAGCGCCGCCCCGAGCAGTGCTCGGCCCAGGCTCTCCACGTCGATCAGCGAGTGGCGGGCGTCGCAGCCGGCCGGTGCCGCCGACAGGTACCTCAGCAGGGCGACCAGTCCGGGGATCGCCCACCGGTCCCCCGCCCCGTGCACGATGTGCGGGCGCAGGACGGCTCCCCCGGCCGCCAGGACGTGCTGCTCGGCGGCGACCCGGGTCAGGCTGGTGGCGGAGACGGGGGCGGGCTCGGCCGCTCCGGGGGGCAGCGCGGTGAAGGGGCCGCGGCCGTAGACGGACGCGGTGCTCAGCAGGACGATCCGGCCGACTCCGCCGCGTACGGCCTCGTCGACCAGCGCACGGGTGCCGTGGTCGTTGACGGTCCGGGCGGTCCGCTCGTCGGAGCCGACCCGGGAGGCGCAGTGGATCACGGCGTCGACGCCGTCACAGCTGCCGCGCAGCGATCCGGGGTCGGCGAGGTCTCCGTACACCGTCTCGCAGTGGAGTCCGTCCGCCGGGGTGTCGAGGGCGGTCCGGTGGGTCATCAGGCGCAGCCGGATCCCGGGCGTCGCGCGGGCGGCGGCGGCCACCCGGCTGCCGATGAAACCGGTCGCGCCGGTAATGAGGATGCGGGGCGTCATGAGAGGTCCGTTCTGACATCGCCGGGCCCGGCCGGGTGGAGTTCCGGCGAGCGGAGGGTGCAGGTGAAAGCTGGTTCGCCGTCCTGAACGGCCCGTATGAACATTCCGGCGGGCGCGAGGGGGTCGTCGCCGTCGGCGGGGAGCGTCGTGGCCTCGATCCGGCAGGGGCGGTCCAGTTCCACGTACTGGAGGAAGTCGGCCTGCATCGCCGTCGGCAGGAAGGCCGATCCGGTGGCCGCGTGCGCGGCCTGCCGGGCCGCCTCCAGCAGCAGGATGCCCGGTACGTGATCGTTGGGGCGGCCGAAGAGTGTCGGGTGCCGGGTGTCGAGCCGCAGGAGCCAGGTGCCGGGGTCGGTGCCGGGCGAGAGGACGACGTCGTTCTCGGAGGTCCTGCCGACCGTACGCGGTGCGACGGCGGGCAGGAGGGGTATCGGGGCGTCGAGGACGGCGCCGCGGTGGCCGCGCAGCCGCTGGTACGCCGCGGCCGAGGTGCAGCTGATCCGGCCGCCGCCGGTGGCGAGCACGGTGCCGCGGCGGTGCAGGAGGAGTTCGATGTGCATGGAGCCGAGGCTCCGGCCCCGGCGGCGGATCCGGGAGCAGGAGACGTCGACCGTGATGTCCCACGGCTCCTCGCCCAGCTCCAGCCGCTCGGACGCGGAGGTGTACCGCAGCTCCCACATCACGAAGGCGTCACCGACCGGTACGCCGAACTGGGCGTGGGCGATCAGCATCGTCGTCTGCCGCATGGTCTCGGCTATGAGCAGGGGGTCCTGGTGGCTGCCGACCGGGGCGAAGAAGCGATGGGCCCGCGGCCAGTGGGCCGGTACCGAGAACTGGGTGTCGGTGAGCCGGGTGAGTCCGGTGGGGAAGACGTCGAGCGGGTCGGTCCGGTGGACCAGCTGTCTCAGCCGATCGGGTGAGCCTTCTCTGCGGCCGGGCTCCTCCCCGGCCGGGGAGCCGGTCTCCTCCGGGCTGCCGGAGGAGACCTCGGCGCGGCCGGCACCCGTGGCGTACCCGGCCCGCTCGACGCTCTCCACCGACATCGAAGCGCTGCGTGAGGTGAGCTGAACCATGAAGTTCCCCCAGGAGGATCCGAGTCAAAGGGCCGAGCCGCCCCGCAGTAAGATACTGACAGCCCGGTTTTCCTTTCCAGCCAACCCCCTGTGGCACCAACCACGCCACCAGTAAGAGAGAAGCTGATGGCACAGCAGGCGCGCGCGATCCAGACCCGCAGGTCGATCCTGGTGGCGGCCGCCGACGTGTTCGACGAGCGCGGCTACAGCAGCGCGACCATCAGCGAGATCCTGGCGCGTGCGGGGGTGACCAAGGGCGCGCTGTACTTCCACTTCGCCTCGAAGGAGGACCTCGCGCTCGGGGTGATGGACATACAGCTGCACAGCGATCCGCTCCCGCCCCAGCTCACGAAGCTCCAGGAGCTGGTGGACCAGGGCATGCTCCTCGCCTACCGGCTGCGCCATGAGCCACTGGTCCGGGCCAGCGTCGGTCTGGCCATGGACCAGGCCGTGGAGGGCCTCGACCGCGGCACACCCTTTCGCGGCTGGATAGACCGGCTCGAACACATCCTGGTGGCCGCCAAGGGGCAGGGCGAGCTGCTGCCGCACGTGGCTCCGGGCGAGGCCGCGGAGATGCTGGCGGGATCCTTCTCGGGCATCCAGGTGATGTCCCAGGTCCTGTCCAACCGCGAGGACCTCGGTCGGCGGATCTCGGTCCTGCTGCACTACGTGCTCCCGAGCATCTCGACGCCGGCCGTTCTGGCCACGCTGGATATGGCCGAAGATCGCGGTGAGCGTCTGCTCCGCAGCCTCGAAACCGTACCGAGCCAGGCCGGCGCCCCCAACTGACCTCCTCCGAACACCCCGTGACCCCCGGAACCAGACCACGCGGTCCGCATCCGGCGGCGCGAGCACATCGTGAACGGGGGCGGGTCGTAAGCTCGGTGACTCAGCGCCAGCCACCGACAGGAGCCCCCGATGTCCGTCCGCCGCGTCGTCCCCAACATCGTGACCGGCACGGGTGACGGAACCGGGGACGCCTCCGCAGCCATGCGGGCCAACGCCGCCTTCTACGGGCTCCTGGGCCTCGACGAGGTCATGAACCAGGGCTGGATCATGACGCTCGCCTCGCCCTCCCACCCCACGGCCCAGGTCAGCATCATGACCGCCGACAGGACCGGCCCGGTCACGCCTGATCTGAGCGTGGAGGTGGAGGACGTGGACGCGGTGTACGCGGCGGTGGTGCGCAGCGGCGCGGAGATCGTGTACGGCCCGGCCGACGAGGAGTGGGGCGTGCGCCGCTTCTTCGTACGCGATCCGAACGGGCGCGTCATCAACGTCCTGAGCCATGGCTGACCCGACGGGTGCCGGCCCGACGCCCCGGCGGCGCACGGACCTGCCTCAGTCCGCCGCTGTGATCAGGTCCGCCTCATGGGCGATGATCGCGGCCTGTACCCGGTTACCGACTGCCAGTCTCCTGAGGATGGAACTGACGTGAGTTTTCACCGTGCCCTCCACGAGGTCCAGGCGACGGGCGATCTGCGCGTTCGAAAGGCCCGCGCCGAGCAGCCCCAGCACGACGCGCTCGCGGCTGCTGAGCCGGGCTGCCTGCTCCCGGGCGGCCGATTTCCGCGACATGTTCTCCAGGGACAGGCCCCGGATCACCCGGTGCGCCGCTTCGGGGGAGAGATAGGCGGCGCCGTCGGCCACGGCGTGCACACCCGCGATCAGTTCACGCGGGTCGCCCGACTTCAGCAGGAAGCCGCTCGCTCCGTTGCTCAGGGCGCGCGAGATGTAGTCGTCGTTGCTGAAGGTCGTGAAGATGATCACGGCGGTGCGCGAGGAGGTCCGCAGGATCTCGGACGTCGCGTCCAGCCCGTCCAGCAGCGGCATCTGCACATCCAGCAGAGCGACATCCGGCTGGTGACGGTGGACCATCTCGACGGCCTGCCGGCCGTCGGCGGCCTCGGCCACCACCTCGATCTCCTGGTCGGCCGACAGAATCGCGCGGGCTCCCGCCCTCATCATCGGTTCGTCGTCAGCGAGCAGAACTCGGATCACCTGATTCCCTATTCTCTCTTCGCCCCGGCCGGTGCCGCGTCGGTTCACAGCCAGGACTCCCTGTGAAAGGCATTAAGGGTCCTCGAAGGACCGGTGAACCCGAGCGGCGGGCCGGCCGTTCCTGCTTCCTTGCCGCCTATGCCGAACGGCGTAAGGCTATCCGGAGCGTAGCCCTGTGGTGCGTGCTCTCCGTGCCTCCGTTGCTCGGCTCCCCCACCGATCTGACGTCGTCGACGTCGTGGTGGAGACTCGGCGGGCTCGTCCTCCTCGTGCCGGTCGTCGCTTTCCGGGAGCGTCACCTTCCGCTGGCCTGGGGTGTCGGTGCGGCGCTCAGTGTGATCAATCCCTGGTACTCGCCCGCTCTGTTCGCGATGAGTTATCTCGTGGGACGGCGCAAGACGCGCGAGCGGCCCGTGGAGATGGCCATCGCGGTGGGTGTGGTCGCCGCGACCGTCCTCACCACCGGAATGAAGTCCGGCCATCTCACAACCTGGCTCAATACCGCCCCTCTCCTCGTCGGTGCGGTGACGGCCTGGCTGGCCGGCCGGCACCGGCACCAGCGCCGCGAGCTCGAACTGGCCGGCTGGCAGCGCGCCCAGCATCTGGAGCGGGAGCAGCAGCTCAGCGTCGACCGGGCCAGGATCCGCGAACGGGCCAGCATCGCACAGGACATGCACGACCAGCTCGGCCATGACCTCACCCTCATCGCCATGCTCGCTGCCGCACTGGAGGTCTCTCCGCGCCTGGACGAGGCGTCCAGGTCCACCGCCGGTGAACTGCGCGTCAGTTCGGCCCAGGCGATCACCAGGCTCGGCGACATCATCGGCGTGCTGCGCGTGGACGCCTCCCAGGAACCGGCGCCGTCGCTGCGCGAGGACGTGATGAGCACCGTGGACCGGGCGCGTACCGCCGGCATGCTCATCGATTTGAAGCGGCGCGGCCTCGATCTCCCGGCGCCGCGCGGCGTCGAGGAAGCCGTGCAGCGTGTCGTGAAGGAGGCACTGACCAATGCCGCCAAGCACGCCCCGGGTGCCGAGATCCAGGTCCTGCTGGAGCGGCTGACGGACCTCACCCGGGTGACCATCACCAACGAGGCGCCGGACAGCCCGCCGCAGGACACCAGTGGCAGCGGGATGGGACTGGTCGGGCTCGCCGAGCGGGTCCGGGTCCTGGGCGGCACCCTGGCGGTGCGCCCCCTCGACCACGGCGGCTTCGAGGTGGCGGCGCAGTTGCCGCACTCGGGCACCAACACCGCCCAGTTCCCCGGTCCGGCCGAGGCCGGCGGGCTGCCGGGGGCACCCGTCTCGGTCAGGGCCAGGCAGCGGGCCGAAGCCCGGGTGCGCCGCAGCCTGGTCGCGGTGGTGGCCGTGCCGGTCGCGGCGACGGCCGCGGTGGCCGTGCTGATGATCGGCTACACCTCCCGGACGTACGAGAGCATGACGCTCGACACGGACGTCTACCGGGGACTGCGGCAGGGCCAGAAATGGGAGGACCTGCGCTCCCAACTCCCCGGCCAGCAGGTGAATCCGCGGGATGCGGTGCGGGGTCCGGCGATCCCGGCTCAGGCCTCATGCCGGTACTACCGCGCCGACGGCGGCCTCTTCTTCATGGGGTCCGGGGTGTACCGGCTGTGCTTCAAGGACGGCGAGCTCGTGACCAAGGACGAGTTGCACGAGAAGTGAGAACGGGGCCGTCCCCGCGGTCGCGCGATGCGGGGACGGCCCCGCGGGGCAGGGGCCGGAGCAGGCGCAGGCGCCTGCGGCCCGCCGGTCATCCGGTCGGCGTGTGCATCCCGGGTTCCGGGTGGAACGGGCACTTCCAGTCGGCCGGTACGGCCCGCCCCGAGTACTGCCGTGCCTCCGACGACGTGCCGTGATCGGCCAGCATGGGATTGACGCTTCCCTGCAGCCGCAGCTCCTTGGCACGAATCCTGCGCTGCAACCCGAAGTACGTGCCGTCGGCCTTCAGCCTGCCGAACTGCTCATGGGAATTGAAGACCAGCGCGGGGTACGTGAACCTCCGGGATATCCGCGAGGAACCCGGATTGAGTCCGGCGACGAAGAACGGCCGGCCTGCGACACTGAACCCGAATTCGGACGACTCCGTGTCGCTCGAGTAACCCTCGCTCCAGGAATAGGACTTCGCGTCCAGCCGGTGAAGCCGGCCCAGCTGCCCCCACAACGCCTGTTCGAACTCTTCCTCGCCGCACTCCCTGGGCGTACGGAATATGGCGACGAACGAGGCGAAGTCATGCTCCGCGGAAACATTCGCATCAATGAATTCAATGAGATTCTGATGCAACTTCTCCGTGCAGTCGTCAGAATCCAGCTCTTCATATACGTGGGTGACCAGAAGGTCCTGACGAACTGCCGCACGTGCCCCCAGACAGGTGAAGGCATCGCCATTTATCCAGGAGACAAGTTCCTCCTCGATACTCCGCTGCACCGTACCGCCTCCGTTCCGACACAAGGTTTGCGACCGTAGCACCCGGCCACGCAGGACCGAATCGCGAGCACCCTCTTTAAGCTGGGGCTGAATATGGGCCACCACTGCGCCACCACTACGGCACCCGCGGGCCTCAATGACTCTTAAGCTGAGAGTTAATGACCCCGACTTTTGGTTGCACGGAACGCGGGCGGCGCAATACGTTGCTCGTCGCTATTGCTGCCTGATCTATTACCGGTGGCGGCATAAAAGACAAATTGCGGTCCGGTGGGAGACATGGCAGTGACGCGACAGCCACGTAAGATCGAAGACATCTACCCGCTGTCTCCCCTCCAGGAAGGCATGCTCTTCCACAACGTCCTCGACGAGGGGACGGGGCCGGACGCGGACGATGCCACCGACGTGTACGTGGCTCAGGTGGCGACGGACTTCGAGGGCGCACTCGACGCCGAGGCCCTGCACGCCGCCGCCGACGCGCTGCTCCTGCGCCACCCGAACCTGCGGGTCGCCTTCCGCCAGCGCAAGTCCGGTGAGTGGGCCCAGCTGGTGCTGCGCGATGTCACCGCACCGTGGCGGACCCTCGACCTCCGGTCGGCTCCGGCCGAGGAGCGTGCGGCACTGGCCGAGCAGGCGGCCCTCGATGACCGCGACCGGCGGTTCGACCTCGGGCAGGCCCCGCTGGTCCGCTTCACACTGCTCCGCCTCGGTGAGCAGCGCTATCGCTTCCTCCTCACCAACCACCACATCCTGCTCGACGGATGGTCGATGCAGATCGTCATGCGGGAGCTGTTCGGGCTCTATCTCGCCAAGGGCGACGCATCGGAGCTGCCCCGGGTCCGCCCGTACCGCGACCACCTGACCTGGCTCGGCGCGCAGGACGCCACCGAGGCCCGCGCGGCCTGGGCCGAGGCGCTGACGGGGCTGGAGGAGCCCACCCGGGTCGCCTCGCTGGGCGTGGAACATCCGCCGATGGTGCCCGAGCACGTGCTGTTCGGCCTCGACGAGCGCGAGACGGTGGCGCTGACGGCCTTCGCCCGTGAGCACGGGCTCACCCTCAACACCCTGGTGCAGGGCGCCTGGTCACTTCTGCTCTCCAGGATGACGGGCCTGGACGACGTGGTGTTCGGCGTGACCGTGTCGGGCCGCCCGCCGGAACTCGACGGTGTCGAGGACATGGTCGGCCTGTTCATCAACACCCTTCCCCTGCGGCTGCGGCTGCGCCCCGACGAGCCCTTCTCGGCGCTCCTGGGCAGGCTCCAGGAGGAGCAGGCCCTGCTGCTGGCCCACCAGCATCTGGGTCTGTCGGAGATCCAGCGCATCGCCGGGCTCGGTGAACTCTTCGACACGTCCATGGTGTTCGAGAACTACCCGCTGGACGCCGGAGACATGAACCAGGCGTCCGGCGGCCTCAAGGTCCTGCGGACCGTCGGCTACGACGCCACGCACTATCCGCTCGGTCTCGTGGGGATGCCCGACACCACCCTGCGTTTCCAGCTCGACCACCGCCCGGACGTCTTCGACAGCGCGGCGGCGGCGGAGCTCGGCGAGCAGTTGCTGCGGACCCTGCGGCTGCTCCTCACCGCTCCGCAGACACCGGTCGGCCGCATCGACGTACTCGACACCGAGCAGACCCGGCGCATGCTCGTCGACTGGAACCGCACCGAACTGGACATGCCGGCCGAGCTCCTGCCCGAGCTCTTCGAGGCCCAGGTGGCCCGCACCCCGGACGAGACGGCTGTCGTCTTCCGGAACGCCACCGTGACCTACCGTGAGCTCAACGGCAGGGTCAACCGGCTGGCCCGGCTGCTCGTCGAGCACGGGGTCGGGCCCGAGGGCATCGTGGCCGTGGTGCTGCCGCGCTCGGTGGACTCCGTCGTCGCGCTCCTCGCCGCCATGAAGGCCGGGGCCGTCTATCTGCCGGTCGACCCCACCTATCCGGCCGAGCGCACCTCGTTCATGCTGACCGACTCGGCGCCCGCCCTCGTGGTGACCTCCGGCGCGGCCGCCGACCGTGTGAGTGTCCTCGACGGCTCCGGCGTACCCGTCCTCCGCCTCGACGACCCGGAACTCCAGGCGTCCCTGGCAGCGCGACCGGCCGCCGACCTGCCCGGCGTGCGGGCGACCCGGGACAACGGCGCGTACATCCTCTACACCTCCGGTTCCACGGGCCGGCCCAAGGCCGCGCTGATCAACCACTCCAGTCTCACCAACCTGCTCCACCACCACCAGGCCGAGGTGCTCGCCCCGGTGGTGGAGTCCGTCGGCGGCAGACGGCTGCGCATGGCGCACACCGCGTCGTTCTCCTTCGACGCCTCCTGGGGGCTGTTCCTCTGGATGGCGGCCCACGGCCACGAACTCCATCTGATCGACGACGAGGCCCGGCACGACCCCGAGGCGTTCGCGCGGCAGGTGGACGAACACCGCATCGATGTCGTCGACATGACGCCCTCCGAGTGCCAGCACCTGATCGCCGCCGGCCTGCTGGATGACGGCCGGCACCGCCCGGCCCTTGTCGTCCTCGGCGGCGAGGCCATCGGTGAGGCGCTGCGCGGACAGCTGACGTCGGTCGAGGGCCTGACGGGTTTCAACTTCTACGGTCCGACCGAGTGCACCGCCGACAGCGTCACCGGCGTCGTCCGCGAGGGCAGCCCGGCCGAGATCGGCACGCCCGTGTCCAACGCGCAGGTCTATGTGCTCGATTCGGCACTGCGTCCGGTACCGGCCGGTGTGTCGGGTGAGCTGTACGTCGCCGGAGCGGGTGTGGCCCGCGGCTACCTGGGACGTCCCGGGCTGACCGCCGAGCGCTTCGTCGCGAACCCGTTCGGACCGGCGGGCTCCCGGATGTACCGCACCGGCGATGTGGTCCGCTGGACGGCCGCCGGGGTGCTCGAGTTCATCGGCCGCGCCGACAACCAGGTCAAGGTGCGCGGTTTCCGTATCGAGCTCGGCGAGATCGAGTCGCTGCTCGGGGCGCACGCGTCGGTGGCGCAGTGTGCCGTGATCGTCCGTGAGGACCAGCCCGGCGACAAGCGGCTCGTCGCCTATGTGGCGCCCTCGGAGGACGGCGGGGCGGACGCGGCCGAACTGCGTGCGTTCGTCGCGGAGCGGCTCCCGAACCACATGGTCCCGGCGGCCGTGGTCGAGCTCACCCGGCTTCCGCTGACGCCCACGGGCAAGCTGGACCGCCGTGCCCTGCCCGCGCCCGACTACGCGGCCTCGACGGCGACGGCCCGCAGACCCCGCACCGCGCAGGAGGAGATCCTGTGCGGGCTGTTCGCCGATGTTCTCGGCCTGGAGCGGGTCGGCGTCGACGACAGCTTCTTCGACCTCGGCGGGCATTCACTGCTTGCCACCCGTCTCGTCTCCCGCATCCGTACCGCACTGGGCGTGGAGCTCCCGGTACGGCGGCTGTTCGAGGCTCCGAGCCCCGCCTCCCTGGCCGAGGGCCTCACTGCCGCCGGCACGGCACGGGCTGGTCTGGTGGCGGGTCCGCGTCCTGAGCGGGTGCCGTTGTCGTTCGCCCAGCGACGCCTGTGGTTCCTCCAGCAATACGAGCCCGGCAGCTCCCTCTACAACATCCCGGTCGCCCTGCGCCTGACCGG
>NZ_JAELVH010000429.1 GCF_019399235.1 Streptomyces poriferorum | reverse complement strand
GCCCCCGTCGTGGGCGCTGGGTCCGCAGCACGCGCGGTGGGGGTTCGGGAGCGAGCGGGAGGTGCGCCGGGTCGTCGCGGGGTACCGGGCGCGGGGGCTGCCGCTGTCGGTTCTCCATCTCGACATCGACCACTTCGACGCGCACCGGGTGTTCACGGTGGACCGCGAGCGGTTCCCCGATCTGCCGGGGCTGGCGAAGGAGTTGCGCGAGGACGGGGTGCGGCTGGTGTCGATCGTGGACCCGGCCGTGGCGGCGGTGCCGGGGAACGCGGTCTTCGACACCGGGGCCGCGGTGGGGGCTTCGGGTGCGTTCGTCCGGGACGCGCGCGGGCGGACGGTGCGCGGGGAGGTGTGGCCGGGTGAGTGCGTGTATCCGGACTTCACCGATCCGAAGGTGCGCGAGTGGTGGGGCGGGCTGTATGAGGAGCGCCTCGCGCAGGGGTTCTCCGGTGTCTGGCACGACATGAACGAGCCGGTGTCCTTCGCGGCTTTCGGTGAGCCCACGCTGCCGCGTTCGTCCCGGCACGCGCTGGAGGGGCGCGGCGGCGATCACCGGGAGGCCCACAACGTGTACGGCCTCGCGATGGCGCGTGCCGGGTACGAGGGGCTGCTCCGGCTGCGGCCGGACGAGCGGCCGTTCCTCTTCTCGCGGTCCGGCTGGGCCGGGATGCAGCGGTACGGGGGGACCTGGTCCGGTGACGTGGCGACCGGGTGGCCGGGGCTGCGGGCCTCGCTGGCGCTGGTGCTGGGTCTCGGGCTGTGCGGGGTGCCGTATTCGGGGCCGGATGTGGGCGGGTTCGACGGTTCGCCGTCGCCCGAGCTGTATCTGCGGTGGTTCCAGCTGGGTGCGTACCTTCCGCTGTTCCGTACGCATGCGGCGATCGACGCGGGGCGCCGGGAGCCGTGGGAGTTCGGGCCGCGGGTGCTCGACGGTGCGCGGGAGGTGCTGGTGGAGCGGGAGCGGTTGCGCCCGTACTGGGTGACGCTGGCGCACATGGCCCGGCTGACCGGGGCTCCGTATGTGCGTCCGCTGTGGTGGGGGGCGCCCGGCGACCGGGCTCTGCGGGAGTGCGAGGACGCGTTCCTGCTGGGTGACGCGCTGCTGGTGGCGCCGGTGCTGGAGCCCGGTGTCGAGGAGCGGTCGGTGCGGCTGCCGGCGGGGCGCTGGTACGACACGGTGAGCGGTGCGGTGTACGAGGGGCCGGGGCAGGTGGTGGTCGGCGCGCCGCTGTCGCGGGTGCCGGTGCTGGCGCGGGCCGGTGCGGTGATTCCGGTGCGGTCAGCGCGCCATTACGGCGAGAATGATCTTTCCTTCGCGGCCGAGGGGGCGGATGGTCACCCGGTGGGCCAGCCGCAGGATCATCGGCCAGCCGAAGCCGCCCGTCCGGCCGGTCAGGTCGGGGACGCGGGACTGCGGATGTGCGGGGCTCGGGTCGGCGACCCGGACGTGCAGGGCGTCGCTGTCGGCCTTGAAGGACAGGGCTGTGACCGCACCGGCGTGCTGGATCGCGTTCGTGACCAGCTCCGACGAGAGCAGCAGCAGGTTCTGGACGGTGCGGGCCGACGGTGTGGGATGCAGCTGCGCGACGAAGGCCGTGGCTGCCGCGCGTGCTTCCGCCGCTCGGTGGGGTGGCGCCGGACACCGCGCGACCTCCCTCCCGGTGGAGGAGATCCCGGTTGAGGGGACTCCGGTGGAGGGGACTCCGGTGGAGGCGATCCCGGCCGAGGGAAGGGGAGCGGCGTCCTGTTTCGTCATCTGTTCTCACCCCGTGAGTCGTGCTTGCAGGCGGCTTCTCCCTGCGTGTACCCGAGACATTTCGGTGTATCCGGAATTCTTCGATCGGGGAAAGCAGGAGGAAGGGAAACGCGTGTCCTGCGGGATTCCGGGCAGGTGTGTGCCTGACACATCTGACCCGCTGCGAAGGGAACGCACCATGAACGAGTCCGTCGAACGCGTGCCGGACTCGACCGCGGTCGTCGTCGAGCCCGTGCCCGATCTCCAGCTCCAGCTGCTGATCCAGCTCCTCGACAAGGAGATGCGGTCCGGGCTGCCCCTCACGCTCACCCTTCCGGCGGGTGTGCTGCACGGTGATGTGATCGGCCACGAGGCGTGGAAGGCCGAATGGGCCAGGAGTCTGCGCCAGGTCGAGGGTGAGGGCGCCAACCTCATCGCGGAGTTCCCCGAGACGGTGGATCAGGGGATCAACGAGCTGCGGTCCGACGAGGACCAGCGGCAGCTGCCCCGCTGGATCCATCTGCGGGACGCGACGCTCGTCCTCGGAGGTTCGGCCCCGATCGGGCTGCCGCTGTGGCGCGGCCGGCTGGCGGACGTGTCCGGGTGGGCGCTCGGGCGGCCCGAGTAGCCGGCGAAGGACGGAAGAACAGGGACGGGGCCCGGCACACCGAAGTGTGCCGGGCCCCGTCCCTGTGCGTGCTCAGAGGCGCTCGGGGGTCCTGATGCCGAGCAGCGCCATGCCCTTGTGCAGGGTGCGGGCGGTGAGGTCGCAGAGGAAGAGGCGGTTCTCCACCACCTCGGCGGGGTTCTCGTCGCTCAGGACGTGGCACTGGTCGTAGAACGTCGTGTAGAGCGAGGCGAGCTGGTAGAGGTACGCGGCCAGCTTGTGCGGCTCGTAGCCCGCCGCCACCTCGGCCAGCACCTCGCCGAACTGGTCCAGGTGCAGGCCGAGCGCCCGCTCGGCCGGGGCCAGTTCCAGCTCCGGGTGCGCGACCGGCTTCGCGTCGCCGGCCTTGCGCAGGATCGACCGGATCCGGGCGTAGGCGTACTGGAGGTACACCGACGTGTCGCCGTGCAGCGACACCATCTGGTCCAGGTCGAACTTGTAGTCCCGTACGGCGGAGGTCGACAGGTCCGCGTACTTCACGGCGCCGATGCCGACGTACCGGCCGTTCTCGACGATCTCCTCCTCGGAGAGGCCGATCTTCTCGGCCTTCTCCCGGACGACGGCCGTCGCCCGCTCGACCGCCTCGTCGAGCAGGTCCTCCAGCCGGACCGTGACGCCCTCACGGGTCTTGAACGGCTTGCCGTCCTTGCCGAGCACGGTGCCGAAGGCCAGCTGGTGCGTCGTGACGCCGTCCTTCAGCCAGCCGGCCCGGCGGGCCGTCTCGAAGACCATCCGGAAGTGCAGGGACTGCCGCACGTCCACCACGTACAGCAGGGTGGTCGCGTCGAGGTTCTGCACCCGGTCACGGACCGCGGAGAGGTCGGTGGCCGCGTAGCCGTAGCCGCCGTTCGTCTTCTTGACGATCAGCGGGGTCGGGTTGCCGTCCGGTCCCTTCACGTCGTCGAAGAAGACGCACAGCGCACCCTCGGAGCGGACGGCGACGCCCGTCTCCTCCAGGATCCGGCAGGTCTCCTCCAGCATGTCGTTGTAACCGGACTCGCCGACGATGTCGGGGTCGTTGATCTCCATGTCGAGCTTGTCGAAGACGGAGTAGAAGTAGACCTTCGACTCGTCGACGAACCGCTGCCACATGGCGAGCGTTTCCGGCTCACCCGCCTGGAGGGCGACGACCCGGTCCCGTGAGCGGTCCTTGAACTCCTCGTCGGAGTCGAAGAGGGCCCTCGACGCCTTGTAGAGCCGGTTCAGGGACGACATGGCGGCTTCGCCGTCGGCCTTCTTGTCGTCCTCGTGGTCCAGCTCGTCGGGGTGCTCGATCAGGTACTGGATGAGCATGCCGAACTGGGTGCCCCAGTCGCCGATGTGATGCCGGGGTACGACGGACTCGCCGGTGAACTCCAGGATCTGCACCATCGCGTCGCCGATCACGGCGGACCGCAGGTGGCCGACGTGCATCTCCTTGGCCACGTTCGGCTGGGCGTAGTCGATGACGGTCGTGCCGGCCGAGGCGTTGTACGGCACGCCGAGCCGGTCCTCGTCGTCCGCGGCACGGGCGGCGAGGGTCTCGATGATCGCCTTGTCCGAGAGCGTGATGTTCAGGAAGCCGGGTCCGGAGACCTCGATGTCCTTGATCAGGTCGCTCGCCGGGAGGGCGCCGGTGACCTGGGCGGCCAGCTCGCGCGGGTTGCCCTTGAGCTTCTTGGCCAGCGCCAGGATGCCGTTGGCCTGGAAGTCGGCCCGGTCGCTTCGGCGCAGCAGCGGGTCCGCGGTACCGGCATCCGGCAGAGCTGCCGTCAGGGCGTCCGCCAGCTGCTGCTGGAGCGTGGAAGCGAGGGAATTGACCGAGGCCATGAGCTGGCTGCCGTTTCCGTAGGGGTACAAGGGATGACCCCAAGTATCCCACGGGCTGTAAAGCGGTTTACGCCTCCGGCCGCGTGCCCCCGTAAAGCCGTTTTCGCGCTGTGGGCGGTACCTGGGAGAATGGTCCTCGCCCCTATGAGTCCTACAAGAGAGAAGGACGTGCCGACCGTGGCTCAGAGTCAGAGCAGCACCGAGACCGACTGGGTCTCCCGCTTCGCGGACGAGGTCATCGCCGAATCGGAGCGTCGTGCGCCTGGCAAACCGGTCGTCGTCGCGTCCGGCCTCTCCCCGTCGGGCCCGATCCACCTGGGCAACCTGCGTGAGGTCATGACCCCGCACCTGGTTGCCGACGAGATCCGCCGTCGCGGGTACACCGTCCGGCACCTGATCTCGTGGGACGACTACGACCGCTACCGCAAGGTGCCGAACGGCGTCGAGGGCGTCGACGCCTCCTGGGCCGAGCACATCGGCAAGCCGCTGACCTCGGTACCCGCCCCGGCCGGCTCCGCGTACGCGAACTGGGCCGAGCACTTCAAGGCGGCCATGACGGCGGCCCTGGACGAGCTGGGTGTCGAGTACGACGGGATCAGCCAGACGGAGCAGTACCTGGCGGGGACGTACCGCGAGCAGATCCTGCACGCGATGCGCCACCGCGCGGACATCGACGGCGTCCTGGACCGCTACCGGACCAAGAAGGACCCGGCGGCCGGCGGTGCCAAGGGCGGCAAGAAGCCGCAGCAGCAGAAGAAGGTCGACGAGGCCGAGCTGGAGGCCGAGGCGGGTTCCGGTGCGGCGAGCGAGGACGACGGCAGCGGCGGCTCGGCCGGCTACTTCCCGTACAAGCCCTACTGCGGCAACTGCGCGAAGGACCTGACGACGGTCACGTCGTACGACGACGAGAGCACCGAGCTGAACTACACCTGCACGGCCTGCGGCTTCGCCGAGACGGTGCGGCTCAAGGAGTTCAACCGCGGCAAGCTCGTCTGGAAGGTCGACTGGCCGATGCGCTGGGCGTACGAGGGCGTGATCTTCGAGCCGAGCGGGGTGGACCACTCCTCGCCCGGGTCCTCGTTCGTCGTCGGCGGCCAGATCGTCCGCGAGATCTTCGACGGGGTGCAGCCGATCGGACCGATGTACGCGTTCGTCGGCATCTCCGGCATGGCGAAGATGTCCTCGTCGAAGGGCGGCGTGCCGACCCCGGCCGACGCGCTGGAGATCATGGAGGCGCCGCTGCTGCGCTGGCTGTACGCGCGCCGCAGGCCCAACCAGTCCTTCAAGATCGCCTTCGACCAGGAGATCCAGCGGCTCTACGACGAGTGGGACTCGCTGGGGCGCAAGGTCGCCGACGGTTCCGTGCTGCCGGCGGACGCCGCCGCGTACGCCCGGGCCATCGGTACGGCCGCCGGTGAGCTGCCGAGCACGCCGCGTCCGCTGCCGTACCGGACCCTCGCGTCGGTCGCCGACATCACGGCCGGGGCCGAGGACCAGACGCTGCGCATCCTCAGCGAGCTGGACCCCGAGAACCCGCTGACGTCGCTGGACGAGGCCAGGCCGCGGCTCGACCGGGCCGAGAACTGGATCACCACCCAGGTCCCGGCCGAGGCCCGCACCATCGTCCGGGGCGAGCCGGACAAGGAACTGCTCGGTTCGCTGGACGAGCAGGGGCGCGAGTCGCTGCGGCTGCTGCTTGAGGGGCTGGACTCGCACTGGTCGCTGGACGGGCTGACCACGCTCGTCTACGGCGTGCCGAAGGTGATGGAGGGGCTGGAGGCCGACGCCAAGCCGACGCCCGAGCTGAAGGCGGCGCAGCGGTCGTTCTTCGCGCTGCTGTACCGGCTGCTGGTCAGCCGGGACACGGGTCCGCGTCTGCCCACGCTGTTGCTCGCGGTGGGTGCGGACCGGGTGCGGACGCTGCTCGGCGCCTGACCGCGTACGCAAGTGGGGCGAAGGGCCGCCACCCGGGGATCCGGGTGACGGCCCTTCGTTTTCCCCCGCGCGGGGGAAGTCGCGGGGGATGCGCCTCACGGGGGTGAGGCACGTGTGGGGGTTCTTGTGGGGTGCGGTGGTGCGGTGGTGGTTCGTGGGGTGGTGGTGCGGCGGTGGTTCGTGCGGTGGTGGTGCGGCGGTGGTTCGTGG
>NZ_JAELVH010000428.1 GCF_019399235.1 Streptomyces poriferorum | reverse complement strand
CTCGCCCTGGCCGCCTTCACCCTCACCGTCATCCTGATCGTCCAGCGATTCGGGCGCGGACCGGATGGCGGAGAAGTCCGCGAGCCCGAACGGGACGGCGGCCAGCGTGCCGGCCAACAGGCCGATGAGCAGGGCCACTTGCCTGACGAACCCGCGCCCGAATCGCTGGACGATCAGGATGACGGTGAGGGTGAAGGCGGCCAGGGCGAGGTACTTCATGGCACCGAAGTCGGCCGCTTCCTTGTCACCGCCCTGGGCCCAGGAGACCGGGACCGGCATCAGCGTGACCCCGATGAGGGTGATGACGACCCCGGTGACGAGCGGCGGGAAGAAGCGCAGCAGTCTGCCGAAGAACGGGCCGATGGCCAGGCAGAACGCACCGGCGACGAGCACCGCCCCGTAGATGACGGGAAGTTGGTGCCCGGGAGCGCTGGTCTCCGCGATGGCGAGCATGGGTGCGATGCCCGCCGAGGAGGCGGCGTTGACGAACGGCAGCCGGTTGCCGGCGAAGCCGCCGATGCCGAGCGTCTGGAGGAGGGTGGCGCAGCCGGCGATCAGGAGGCTCGCCGCGATCAGCCGGGTCAGGCCGGCCTGGTCGAGGCCGACCGCCTGTCCGATGATGAGCGGTGGTGTGACGACGCCCGCGTACATGGCGGCGATGTGCTGGAGCGCGGCGGGGACGAGCCGCGACGGGGCAGGCTTCTCGTCCACCGGGTGGACCGGGCTCTCCAGCGGGGTGGAACATGGGCCTTCTGCTTCTGCGGGCCCAAGTGCAGGCTGTGCCATGGGAGTTCCCTCCGGCCCGGCCGGTTCCCGTCCGCTGTGGACGGACGGGAACCGGCGCGGCACCGCGTCAGAGGTTGGTCATGTCGACCGGGATCTGCGGCTCGACTCCGTCCCGCAGCACGGTGGCCTCGATGAGCCCGTACGGACGGTCGGCCGCGAAGTAGACCTCGTTGTCGTTCTTGAGCCCGAACGGCTCGAGGTCCACCAGGAAGTGGTGGTTGTTCGGCAGCGAGAAGCGGATCTCGTCGATCTCGCTGCGGCTGTTGATGACGCGAGAACCCATCTGGTACAGGGTCTGCTGGAGCGAGAGCGAGTACGTCTCGGCGAAGGCCTGGAGGATGTGCTTCTTCGCCTGCTCGTACGACTTCTCCCAGTTGGGCATCCGGTCGTCGTCGCTGGTCCAGTTGTAGCGCCAGGCGGCGGCGACGT
Organism: Streptomyces poriferorum; assembly: GCF_019399235.1. Taxonomy (GTDB): domain Bacteria; phylum Actinomycetota; class Actinomycetes; order Streptomycetales; family Streptomycetaceae; genus Streptomyces; species Streptomyces poriferorum. Next base: position 2,733 of record NZ_JAELVH010000428.1, on the reverse strand, counting down.
CGGTGCACAGGATGCGGTCGTACGCCTCCTTGAGCGTCGTGTACCTGTCCTTGACGTAGCCCCAGAACTCCGAGTTGGTGGAGTTCATGACCGTGAGGTCCTTCAGGCCGGAGATGATCTCCCACTTCTCGCCGTCGTAGGTGATCTGCGTGGTGCGCAGTTCCTGGCCCTTGCGGGCGAAGGAGTGGTTGACCTCGTCCGATCCGATGAACCTGGAGCTGTTGTCCGAGGTCGCGATGCGCTCCCAGGAGTACTCCTGGATGCGGATGCGGGCGACCTTGATCGGCTCCTGCGATGTCACGAAGTGGCGGGCGAGGTGGATGCCGAACTGCTCGGCGGACTCGATGCCGTGCTCCTTGGCGAACGCGAACACCGTGTTCTTGGTGGTGTCGGTGGGCAGGACGTTCGCGTTGGAGCCGGAGTAGTGCACGTCGTCCATGTCGCCGGAGAGGGCGACAGAGACGTTCAGGTCCTTGATGTGGTGGGTGTCGCCGTCCCGCGTGATCCTGACGACGCGGTTCTCTGCTTTGCCGTACTGGTTCTGGCCGAGAATCGTGGGCATGTGTCTGCTAGCTCCCTCGGTATACGGAGTAGCCGAACGGGTTGAGCAGCAGCGGTACGTGATAGTGCTCGCCCGGGGTGACGGCGAACGTGATCGTCACCTCGGGGAAAAACGCACCGCTGTCCCTTACGCGGGGGGCGTCCTGCTGCGCCTCGGCTTGCTTCTTGGCGGTGAAGTACGACTCGGTCTCGAAGTCGAGCCGTACGTGGGTGGTGCCTTCCGGCAGGGCCGGCAGGTCCTTGCAGCGCCCGTCCGCATCGGTCGCGGATCCGCCGAGCGCCACCCACTGCGCGTCGCTGCCCGAGCGGGCGGCGAGCGTGATGGTGACGGCTGCGGCGGGGCGGCCGATGCTGGTGTCCAGGATGTGGGTGGACACCGATGCGGTGGCGAAGGTGCTCAAGACCTTCACTCTCCTTCTGGTACGAGCTCTTACGAGCCTTCCGTGACGAGACGGGTGAGGCGGATGCGGTTGATCTTGCCCAGTTCGGTGCGCACGATGGCGCGCTCCTGCTCGGGCGTGTTCCCGGTCCGGGACTTCACCGCGTCGCGCATCTGCTCTCCGGTGGCGCCGGTGGCGCAGATCAGGAAGACATGTCCGAACCGCTCCTGGTAGGCCAGGTTCAGTTCGAGCATCTCGGCCTTGAGCTCCTCGGTGGCGCCGGCCATCCCCCGCTGTTCGCGGGAGGAGGTCGGGTCCCCGGGCTTCGGGCGGCCGATCGGCGGGTGACCGGCCATGGCCTCGGCCAGGTCCTGCGCGTCGAGTGCCGCCGTGGCGGTGTCGCTCGCGGAGAACAGGGCTTCGGCGGTGGCGTACGGACGGCGGGAGAGGATCGCTCTTCCCCAGGCCGCACTGGCACAGACCTCGTGCAGCGCGGTTGCCGCCTCGTCGTCCGCCAGGGTGTTGAACCGGGCGAGGCCCGGTGTGGAGCTCGAAGTCACGGGAGCCTCCGTGGCTGTTTTTCGCTGTGCGTTGGTCGGGCTGCGGATAGCTAACGCCCTCCACAACACCACGTCAACACTTTGTTGAAATTCCGTTCATGTAAAAAGCCGTCGCCCGGTGATCCGGACGACGGCTCCCACGTTCATGTGCCGTTTACATCTACCGGGGCGCCCAACTACTCGGCCTTGGAACCGTTTTCCCTGTTCAGGTAGTTGTAGACGGTGAACCGGGAGACCCCCAGGGCCCCCGCCACGGTCTCGACGCCGTGCCGCACCGAGAAGGCACCGCGTGCCTCCAGGGTGCGGACGACCTCCTGCTTGGTCCTGCGGTCCAGCTCGGCGAGCGGCCTGCCGTGCCGGCGCTCCATCGCGGCCAGGATGTGGTCCAGCGAGTCGGAGAGCTGGGGCAGCCGGACAGCTATCACGTCCTCGCCCTCCCAGGCCAGGACGACGTCGTCGGCCTGCGCCTGCTCGGGTCCGAGCAGCTCGGCGCCCATGGCGTCGACGAGCGGCTTCACGGCGGCGACGAGAGGGTGGTCCGCTGCCTCGGTCACTTCGGGTCCTCCCCGATGACGTTGACCTGGAGCGAGACCCGGGTGGCACCGGATGCCAGTGCCTGGCGCAGCAGGGAGTCCACCGCGGTGAGCACCTCGTCGGCGCCGCCCTCCGCCGTGTTGCCGAAGGGGCCGACGTCCACCGCGTCCAGTTCGGCCGACTGGATGACCTCGCGGGCCACGACCGCGTGGGCCGGTGCCTCGTCGAGATCGAACGGCTCGGTGGTGAACTCCACTCTCAAGCGCACTGCGTCTCCCTCATGCGTCGCGCCGCGTCCGGGGCGACCCGCGGCTCGGGCACGACCCTAACCCGCGCACGCGCTACACCGGCAGCACGCAGACCGCCGCCGGGGCGGGGAACGGGCTCCCGACAGGGCTCAGGGCGCCGCTGTCCGCGTCGACCCGGAAGGCGGTGACCGTGCCGGACCGCTGGTTGGCGGCGAAGAGGAGGGCCCCGTCCGGGGAGAAGGCGGTGTGCCGGGGGAAGTCGCCGCCCACCGGCACGGTGTCCAGCAGGCGGAGTGTGGCCCCGCCGTTCTCGACCGCGTACCGGGTGAGGCTGTTGTGCCCACGGTTGGCGAGGTAGGCGAAGCGGCCGTCGCCGGTGACCAGGAGCTGGGCGGGGTAGCTGGCGCCCCCGCCCGTTCCGGTGGGCTGCGGGGCGCCAGCTACCCCGCC
>NZ_JAELVH010000427.1 GCF_019399235.1 Streptomyces poriferorum | reverse complement strand
GTACGAGGGGGTGCGGGGCGCCGCCGAGGAAGGGCAGGGCGGCTTCCGTGACGGACGAGGCGTCGGCGCCCACCCCCTCGTACACCGCACGGAATCGCTCCGCGTCGTGGCGGGAGTTGGCGAGGACAACGTCGGCGCCGTGCCGCAGCAGCAGTCCGTCGGCGAGCTTCTCGTAGACGACGCCGACGTAGCCGGTGACGACGACGGGCCTGGCAGGCAGCCGGAGCGCGGCGAGGCCGTGCAGCATCGCCTGGACGGCGCCGCCGACGAGGGCGAGGACGACGACGTCGTAACCCTCGTCGCGCACGGCGTGCAGGAACTCGACGGCCGTCACCTCGCGCACCCGGTCGGTGTCGATGCCGACGTCGCCGACCTCGGCGAGCTGGCGGGGTGTCGGGGTCGCCCGGCCGCGGAGCAGCAGTCCGCTGATCTCCGTACGGGGCGTGGGCGCGCCGCCGTCGCCCGTGGTCAGCCGGCGCGCGGTGAGCGCGCCCCACTTCCAGCGGGTGTCGGAGTCGGCGAGGACGGCGACCCGGAGGGCGCTCGTCTTTTCGGTACGTGGGGGCACGTCCCAAAACTTAGGAAGGCATTTCGATTCGCAGCCCAACGTGACGGCAACAGCGGGTTAACAGCCCGCCGACGCTTGGCGAATCACCCTCACAAATGCCCCACCCACGGCGAGGAATGGACCTGGTTCATCACTTCGACATTCGTCGTTCACCTGCTGTCCCCATCAGGTCCAGGGTAAATGCCGGACCTCCGCCTAGCGTGTGACGCGTGGTTAAGCTCTCCGTCATCGTGCCGTTCTACAACGTACGGGCCTATGCCCCCGATACCTTGCGAAGTCTCCGGGCCAATGCCCGTGATGATTTCGAATTCATCTTCGTCGACGACTGTTCGACCGACGGGACTCTGGAGATCCTCCGGCGCGCCGAGCGCGAGATCCCCGGTGCCGTCCTGGTCGCGCACGAGAAGAACGGGGGCCTGGCCACCGCACGCAACACGGGTATCGACGCGGCGCGCGGCGAGTACCTCACGTTCCTCGACGGCGACGACTGGGTCGTCCCCGGCCACTACGAGCGGCTGCTGGCCGCCATCTCGGGGCTGGGGTGCGACTTCGTCCGCACGGACCATGTGCAGTTCACGGACCGGGTGCGCACCGTGCACCGGGTCCCGCACGGTCTGCGCGACACCGTCCTGCGTCCGCGTGACGTGATCCTGCCGTCCGACCGGTCGACGCCGGTGGACTACGCGTACGCCTGGGCCGGCGCCTATCACCGGCGGCTCGCGGACTCGGGGCTGCTCCGGTTCCGGGACGGGCTGCGCACCGCCGAGGACCGGCCCTGGATCTGGCGGCTGCACCGGGAGGCGGAGTCGTTCGCGGTGGTCGGCCTGCCGGGGGTCTTCTACCGGCGCGGAGTGGCCTCCTCGCTCACCCAGATCGGTGACGTACGCCAACTCGACTTCATTCGGGCCTTCGATCAGGTTCTGGAGGAAACGTCCCGGGATCCGGAGGCGGACCTTCTCCTGCCGAAGGCAGTGCGCACCTATTGCGCGGTCATGGCGCATCACTTGGAATCCATCGAAAGGTTCGAACCGGCAGTGGCACGGAAATTGCGCTCCATGAGCGCGGCTTCCCTGCGGCGTATGCCTCAGGAAGTTCTCGCCGATACGCTGAATTCGCTGGGCGACCGCCGGGCGGGCCAGCTGCGACGGGTACGCCGCCGCTCCGTCTCCCGGGAGGTCGCGGCCTGATGCCCGGCACGTACACCGCGCCGGTCGGCCGGTCCACCACCCAGATCTTCTCCGCGTGCACGCAGTACGCCGCCGCCACCCTGGTCGCCGCCCTGCGCGCCGGCCAGTTCGGCCCGCGCTCGGAGCACCGGCGCATCCTCGTCGTGAGCGACACCTCGCCCTCCCCCGAGCTCGGCATCCCCCTGCACCACCGGCCCGGATTCGAGGCGCTTGCGGGCGAGTTCGACGCGGTGCGGTCCTGGAACGACTTCATCCGGCCGTTCCATCCGGCGGGCTGGTCGCCCAGGGACCAGGACGCCCCGCTGTGGGAGCGGGCCGTGCGTGCCGCGTGGGAGATCGGCGACGGTCCCGTCGAGATCGCCTGCGAGTCCATCCAGGCCAATCCCTCCCAGGCCCTCACCGTGATCTTCGGCGACAGTCCCGTGCACATCTACGCCGACGGGCTGATGAGCTACGGCCCGACCCGCAGCAAGCTCGACCAGCTGGTCGGCACGCGCATCCGCCGACTGCTCCACCTCGACCTGGTGCCGGGCCTGCGGCCGCTGCTGCTCACCGAGTTCGGCGTCGCATCGGAGATCGTGCCGACCGATGTCTTCCTCAAGGTGCTGGCCGACCTCGCCGGTTCCGCGGACCTGCCCGCCGGCCACGACGGCCCCCCACCGGCCCTGCTGCTCGGCCAGTACCTCGCCACGCTGGGCATCCTCACGCCCCAGCAGGAGGAGGACCAGCACGTGCGGATGCTCCGCGGGGCCGTCGCACTCGGCCACACCCGGATCGTCTTCAAGCCGCACCCCAGCGCCCCGGCCCACTGGGCCCGCTCGCTGGAGCAGGAGGCGGAGCACCTCGGCGCGGACCTGACCGTGCTCGACAGCCCGGTCCTCGCGGAGACGCTGTTCGACACGATGCGTCCCGCCCTGGTCGTCGGCTGCTTCTCCACCGCACTCCTGACCGCCGCCTCGTTCTACGGGCTCCCGGTGGCCCGCGTCGGCACCGGTCCGCTGCTGGAACAGCTCACCCCGTACCAGAACAGCAACCGCGTCCCGCTGACGATCGTCGACGCGCTGCTGCCCGATCTGGAGGACCCGTCCGCCGTCACCGGCTGGTCGCTGCCCTCCGCCGAACAGGTCCGGGGCGAGCCGACCGGCCTGCTCGCGGCGGTCGGATACGCGATGCAGCCGCAGATCCAGGCCGCGCTGCGCCCCGAGGCCGAGCGCTACCTCGACCGGCACCGCGACACCCTCTGGCGGTACTTCAAACGGCGCCGCCTGACCGCGCTCGGGCTGCCGGGGGCCGTTCCCGCGCAGCTGGCGTTCATCCCGCGCAACGCGACGGTCCGCCGGCTCGCGCGCAGGGCCCGCACCCTGAAGCGGGCGGCGGCGGGCTGATCCGCCCGGGGCGCTCCGTCCGGTCGGGCATGGCCCGTCCGGGGGCGTTGTCCATCCCCGGGCGCAGTCCATCCGGTCAGGGCGTTGCCCGCCCGAGGCGTTGCCCGTCCGGTCGGGAACAGCCGCGTGAAGCCTGGCCGTCCATCAGGTGAACCACCTTTCCCTGCCCGGGATTTCACGATGTTCGATGACATATTCGACTCATCATGAGGACTCCGTCGATTATCCGATCGCCGCGCGGCCGGGGCGCCGCTCTGGCCGCCCTGCTCACCGTCGCGACCGTCTGCGCCGGGGACGCGGTGGCCCGCAGCTACCCGTTCGGCCCGCACACCCGCAGCGTGAACGACCTGGGCAATCAGTTCGTCCCGTTCCACACCCGGCTCTGGGACCTGCTGCACGGGCAAGCGGACGGCGGGCTGCTGCTGAACTGGCAGTCCGGCTTCGGATCCAGCTTCCTGCCGGACTTCGGTACGTATCTGAGCAGCCCGTTCGCCCTGCTCGTCGGGGTTTTCCCCCGGGACCGGATCGACCTGGCGGTGTACGCGGTCACGCTGGTGAAGACGGGCGTGGCCGCGGCGGCCATGACCTGGCTGCTCACGGCGTTGCGCCGGGGCCGCGGCCGGGAGTGGGCGGCGGCCGTGCTCGGTGCCTCGTACGCCCTGTGCGGCTGGTCGGTCGTCGAGGCCGCCTACAACCCGATGTGGCTGGACGGGCTGATCGCGTTCCCGCTGCTGTGCCTGGCCGGTGAGTGGGCGCGTACCGGGCGTCGTCCGGTGCTGGGGACGCTCCTGGTGACACTCGCCTGGGTGTCGAACTTCTACACCGCGTACATGGCCACGCTCGGGGCCGCCCTGGTGCTGGTGGTCCGGCTCCTGCTGGAGGACGGAACGTCGCGGGAGCGGGTCCGGAGCCTGGTGCGGGCGGTACGCACGGTGCTCATCGGCATCGGGCTGGCCGCGCCGGTCCTGGTGCCGGTGTTCCTCGGCACCAGGCACGCCTACCCGGGCTGGAACCGGGCGTTCGCCCCGGCCGCCTGGCCCGATGTCGCCGCGAGGCTGCTGCCGGCCACGTACAGCTTCTTCAGTCCGGCGCTGTTCCTCGGAACCGGCGCCCTGCTGCTGGCCTGCGCGCTGGCCTTCCACCGTGCCGTGCCGCGCACCGAACGGTTCGTGTGGGCGGGGCTGGTGGCCGCGGTCGCGCTGTCGTTGCAGTGGGGACCCACGCATCTGCTGTGGCATGCCTTCGCGACACCGAACGGGAGCCCGTTCCGGCAGACGTTCGTCCTGTCCGGGCTCGTCGTGATCGCCGCCTGGTTCTCGGTCGCCACCGCCTGGCCGGACCGGCGGACCCTGCTGGGCGGCGCGGGGGTCCTGGTCCTGATCGCGGCCGGCGCCGCGTCCAGCGCCCTGATCACCGGCTGGACGTATCCGCTGTTCGCGGCGGGCCTGCTGGCCGTGACGGGCGCACTCGTCCTGGCCCGCAGCGGCAGGTTCGCCGTACTCGCGGCCCTGCTGCTCATCGGGGCGCAGGCCGGTCAGGCCGCCGCGACGACCGCGTACGCCGACCGGCAGCGGCTGAACCGGCTCGACGACTACGCCCCCTGGGGTGAGCGCCAGACCCTCCAGGCCGCTGCCGTGGCCGGCGCCGACGGCTGGCCGCGCTACCGCACCGACCCGGGCCTGGAGCAGTCCACCGCCAACGACCCGCTGCTGGTGGGCGGGCAGGGCGGCGCCTACTACAGCAGTCACACACCGGATGTGCTGACCCGCACGTTCCTCGCGCTGGGCGCCGGCTGGACGTCGAACGGCCGCGCCCTGCACAGCCTGGACAACCCGGTGACCGACGCGGTGTTCTCGGTCGGCGCCCGGGTCCGGATGCCGCGCGATCCGCATCAGGGCTGGAACCGCCCGGACGGCCGCCCGGTCACCGTCACCCGGCAGGACGCGCTCCCGCTGGTGACGCTGCGGCCGGCCGGGCGGTTCCAGCCCTGATGCGGATCGCGCGGCATCCGGCGTCACCGACAGCGGCGTGCGGGCCGAACTCCCCTCGAACGCGAGTGGGTTGGCCGTCCTGGCCGCGCCCCGCATCGCGGGCTGGAGCTGCGGTGGGCATCCGGCCGACTCGTACCTCGGCCTGGTCGCCGTGCCGGTGAACGGCGACCGGACGACGGTGGACTGCACGTTCCGGCCGCCGGGGCTGCGGGCCGGGAGCCTCGCGGGGGCGGGGGCCCTGGTGGCGCTGCTGGCGACGGTCCTGATCCCCCGGGCGCGGATGCGCGGGCGGGCGGTTCGGTTGCCCCGGTAGCCGTGACGACACCGAGACTTCATCTGCGCGTGGTGGGAGTGAGCCACTCCGCGCGCGTACGTTCCCACCCATGC
>NZ_JAELVH010000426.1 GCF_019399235.1 Streptomyces poriferorum | reverse complement strand
CCGTCCCCCTCACCGTCCCCCCCGCCGTCCCCTTCTCCGGGAGCCGACGACGCCGACGCACCGGCCGGCACTCCGGCCGCAGGTCCGGAAGCGGCGGCCGGCAGCGTCACCGGGCTCCTGAGCGAGCTCCAGCGGCTGTACCAGCAGACCGAGGAGGCCACCGAGACCTACAACGGGACGGCGGCCGAGCTGAAGAAGAAGGCCGCGGAGGCGAAGAGGCTGGACTCCGCGCTTGCCGCCTCCCGGCTCCAGCTGTCCCGCAGCCGCGATGCCGCCGGCCGGCTGGCCCGTGAGCAGTACCAGGGCCGTTCGGACCTCTCCGCATATCTGCGGCTGCTCCTGATGCGCGATCCCGAGTACGCGCTGGACCAGGGCCAGGTCGTCCAGCGGCTGGCCGCGGGCCGGGTGGCGACCATGAAGCGCCTGGGCGGTGCCGAGAAGCGCGCCGCCGAGCTGGCGAAGCAGTCCCGCAAGGTCCTGGACCGGCAACGGACCCTGGCAGCCCGGCAGAAGAAGGAACGCGACGCGGTCCAGGCGCGGCTGAAGCAGGTCGAGGGGCTGCTCGCCACGCTCTCCACCGACCAGCTCGCCGAGCTCGCCAGCCTCGAGGAGGAGGGCACCGACAAGGCGCAGGACGCGCTGGTCGCCTCGGGCGCCCTGTCCTCGTCCCGGCCGGCGACGGCGCAGGGAGGCGAAGCGGTCCGGTACGCGATCGAGCAGATCGGCAAGCCGTACGTGTGGGGCGCGGAGGGTCCGGACTCCTTCGACTGCTCCGGGCTCACCTCACAGGCCTGGGCGAGTGCGGGCCGCACCCTGCCGCGTACCTCGCAGGAGCAGTGGCGGCAGCTGCGGAAGGTGCCGGTGAACGCCCTGCGGCCGGGCGATCTGGTGGTCTACTTCCCGAAGGCCACACACGTGGCGCTGTACATCGGCAACGGCCTCGTGGTGCAGGCGCCGCGGCCCGGATCCCAGGTCAAGGTCTCGCCCGTGGCGTCGAATCCGCTGCTGGGCGCCGTCCGGCCCGACCCGGAGAGCGCGCCGCTGACCACGTACGAGGCTCCGGAGCTTCCCGAGGGGGCCTCCGACGGCTCCGACGAGGGGTACGGCGAGACGTCGGCACCCGACGCGTAGCCTCGCGCCGAACGCATCGGCCGGGCCGGCCCGCCGGAGGGTCCCGGCGGTGCCCGGCCCGGCCGTGGCGTTCAGTGCGTACGGGGCTCTCAGGCGGCCGGACCCGCGACCGAGGCCAGGTACGCGTTCGTCTTCTCCGGCTCGTAGAAGAAGTTCTCGAAGTCCGCCGGGTTGTTGAACCCGTTCGCGAAGCGGTCGGCGACGGGCTGGAGCTGGCCGGCGGCGCCGATCAGGTTCAGCACGTGCTCCGGCGGGACGCCGAGCATCGCGTTCGTCCACTTCGTGACGTGCTGGGCGGTCTCCCAGTAGCGGTCGAAGGTGGCCTGCATCCACTCCGCGTCGAACGCGCGGTCGCCGTGCTCGATGATCGAGTCCAGGTACGCGTTGGCGCACTTGGAGGCCGAGTTGGAGCCCTGACCCGTGATCGGGTCGTTGGCGACTACGACATCCGCGACCCCGAGCACCAGGCCGCCGCCGGGGAGCCGGCCGATCGGCTTGCGGACGGTCGGGGCGTAACGGCCCGCCAGGGTGCCGTTGGCGTCGGTCAGTTCGACCTTGGTGGCGCGCGCGTACTCCCACGGGGTGAACTTCTCCATGAGCTCCAGCGTCTTGGCGAGGTGCTCCGAGGGGTCCTTGATGCCCTGGAAGGCGTCGAGCGGTCCGCCCGGAATGCCCTCCCAGAACAGGATGTCGGCGCGGCCGGACGTGGTCAGGGTCGGCATCACGAAGAGTTCGCCGACGCCCGGGACCAGGTTGCAGCGGACTGCGTCGAACTCGGGGTGCTCGGGGCGCGGGCCCATACCGTGGACGTACGCGACGGCCAGGGCGCGCTGCGGGGCGTCGTACGGCGAACGGGATGCGTCCCGGCCGAACATGGAGACGAGCTCGCCCTTGCCGGCCGAGACCATCACCAGGTCGTAGGTGCGGGAGAAGTAGTCCAGGTCCGAGACGGCCGCACCGTGGATGACGAGCTGTCCGCCCCGCTGGGCGAAGGTGTCCATCCAGCCGGCCATCTTCACGCGCTGGTCAACGGACTGGGCGAACCCGTCCAGTTTGCCGACCCAGTCGATGGCGCGCGAGGAGTCGGGGGCGGCGACCGAGACGCCGAGGCCCTCGATGCGCGGGGCCTGGGACTCCCAGAAGTTGAGCTGGTAGTCCCGCTCGTGCTGGAGCGCCGTGTGGAACATGCACTGCGTCGACATGACCCGCCCGGAGCGGATCTCGTCGGCCGTGCGGTTGGACATGAGGGTGACTTCGTAGCCTCTGGACTGCAGTCCGAGGGCGAGCTGGAGCCCGGACTGGCCGGCTCCGACTATGAGTATCTTCCGCATCGCGGTTCTCCGTTGTGTGTTACGTGCGAGCTATGCCGGGGTGGCGTCGAGAGCGTGGCCCACCAGGGCCAGCAGCGACTCGACGACGGTGATCCTGTTACGCGCGTCCATGATCACAACAGGCACGTGCGGAGGGACGGTCAGGGCCTCCCGGACATCCTCGGCCTCGAACCCGGGTGTTCCCTCGAAGTGGTTGACGGCCACGATGTACGGCAGCCCGCAGCTCTCGAAGTAGTCGAGGGCGGGGAAGCAGTCGGCGAGGCGGCGGGTGTCGGCCATCACGACCGCGCCGATCGCGCCGCGCACGAGGTCGTCCCACATGAACCAGAAACGCTGCTGGCCCGGTGTGCCGAAGACGTACAGCACGAGGTCGTCGTCGAGCGTGAGGCGGCCGAAGTCCATGGCGACGGTCGTGGTGACCTTGTCGGGCGTGGCGCTGAGGTCGTCGGTCTCCTCGCTGGCCTGGGTCATCATCGCTTCGGTCTTCAGCGGGGTGATCTCGGAGACCGAGCCCACGAAGGTGGTCTTGCCCACGCCGAAGCCGCCCGCGACCACTATCTTCGTGGCGATCGGGGCCCTGGTGCGGTCGAGCTGCCAGGCCTGGAGCGATTCCTCGGCCTGGTCCTTCGGCCCCGGCTGACGCGGGGCGAACAGCGGCGACTCAGAGACGACGGAGTCCATTGAGCACCCTTTCGAGCAGTGCGCGGTCGGGCTGGCCGGTGCCGTGACCGGTTCCGTACACGCGGATCTTTCCCTGGTCGGCCAAGTCGCTGAGCAGCACCCTGACCACGCCGAGCGGCATCTTCAGCAGTGCGGAGATCTCCGCGACGGTACGCATCCGGCGGCAGATCTCGACGATGGCCTGGAGCTCCGGCATGAGGCGGGAGGCCAGGTTGCCGTTCGTCAGTTCGCGTCGCTCGTCGGGGGCTTCGAGCGCGGCGACGAAGGTCTCGACTAGCAGCACGTGGCCGAAGCGAGTACGGCCGCCGGTGAGCGAGTACGGGCGCACCCGGGCGGGCCGTTTGTCGGCCCCGCGCACGGGGAGCCTGCGGGCGGGTTCAGCAGCAGCGTGGGTCACTGGGCGCTCTCCATCGATTTGCGCAGCTCACTGCGGAGTTCGGGGGTGAGTACGTGTCCGGCACGGCCGACGAAGAGCGCCATGTGGTACGCGATGACGCTCATGTCGCAGTCGGGTGTGGCGTGCACACCCAGCAGCGAGCCGTCGCTGATCGACATGACGAAGACACTGCCCTCGTCCATGGCGACCATGGTCTGCTTGACGCCGCCGCCGTCCATCAGCTTCGCGGCACCGATGGTGAGGCTGCCGATGCCGGAGACGATGGTCGCCAGATCGGCGCTGGAGCCGCGGGGGCCGTCCTGCCGCCCTGCCACCTGGGCGACCTGGTGGCCGGGGTCGGAGGAGAGCAGCATGAGTCCGTCGGACGAGACGACGGTGACCGAGTGGACCCCTGGCACCTCCTCCACCAGATTGCTCAGCAACCAGTGAAGGTTCCGGGCCTCGGTGCTCAGCCCGAACGTGCTGGGCGCAGTCAACTGCGTGCCTCCTCGACTGTGTCCCCCGTCTCTCCGGATCGGCCATCGGTACGGCCGGCCTGCTCAGTGTGCTCGGTACGTGCGGTGACTCCGGCCGGTCCGGTGGCCTCGGCGATCTCCGCCTCGACGTCCCGGCGGCCGTTCTTCGCGCCCTGGTGGAAGCCGCCGAGCCGGCGGCGCAGGGCCTCCTTGTCGACGCTGCCGGTGCGCTCGGGCGCGGGGGCCGACGCGGGCCTGACGACCTTGGGGGTGCGCTTGGGCAGGCCCTTGTCGGTGATCCGTCCGGGCTGCGGCTCGGACTGCGGCTCCGGCTCCGGCCGGCGCGGTCCCGGGAGCGCGTCGGCCACTGGGG
>NZ_JAELVH010000425.1 GCF_019399235.1 Streptomyces poriferorum | reverse complement strand
TGATCGTGGAGGCGCTGGCGGACCGGTGGGGGGTGGGCGAGCGGTCGCCGGGGAAGATCGTGTGGTGCGAGTTCGGCTGAGGGCAATCGGGAGGCGGCGCAGGCGCTGTGCTCCGTACGATCGACGCCATGAGAGCCTCCGGAACCTTTACCGTCACCTCGTTCGTCCCGGCCGATCTGAAGCCCGTCCCCGAGGTGACCACCGCACTCCCCGTCGGCGTTGCGACCATCGTGAAGAGCTTCGAGGGCGAGATCACGGGGCGTTCGACGGCCCTGTTCACCGCCGCCTTGCGGACCCGGCCAGCGGCGACCGGGCCCGCTGGCCGGGATCCGCGGGGGCGGCGGGCTGGTCGTCGACGAGGACGGCACCCACCGGATCTGGTTCGACTTCGACTTCGACGCCGGCCCCGCAGCAGACGCTCAGTAGGTGAGCGCGTCCGCCATCTCGGTCTGCCAGTAGGTGACGAAGCCGTTGTCGTCCCAGTAGGTGTCGGTCGGGAGCGTCAGGCTGACCGGGGTGCCCGTCGAGCCTTCGCCGCTCCTGGCGGAGAAGTGCACCTGAAGGCGCGTGGCCTCGCGCGGGGACGGGCCGGCGCCGGGCTCTCCGGTCAGCCCGATGCCGGCGTACGCGGACTGGCCCGGGTCGAGCGTCACGACGGCCTGGGGCTTGCTGTCGTCCAGGACCGGGAAGGCGGCCTGCGCGTCGTCGAAGCGGAGCCCCGGCGCGTAGTACGCGTAGCAGGTGCGGTCACCGGTGTTGGTGAGCGTCAGCAGCAGGTGGTTGAGGGGGCGGCTCACCGTGGTGACGGCGGTCCGGGTGTTCCCGCCGTCGCACGTGACGGGGGTGCGGTCGGGCTTGGTGGCGCTGCCGCTGCCTGTTCGCTTCGTGGCGTCGGTGGTGTTCTTCGCGTCGCTGCGGACGGGAGCCGTGGTGTTGTCGGGTGTGCTGACCGTGCCGGTGGTCTTCTCCTCCGGAGCGGCGGTCGCCGCCGGGGGCCGGGACTCCTTGACGGCCTGGTGGGCGGCCTGGTGGGCGGCCGGAGCGGCCGATCCCGCCTTGGCGCTTTCGCTGGTGCCGTTCTCACTGCCGCATGCGGTGAGGGAGAGGGCGGCCAGGAGGGCGGTGGCGGCGAAGGTGGTGGTGCGGATGCGGTTGCTGCGCATGGTGGTGCTCCCCGTGTAGTCGTGCAGTGAAGTGGTGGTGGTCCGTGGCGGCTCAGTAGGTGAGGGCGTCGTCCATGCTCATCTGCCAGTAGGAGACGGTCAGGCTGCTGTCCACGTGGACGCTCTTGGAGAGCGGCACGCTGACCGACGAGCCGGTGTTGTCGGAGTTGCCGTCGCGGTTCTGGAAGCTGACGCTCAGGTCCTTGGCGGAGTAGCCGTTCGAGCCGCTGCCGTCGGCGGACGAGGTCATGACGCCGGCGTACGCGGACTCGCCCGGGTTGATGGTCACCACGGCCTGCGGCTTGCTGTCCTCGAAGGTGTTCGGCACGGACTGGGCCTCGCCGAACTTCAGGTACGGGTAGTAGTAGGCGTTGCAGGCCTTCGAGCCGGTGTTGGTCATCGTGAGCAGCATGTGGTTGACGGGGCGGCTGATCTCGGTGATCGACAGCTTGGTGTTCCCTCCGGTGCAGGTGACCGTGGCCGTGTTGGCGTTGTCGTCGCTGCCGCCGCTACCGCCGTTGCCGTTGCCGTTGCCGCTGTCGTCCTTCGGCTTCGTCGTGGAGGTGCCGCCGCCGGAGCCAGAACCGGTGGCGTCCTTGCCCTGGTCGGCGTCCGGGGCCGCCGTGCCCTTGTCACCGGAGGAACCGGCGCTCTCCGCCGGGGTCTTCGAAGCCGAGCCGGCGGAAGCGGAGGGGAGGGCGTCGTACGGCTCCGGGTCGTCGCCCTGGCAGGCCGTCAGGGACAGGGAGGCGATGAGAGCGACGGTGCCGAGGGCGGAGGTGCGGGCGGCGCGGCGGAAGTTGAGGGTACGCATGAGATGGATTTCCGTTCGTCGAGTGTTGCGGAGTGTGGGGCGCCGCTTTGGCGCATCAGGCGCTGACGGATGTACTGGACAATGACGTGTGGTCAGAGGTGCCACAGGAGTGCGATGACGGTTGCGACCGAGGCGATCAGAACTCCTGCGGCCACTGCGTCGGTCAGGCTGAGTTGAGTACGAGTACGCACGGCGGCTCCCGGAGACGGGCAAGTGGGTGGGTGTACGAGTCGCGCTGCTTGCCCTTACCGGGGTGCTGCTGCGGTGTGTTCCACCATCGTGTCCGGTCGTCGAATCCGGTGGCAACGGTTGCCGGTCGGTACGGGACGCTGGAACGAAAACATGGCCTCTGACCTGCGATGACATCACCTTCCCGGGACGCCGTTCCGGGAAGGCAGGAGAGGGGAACGGTCAGGGTGGGCACGGAGATCCAGGACTTCGCGGCATTGCTCAGGGGGCTGAAGGAGCGCTCGGGGCTGAGCTATGGAGCGCTGGCCCAGAAGCTGCACATGAGCACCTCCACGATTCATCGGTACTGCAACGGCGAGGCGGTCCCGCACGACTACGCGCCGGTCGAGCGCTTCGCGCGCGTGTGCCGTGCGACATCGGACGAGTTGGTGGCGCTGCACCGGCAGTGGATCCTCGCCGACGAGGCGAAGCGGCGAGGCGCCCGGAAGACCGAGGCTGTCGGGACGTTCGAGCCGTCGTTGGTGACGTCGGAGCTCTCGGCCCCGGCGGCGGCGGAACCGGTGAACCGGCATGAGCCGGGACCGGGACCGGGACCGGAAGGCGAACCGGAACGGGGAGCGGAAGCGGAAGGGAACGCGGAAGCGGAGGCGGTCCCCGACGCGACGGTGGCCGAGGACGTGACCCCGGATGTGCGGAACGCCGGTGCCGCGCCGGTCCCGGGCCGGTTGTCCGGCAAGCGGCTGCGGGTCCTGCTCGCGACCGCCGCTGTCGTGGCGCTCACCGTGCCCACGGCTCTGGCGATCAACCACTACTCGGGCGAGCGCACCCGCGAGGAGGGCATGGACACGCCCCGCAGCAGCGCACCGGTCACGCCGAGCCGGAGCGACAGCCCGTCTCCGTCGCCGAGTCCTTCGAAGCCCTCGCCCTCCGCGACCAGCGGTTCCGCTTCACCCTCCGCCACGGCTGCGAAGTCCACCGCCCCCCAGGGTGCGGACGGGAAGGCGGGGAACGGCGTCGGGTCCCAGGGGGTGCCGGTGACCGCCACTCTCAGTGCGTACAACTGGGACTGGCCCTGCGACCAGTACTTCCTGCTCGACCGCGACCCCAAGGGCATGCCGCCGGTGCCCGACACCGCGGACAGGGCCAGGCGCAACTGGGCTGCGCAGCTGGGCGGTGTGGACGCGGGGAAGATGCTGATCGAACTCACCCTGCAGGGAGCGTCGCAGCAGGCGGTCGTCCTGAAGGCGCTCCATGTCCGGGTGGTGAAGCAGGAGGCCGCGACCGACTGGCCCGCGTACTCGATGGGGGAGGGCTGCGGGAGCGGCATCGTGCCGCAGACGTTCAATATCGACCTGGACGACGGCCAGCCCGTATCGCGGCCGGTGGCCGGCGAGGACGCGGGCAAGGTCGTTGCGGCGAAGAACTTCCCGTACCGGGTGAGCTCCACCGACGTGGAGGTGTTCCGCCTCGACGCGCACACCGAGGACCACGATGTGACCTGGTACCTGGAACTGGAGTGGTCCAGCGGGGGCCGGAGCGGGATGTTGCGCATCGACGACAACGGCAAGCCGTTCCGTACGGCCGGAATGATGAACCGGCCCGTGTACGAGTACCGGTCGGATACGGCCGAGTGGGAGGACATCTCGGAGTCGCTGGAGGGGCAGGGCAACTGATCGCCCCTGCGGGGCTCGGGTCTCGAAGCTCGGGGCTCGGGCTTCGGGCAGGGACAGTCACTCGTTCGAGGGACGGTGGGCACGTCTCGGGCCGGGCTCGGCCCGAAGCTCGGGGCTTGGGACCCAAGCTCCGAGATGCGAGCCGCGAGATTCGAGCGCCTTCTTTTAACCGGCCACTGAAAGCAGGGGGGTTGGTCAAACCTCCCCTACCTCCCTGACCCGTAACGGCGAGCAAGTATGACTAATGGTGACGGCTTGCGACGGAGCGTGGCGAGTGTTTACGGTGCGAGAAAGCATCGACCCCGACGCGGTGTTGAACCACCGAGCCGGGGTCTGACCCCAAGATCGGAAAAGGCGATCCCGTGGCTGCCCAGAATTTTAGTCCCGCCCTGCCCGCGCCCGCAGTAGCGGCCCCGTACCCGATGGCCCAGCCCGGCTACGGCAAGCGTTCCGT
>NZ_JAELVH010000424.1 GCF_019399235.1 Streptomyces poriferorum | reverse complement strand
CGATACGGGCAGGCCGCGCGAGGCCGTACGCGCGGCCTGCCCGTATCGCGTGCCAGGAACGACGCGTTGCAGAACGCGTGCGCCTCCAATGCCGCATCCCCGGCCAGCCGTGCGGTGGCCAGCGCCTCCGCGTAGTGCGAGCGGGCGTCCTCGAACCGGCCCGAGTCATGGGCCAGCCAGCCCACCGAGATGGCCAGCTCACCGGCGCCCGCGTGCAGCCGGTCCGCGGTGGAGCGACGGGCCGCGGTGCCGGAGTCGAGCAGCGCGTACGCCGCCCGCAGGGGCTGCGCGGCCCGCCGGTAGAGGCCGTCACCACCGTGCCGGTCGTCGAGCAGGCGGATCTGCCGCACCGCCTTCTCGACGGCACCCACCTCCGCTTCGCCGACCCGGCGCTGCACGGGCACGGCGGCAGCGGCCGCGCCGCCGAGACCCAGGCCCAGGGAGGCGGCCGCCACCGCGGTGGTGCCGCTCGTCATGAATGCGCGACGCAGCACGTCGCTCTCCTCATCGGTGTCGCTGCCGAGCACGAGCAGCGGGGAAGTCGGGGGGCGAGCGGTGTCCGAGGCGGTCCGGGCCCCCCGGCCGCGTACCGATTCGCGCGGTGAGAAGCCCAGGTCCGCCAGGTTCGCCCCGGGGAACATGTGCAGGAAGACCCGCTCGTACGCGTAGTTGGGACAGCGGATCTCGCCGGACTCCACGCGTCCGATGTACCGGGCGTCGCACGCGACCTGCTCACCGATCTCGCGAGCGGACCTGCGTACCGCGGCAGCGAACTCCCCGGCGGAGCGCTGTCCGCGCAGCCGTCGGAAGGCGGTGTTGGGAACTGCCCGTGTCGACACCATTGCGGGGCCCTCTCTGGTGCAAGCCGGGCGCCTGTTTCCGGTGTCCCGGCGGAGCAAGAACGTACCTGCTGTGACGAGACCCACACGCTGCGTTTCCCAACAAAACGGATATCTCGCCCACGATCCGCCATGAACTGCCACCCTTTGGCGCGGTGCCGCACCGTAGCCCTTGACGCGGTAGGCGCGTTGGTCCATGCGGAGACGGAGTCCGGCTCCGCCCGGCGATGAGAGGAGAGGTCCCTTGTTGCACCTCGGAATGGCGACCGGCTCGCGAACGACCGCGACGAGCGCGACGACGGTGGCCACCACGGCGACGACCGGCACCACGGCACCTGCCGAGGGGCCCGGCACGCCCCCGGCCCCCGAACCCTGCGACCTCGTGACGGTCCCCGCCCGCCAGGGCCTGGAGGCCGTCGACATCCTGCGGCGCGGCGCCGATCAAGAGGCCGTCGGGCCGGTGCTCCACGACGGGGCGTGCGCCACGCTCGGCTTCCTGGTGCCCCCCGGCACCGCGCAGGCCTGGGACGTACCGGGAAGCGCCTGTACGCGGACCGACGGCCGCGGGCTGCGCATCCCCGCCGAGCCGCCGGCCCCGGGCAGTGGCTGGCTGCTGCCGCCCGCAAGCGACACCCCGGTCACCGACCCGGCCGTGCTGCGGGCCGCACTCGACCAGGCGGCCCGCCTGATCGAAGCGGCCGACAACTGCCGCTGAGCTCATAATGGTCCGGACGGCGGGTGCCTTGATCAGCCCGTCACGGCCGGTCAGGACCGGCCTTGGACGTGATGAGCAGTGAGCGGGGACGAGGGGCAGTGGCACGTCGAGGAGCGGCCGGCGGTGCGGGAGACCGCAAGCAGCGCGCGGACCGCAGGACCGACCGGAAGGCGGCGCGCGGCTCCGAGCGCCCCGAGGGCAACGTCACCGAACCCGTGGACGGCGGCCTCGCCGAGCTCGTCCCGGACCGGGAACGCCGGCGTGCCTGGACCCTGACGATCGACGGTGCCCCGCAGTCCCACGTGGACCTGGACGACCCGACGTACCTCTCCTTCGAGTACCAGCGCCGCATCGGGCACATCATCGACCTGGCCGCCCCGCCGGGACAGCCGCTGCACGTCGTGCACCTCGGCGGCGGCGCCTTCACCCTCGCCCGCTACATCGCCGCGACCCGCCCCCGCTCGACCCAGCAGATCGTCGAGGTGGACGCCGCCCTCGTCCAGCTGGTGCGCCGGGAGCTGCCGCTGGACCCGCAGGCCAGGATCCGGGTTCGCGCCACCGACGCCCGCGCCGGGCTCGGGAAGATCCAGGACGGCTGGGCCGACCTCGTCATCGCCGACGTCTTCAGCGGGGCCCGTACGCCCGCCCACCTCACGAGCACCGAGTTCCTCGCCGAGGTGCGCCGCGTCCTGAAGCCCGGCGGGACGTATGCGGCCAACCTCGCCGACGGGCCGCCGCTGGCCCATCTCCGAGGCCAGATCGCCACCGCCGCGACCGTCTTCCCCGAGCTGGCGCTCGCCGCCGACCCGACCGTCTTCCGCGGCCGGCGCTTCGGCAACGCGGTGCTGCTCGCCTCGGACGTGGCACCGAAGGCCGCGGAGCTGACCCGCAGGGTGGCGACCGATCCGCATCCGGGCCGGGTCGAACACGGGCGGGCGCTCGCCGACTTCACCGGCGGCGCGGCCGCCGTGCACGACGCGGACGCCCGGCCCTCACCCGCGCCGCCGCCGTCCGCCTTCGACTGACCGCGGAGCGGGTGGCCGCACGGCGGGGGCCCTTGTCCCGTGCGGCGTCACGACTTCACGACTTCACGACTTCACGATCTCGACCTGCGGCGGATGGTCGTTCCAGGTGCAGAACACCGACACCGTCGTGCCGTCGTCCCGGGTGAAGTTCACCCGGATCCAGGTCGTGTTCGTCCACACCTGCACCGACCAGCCCTGCTCCGGAGTCGCAGACACCAGTTTCGCCGAGTCCGTGCCGAGCTCGAAGACGATCCGCCCGCCGTCCGTCTGGTAACTCCTCGCCGTACCCGACGCCGTGGCCGTCGGCCGCGGCGTGCCGGCGGGGGTGCGTGACGGCGTCCGGGACACGGTCACGGACGGCTTCGGGGTGGCCGTGGCCCGGCGGGTGGCGGACGGGCTCCTCGACGGGGACGGCTCCGGGCGGTGCGTGGACGACGACAGGTTCTCGGTGCTGTCCCGGTCGCTCCGGGCGCCCGCCTCGATCGGCACCGCGCGCGGCGGGTCGTACGCCGTGCCCGCCATCACGGTGTGCACACCCCACCACGACAGCGTGACCGCGGCGCCGGTGGCGAGCGACCACGCGAGCGCGTGTACGAGACCTCGTTGCATCCGGCACATCCTGCACCACGGGCCCCGCCCTGTCCCCACTACCGCCACCGAGCGGACCGCACGGGGCCCGATGGCGTACGGTGCCGCCCATGCCAAGTGTGCTCGTGGTCGAGGACGACCAGTTCGTACGTTCCGCCCTCATCCGGCACCTGACCGAGGCCTCCCACACGGTGCGGAGCGTCGGTACCGCGCTCGAAGCGCTGCGCGAGGTCGCCCACTTCCGGTTCGACGTGGTCATCCTCGATCTCGGGCTGCCCGATCTCGACGGCGCCGAGGCGCTGAAGATGCTGCGCGGCATCACCGACGTGCCGGTCATCATCGCGACCGCGCGCGACGACGAGAGCGAGATCGTCCGGCTGCTCAACGACGGCGCCGACGACTACCTGACCAAGCCGTTCTCCGTGGAGCACCTCTCGGCCCGGATGGCCGCCGTGCTGCGCCGCTCACGGGCGGCGGGCAGCGAGGCCCCGCCGCCGCGCGTCATCCAGGTCGGCGGGCTCTCCATCGACCCGCTGCGCCGCCAGGCCCAACTCGACGGCACGGAACTCGACCTCACCCGGCGCGAGTTCGACCTGCTGACCTTCCTGGCCGGCCGCCCGGGCGTCGTCGTCCCGCGCAGGGAACTCCTCGCGGAGGTCTGGCAGCAGTCCTACGGGGACGACCAGACCATCGACGTCCACCTGTCCTGGCTGCGCCGGAAACTGGGCGAGACCGCCGCCCGGCCCCGCTATCTGCACACCCTGCGGGGCGTCGGCGTGAAGCTCCAGCCGCCCGCCGCACCCCCGGAGCAGCCCGCATGAGATGGGCCCTGGTCAAGGTCTGCCTGGCCGTCACCGCGATGGTCGTCGTCGCGTTCGCCGTACCGCTCGGCCTCGTCGTCAAGGAGATGGCCCGCGACCGCGCGTTCACCGACGCCGAACGGCAGGCCGCGACGATCGGCCCCTCGCTCTCCATCACCACCGACCGTGCCCAGCTCCAAAGGGCAGTGCTCACCACCGAACCCGGGGCCGCGGGCAGGATGGCCGTCCACATCCCGGCGTCCGACGAGGCCGGCGGCGTGGCGGTGGAGATCGGCAGCCGGCGAGCGACCCGCAAGGACCTGGAGACGGTACGGGAGTCGGGGCGCGCCTCCATCACCGAGGTGAGGGGCGGGTCCGCGCTGCTCCAGCCGACCGCGCTCGGTTCCGGGGGCATCGCCGTCGTCGAGGTGTTCGTGCCCGAGGACGAGGTCTCCAACGGGGTCGCCACCGCCTGGCTGATGCTGGCCGGCGTCGGCATCGCGCTGATCGTCGGCTCGGTCGCGGTGGCCGACCGGCTGGGCGTACGCATGGTGGAACCGGCCCGCCGCCTGGCCGGCGCCGCACAGGACCTGGGGGAGGGGCGGCTCGGCACCCGGGTGCCGGAGGAAGGGCCGACCGAACTGCGTTCCGCCGCCGCCGCGTTCAACTCCATGGCCGACCAGGTCATCCAGCTCCTCGCCAACGAGCGCGAACTGGCCGCCGACCTCTCGCACCGCCTGCGCACCCCGCTCACCGTGCTCCGGCTCAACGCCGCCTCGCTCGGCGAGGGACCGGCGGCCGAACAGACCAGGGCGGCCGTCCAGCAGCTGGAGCGCGAGGTCGACACGATCATCAGGACCGCCCGGGAACAGCGCCCTCAGGCCCAGGGACAGAACGGCGGGCCCGGGGCCGGCTGCGACGCGTCCGAGGTGATCCGCGAACGCATGGACTTCTGGTCCGCGCTCGCGGAGGACGAGGGCCGTGAGGTGCGCCTCGCGGGAGTCGACCGCACGGTACGCATCCCGGTCGCCAGACCCGAACTGGCCGCCGCGCTGGACGCGTTGCTCGGCAACGTCTTCCGGCACACCGCGGAAGGCACCGCCTTCGCCGTCGACGTCCACCACAGCGGTGACGCGGTGATCGTGCTCGTCTCGGACGCCGGCGGCGGCATAGCGGACCCGAAGGCCGCACTGGCACGCGGCGGCAGCGGGCGTGGCGGAGCGCGGGGCGCGGTGGGCTCGACCGGGCTGGGCCTCGACATAGTCCGCCGGGTCGCGGAGTCCACCGGCGGCGACGTGCGGATCGGGCGCTCCGTGCTCGGCGGCACGGAGGTGCGCATCTGGATCGGGCTCGACGGGCAGCGGCCGCAGCGGCGCGGGCGCGGCCACCGGGTGGGACGGCCGCGGCGCGGCGTGAGCGGACGCGGTGGAAAGCCGCGGTTCCGCTCCGGTGCGGGCCCGAACCTTTAGTGCGGCCGATGCGCTCCTTAAGCCAACCCTAAGAACATCAACTCCGGTCCGGATCATGCCTTTTGTCGGATTCGGTGCGGCTAGCGTGCTCCCGCATCCCCACTTCCGTACGACGAGGCAGGAACGCGATGGGCACCAGCACGCACCGGCGCAAGGCGAGCACCAGGACCAAGGCGATCGGCGCAGGCGGCGGCCGTAGGCGCCGCGTACACGAGGACCAGCGGCTGGACCGGTGGATACACCGGGCAGTACGTCGTCACCAACGACACCGACCGGGCCAAGTCCGGCTGGACGCTCGAGTTCGACCTGCCGGCTGGCACGAGGATCAGCTCCCTGTGGAACGGCGAGCACACCGTCAGCGGCAGCCACGTCACCGTCAAGCCGGCGAGCTGGGACAAGGAACTCGCCGCGGGCAAGTCCGTGACCATCGGCTTCGTCACCAGCTCCGACGGCACGGCCGCCGACCCCACCGGCTGCCTCATCGACGACACCGCGTGCTCCGTCGACACCGGCGCGACACCGGAACCGAGCGGCCGCCCCACCGAGACCGCGACTCCCACCC
>NZ_JAELVH010000423.1 GCF_019399235.1 Streptomyces poriferorum | reverse complement strand
CCGCCGCCCTCACCGGCTCCTCCTCGGGCTCCGGCGACAGCGCCACCGCGCTGCTCGTCCCCATGCTGATCGGCCCGGCCTGTTTCCTGCTGCTGGCCGCCGTCGTCGTGATGTTCGACCCCCTGGTGGTCATGGGCACCCCCGACTGGAACGACCCCGCGGCCGTCCGGGGAGACCGGATGCCCGGCATTCCGGCCCAGCGCCAGGTTCCCCGGTTCGGTACGCACGCCGACCCGGCCTCGTTCCACTCGCAGCAGCGCCAGGACTCCACGCAGCCGCAGGACTGGTGACCGCCGGGCCGCCGCGAGCCCCGACCCGGCCCCGTTGTCAGTGGGGGGTCGTACGGTGGTTGCATGCGGCCCGTTTCGAAGATCGAACGTTCGGTGGCGCCTTTCGAGGTCGTCAGTCCCTACCAGCCCAGCGGCGACCAGCCGGCGGCCATCGCCGAGCTGGAGCGGCGCGTCCGGGCAGGTGAGAAGGACGTCGTGCTCCTCGGCGCGACCGGCACCGGCAAATCGGCGACCACTGCCTGGATGATCGAGAAGCTCCAGCGCCCCACCCTGGTCATGGCGCCGAACAAGACCCTCGCCGCCCAGCTGGCCAACGAGTTCCGCGAGCTCCTGCCGAACAACGCCGTCGAGTACTTCGTCTCGTACTACGACTACTACCAGCCCGAGGCGTACGTCCCGCAGTCGGACACCTACATCGAGAAGGACTCCTCGATCAACGAGGAGGTCGAGCGGCTCCGCCACTCCGCCACGAACTCCCTGCTCACCCGGCGGGACGTCGTCGTGGTCGCCTCCGTGTCCTGCATCTACGGCCTCGGTACCCCGCAGGAGTACGTGGACCGGATGGTCCAGCTCAAGGTGGGTGACGAGATCGACCGCGACCAGCTGCTGCGCCGCTTCGTCGAGATGCAGTACACCCGCAACGACCTGGCGTTCACCCGCGGCACCTTCCGGGTGCGCGGCGACACCATCGAGATCTTCCCGGTCTACGAGGAGCTCGCCGTCCGCATCGAGATGTTCGGTGACGAGATCGAGGCCCTCTCCACGCTCCACCCGCTCACCGGCGAGATCATCAGCGAGGACCGGTCGCTCCACGTCTTCCCCGCCAGCCACTACGTCGCGGGCCCCGAGCGCATGGAGAAGGCGGTCGGCCGCATCGAGAAGGAGCTGGAGCAGCGCCTCGCCGAGCTCGAGAAGCAGGGCAAGATGCTGGAGGCCCAGCGGCTGCGCATGCGTACGACGTACGACATCGAGATGCTCCGCCAGATCGGGACCTGCTCCGGTGTCGAGAACTACTCGATGCACTTCGACGACCGCGACCCCGGCACCGCTCCCCACACCCTCCTCGACTACTTCCCCGAGGACTTCCTCCTCGTCCTCGACGAGTCGCACGTCACCGTCCCGCAGATCGGCGCGATGTACGAGGGCGACGCCTCCCGGAAGCGGACCCTCGTCGACCACGGCTTCCGGCTGCCCTCGGCCCTGGACAACCGCCCGCTGAAGTGGGAGGAGTTCCTCGGACGGATCAACCAGACGGTCTACCTCTCCGCCACCCCCGGCAAGTACGAGCTCTCCCGGGGCGACGGCTTCGTGGAGCAGATCATCCGGCCCACCGGCCTCGTCGACCCGGAGATCGTCGTCAAGCCCACCGAGGGCCAGATCGACGACCTGGTGCACGAGATCCGCAAGCGCACCGAGAAGGACGAGCGGGTCCTGGTCACCACCCTCACCAAGAAGATGTCGGAGGACCTCACCGACTACTTCCTGGAGCTGGGCATCCAGGTCCGTTATCTGCACAGCGACGTCGACACCCTGCGCCGTATCGAGCTGCTGCGGGAGCTGCGCTCGGGCGAGTACGACGTCCTGGTCGGGATCAACCTCCTGCGTGAGGGACTCGACCTGCCCGAGGTGTCGCTCGTGGCCATCCTCGACGCCGACAAGCAGGGCTTCCTGCGCTCGGCCACCTCACTGATCCAGACCGTCGGACGTGCGGCTCGTAACGTGTCGGGTCAGGTCCATATGTACGCGGACAAGATCACCCCGGCGATGGCGCAGGCCATCGACGAGACGAACCGCCGCCGCGAGAAGCAGATCGCGTACAACACCGAGCGCGGACTCGACCCGCAGCCGTTGCGGAAGAAGATCAACGACATCGTCGCGACGATCGCCCGCGAGGAGGTCGACACCGAGCAACTCCTCGGCACCGGCTACCGCCAGACCAAGGGGGCCAAGGCGCCCGTGCCCACGCTGGGTATCAAGGCCGGTGCCGCGAAGGGGAAGGCCGGCGGGGACAAGGCGGCGGTCACCGACCGCCCGGCCACCGAGCTCGCCGGGATCATCGAGGAGATGACCGACCGGATGCGTGCCGCCGCCGCCGACCTGCAGTTCGAGGTGGCCGCCCGGCTGCGTGACGAGGTGGGGGAGCTGAAGAAGGAGTTGCGCCAGATGCGGGAGGCGGGCCTGGCCTGATCCCGCGGCGTCCGGTGTGTTGCAGGACCGACACAAAACGGCCCGAGGCGGCTGTGTCCGCGGTGTGAATGCGTAGGGTGCTGGAAAACCGCGCAAGGACGGTTGCGGGGACAGCGGAGAGGGGACAGCGCGTGACGGTCAATATGACCAAGGGTCAGGCCATCAGCCTGCAGAAGAGCGACGGGGGGACCCTGACCGCGGTACGGATGGGGCTCGGCTGGCAAGCGGCTCCGCGCCGCGGTCTGTTCGGCTCGCGCACCCGGGAGATCGACCTGGACGCATCGGCGGTCCTGTTCGCCGACAAGCAGCCGGTCGACGTCGTGTTCTTCCGGCACCTCGTCAGCGACGACGGCTCGGTCAAGCACACCGGGGACAACCTGGTCGGCGGCGCCGGCTCGGGCGGCGACGACGAGGCCATTCTGGTCGACCTCCAGCGGGTGCCGGTCCACATCGACCAGATCGTCTTCACGGTGAACTCCTTCACCGGCCAGACGTTCCAGGAGGTGCAGAACGCCTTCTGCCGCATCGTGGACGAGACCAACGGCCAGGAGCTCGCCCGCTACACGCTGGACGGCGGCGGGCAGTACACCGCCCAGATCATGGCGAAGGTGAGCCGCTCGGGGAACGGATGGCAGATGACCGCCATCGGCAACCCGGCCAACGGCCGTACCTTCCAGGACCTCATGCCGGCGATCCTGCCGCACCTGTAGGCAGTGCCGGACTCACGGGTCCGCATCACGACGCGCAGCTCCCGGCAGCATCGGCCGCCGGGAGCTGCACCGCATCGCGGCACCGGTACCGTCGGCGCCGCACCACGCACGACACCGCATCGCGCAGCAGTAACTCGTCGAGGGGACAGGGCAATGACGGCCGAGCTGGTCCGGGGGCAGAACCACACCTTGCCCCAGACCCGTCTGGAGATCCGGGTTTCGGCCGGCGCGCCTGTCGTGGCCGGTGCCACGCTCGGTGACGAGCACGGCACCGTGCGCGGCGTCGAGTGGATAGCCCACCCCGGCTCTCCGCAGCTGCCGGGCCTGGAGGTGTCCAGGCAGGCCGCGGCCGAGCACCGGCTCGCGGTCGACCTCGACGCCCTGCCCGAGGCGGTGCACCGGGTCACCGTGCTGCTGGCGTTGCCGCTGGAGGCGGGCAGCCCGACCAGGTTCGGGACCGTGGCCTCGCCGTTCGTCGCCGTCACCGGACTCGACGGCACGGAGATCGCCACCTTCACCCTGACCGGTCTGGACAGCGAGTCCGCCGTCGCCGCTCTGGAGCTCTATCGCAGGCAGGGGGCCTGGAAGGTCCGCGCGGTCGGGCAGGGCTACGCCGGCGGTCTCGCCGCGATGCTCGCCGACCAGGGCGTCGCCGGGGCGGCCGAACTGGCGGGGTCGATCCAGGAAGCGGTCGCCCGCGGACTGGCCCGCTCGGTGACCCCGCCCCTGCCCCGTACCCCTGAGGGCGGCCGGGTCACACACGCAGGAGGTCCGGGGGCGCCCCAGGGCGGCGGACGGCCCCACGCGGCCCCGCAGCCCGAGCCCACCTCGCCGTCCTCCGCACCCACCACCCT
>NZ_JAELVH010000422.1 GCF_019399235.1 Streptomyces poriferorum | reverse complement strand
GGCGGCCGGCGGGGCCGCGGTCGTGACCGTGGACCCCTGTGCGGCGGTGACCGGTTCGGCGGGAACGGTCTCCGCCGCCGCCTCCGGCTCGTCCCCGGCCCGGCGGGCGAGCAGCCGGCTCAGCAGCGGGCGCACGAGTTCCCCGGCCAGCAGGGCGAGCGTCAGATAGAGCAGGGCGGCCAGCCACAGATAGCCGGGCCAGGCCAGCACCTGCTGGAGCCAGAAGGGCGTGCCCGTGCGCCCGGAGACCAGGGCGCCGACGCTCAGCAGCGGCAGGACGTACGCCGCGACCGTGCCGGCCCTGCGCGGAAGGCTGCCCGCTGTCGTGGTGTCACCGACGAGGCGGCGCCACACATAGCGGTGGACGAGGACCAGCAGCGCGAGCACCGCGGCCGCCAGCAGCGCGAAACCCAGGACCGCCATGCGCACTCCCCCGCCTAGTTCGTTCCCGTTTGTCCCACATTTGGCCCAGGCCGGAAGTAGACGTGCTACGCGTCCTGGCTGCGCAGGGCCCTGACGCCACGGAACCCGATCACTCCCACGGCCGTCCCCAGGAGAAAGGACGTGATGGCGAGCAGCAGATGAACCCAGAAGTAGGCGGTCGGGTCGCCCGCGTCGTCGAAGGCGAGACCACTGCCGTCCTTCCACAGGTTCTTGACGAAAGTGACCCAGATGAACCAGCTCCACACCCCGAAGGCGAGCAGGAACCAGGAGACGGGGCGGCTGAGCTTCATGGAATCAGTATCTCCGTCGCGTTCCCGCCGCCTCGCCCGGGGTGGGCTGTCCCGGCGGTACGCACGGCGGGTCATACCTCCGGTATCCATATTCAGATCAACTGCATGTACGTTTTCGACCGTGCCAGCTCTCAAGAAGGCCGCTCTGTCGGTCACCTCTGCCGCTTTGCTGTCCGTTTTCCTCGTCGGTCCCGCGTCGGCGGTCAGTCAGGACACCACGGACGACGAGCCGAAGCCGCCGACCGGCATGTCGCAGGTCGGTGGCGCACAGCTCGGCCGGAGCGGGACCCAGGTCAATCTCGGCGCCGGCGCCCCGGTCCTGCCGAAGAACCTGACCGGCAGGTCCTGGATGGTCTCGGACGCGGAGACGGGCGACGTGCTCGCCTCCCACAATCCGCACTGGCGGCTGCCTCCGGCCTCCACGCTGAAGATGCTCTTCGCCGACACCGTGATGCAGGCGCCGGCTCTCCAGCCGAAGACCCGTGAGTACACGGTGCAGGACGCGGACCTGGCCGATCTCGGCGAGGGCAGCAGTCTGGTCGGCGTCAAGGAGGACCTCCCCTACACGGTGCACGACCTGTGGCTCGGGGTCTTCCTGCGTTCGGGCAACGACGCGGTGCACGTGCTGGCCTCGATGTACGGAGGCGTCCCCAAGACCGTCACCGACATGCAGGCGCACGCGGAGGAGCTCCAGGCCCTGGACACCACCGTGGTCTCGCCCGACGGGTACGACGCCCCCAACCAGGTCTCCAGCGCGTACGACCTGACGCTGTTCGCCCGCAGCGGGATGCAGAAGGCGGACTTCCGCGAGTACTGCGCCACCGCGACGGCGCAGTTCCCCGGTGAGCAGAAGAAGGGCAAGGAGCGCGAGAGCTTCGGCATCCAGAACACCAACCGTCTGCTCACCGGGGCCGACGGGGTCACCGCGTACAAGGGCATCGCGGGCGTCAAGAACGGCTACACGACGCACGCCGGGAACACCTTCACCGGCGTCGCCGAGCGCAACGGCAAGGTGCTGCTCGTCACCGTCATGAACCCGTCGTCCGACGAGACGCACGCCGTCTACAAGGAAGCGGCGAGCCTGCTCGACTGGGGCTTCGCGGCCGGCGGCAAGGTCACCCCGGTCGGCGAACTCGTTCCGCCGCGGTCAGCCGACACGGGCACGGGGACGGGCAAGGGCGCCCAGGCGGACAAGCCTGCCGCGAACAAGGGCGGCAACGGCCCCGGGACCACGAAGGCCGCCGCGGACACCGGCGGTTCCGGCGGGGTCGGGATCGCCCTGGGGATCGCCGGCGGAGCGCTCGTCCTGGTGGCCGGGGCGGCGTTCCTGGTCAACCGGCGCTGGCCGCTGCCGGACCTGGTGCGCCGCCTCCCCCGCCGCTGAGGGTGCTGCCGCCGGGTTCCTTTCCGGCGGCTTCGTCTCCGGCTGCGGACGCGGGGTCCTGCTCCGCGTCCGTCGCCGGGTCGGCCTCGTCCTTGCTCCGCGTGGCCGTCCAGGCGGCGCAGAACAGCAGCAGCTTCGCCGTGAAGTTGATCCACAGCAGCAGTGCGATCGGGACGCCGAAGGCCCCGTACATGCTCTTCGAGGCGACGCCCCTCATATAGCTGCCGAGCAGCAGCTTGAGCAGTTCGAAGCCGACCGCGCCGATCAGCGCGGCCACCATGAGCCGGCGCCGCGGCGGCTCGACGCCGGGCAGCAGGGTCAGCAGGTAGAGCAGCAGCAGGAAGTCGGCGACGACCGCCACCAGCAGGGCCGCGACGCGCAGCAGCACGCCGCCCGCGCCGCCCTCCGGGATGTTGAGCAGATCGGCGACCCGGCCGACGGCCACGGAGCCGACCGAGGAGATCGCGAGCGTCACCAGGGCCGCCCCGCCCAGCCCGAACAGCACTCCGGCATCCTTGAGTTTGCGCAGGACGGGGTTGCCCTCGTCCACGTCGTCCATGCCCCAGACGGCGCGCAGGCAGTCCCGCATCGAGCCGATCCAGCCGATGCCGGTGAAGAGCAGCAGCGCACCGGCCACCAGCCCGACCGTCCCCGCGTGTGCCACCAGGTTGTCGATGCCGAGCTGGTCGGAGATGCCGGGCACCTGGTCGGCGACCTTGTCCTCGATCTTGTCCAGCTGCTTGTCCGAGAGCAGCGCCGCACCGATCGCCGCGGCGACCGCGATCAGCGGGAAGAGCGCCAGGAAGCTGATGAACGTGATCGCTGCGGCGAGCCTCGCCCAGTGCACCCGTTCCAGCGTCTCGTAGCTGCGCCAGGCGTGCGTCTCCATCAGCCGGGAGACGAGCGGCCCGATGACGGGGAGTTTTTTCAGCCAGTCCATGTCGTACGACTACCATTCCTAGCCAGTGTGCATGAGTGAGTCCTGTACCCACTGATGTGTTCTGGGCACATCCCGAACGGTTTTGGGTGCGCTGGGTCGCCGCTTTCGCGTCCCGCTCGGTGACATGCCTCCAGGGGTGTGGTCCGTTGCGGGTGGGCGGGTTCCCTCACGTCCTCGTGCACCGTGATCGGCCTGGACGGTCCGATGCCCCACGCGATCACTCCGGTCGTGTGGGGGCGGTGTCGTCCGTCGCCGGATCGGGTGTCCGAGGGCGCGTCGCCCGATCGCGATACCGGCGGCATCGTGACGGGACATCTTCCGGTGCGGGGTGGTCAGCGACTTCTGCCAGTGCTGACCACCCCACATCGAGGTATAGGCGGGGTCGACCGCGACCACCGCCAGGCCCTGCTCGGCGGCCATGGAGACCAGCCGGGCCTTGAGCTTCCCGGTAGGAATCCCGGAGATCAGCTGCCGGAAGCTCTTCCTGCGCCCGTGCTTCTCCCGGGTCTTCTCCGCACCGAAGTCGAGGTCCTCGATCGCGATCGCACCCACACCGGTCCGCCGTGCCCAGTGCAGGAGTTGGGTCAGGGCGTGGCGGAGCTGCGCGTCGCGGTGATGGGTGGTGCCGGTCAGGTCGTAGGTGAAGCGGTGGGGTTCGCCGACGGGGTTGCCGTGGGAGTCGAGGTGGTAGGCGGCGAAGTGGTCGGCGTTGGTGTTGACACCGATCACGCCCTTGGCCCGGGCTGCTTCCATGGGGATGGTCTGGATGGTGGGGCGTTGCCAGGACGCGGTCAGATACCAGCGGTCCCGGGTGGTGTCGTAGTGGATGCGGTAGGCGACCGCCCGGTTCGCCTCGATGCGGTCGGCCCACTCCACACCCCGGTGTGCGAACGCCACCGTGGTGGAGGTGAGGGTGTAGCGGCCGTGTGGGCTGTTGGCGAGGTGGGCCAGTGGTGCGGGGAGTTTGATGGACACCTGGCCGTCCGGGGTGACGCGGATCGTCTCGTTCCCG
>NZ_JAELVH010000421.1 GCF_019399235.1 Streptomyces poriferorum | reverse complement strand
GCGGCGGCTGGTGGACGATGTCATGCGAGGCACCTCGTGGGGTCGGTGGCGTCGGATGTGTCAGCCACAGTGGCCTCCTGCCGTCGGCCCGCACAAGAGACGCACCGGCCATGGCGCGGTGCGCGCGGCGGGTACGGGGGCGGCCTCCGGGTCAGTCACCGGACTGGATGTCGCCCCGGGTGGACGACGTGATCGGGTCTCCCTGGGCGAAGTCCCCCGGCGGGATCCCCGGGTGGTGTCCGCCCTCCACGGGCTCGACGGCGGCGGCCGGGCCGAGTGCCAGACGGGAGACGATCCGGTAGCGGTCGCCGCGGTAGAGCGAGTGCACGTACTCCACGGGGCAGCCGGTGGTGTCCGAGGTCAGCCGCTCGAAGAGGAGGGCCGGGGAGAGCTCCGGCACGTCGAGGAGCCGGGCCTCGGCCCGGGTCACCACGGTGGGCTCGATGGCCTGGACCGCTTCGTGGACGTGTACGTCGTGGCGCTCGCGCAGATGCTCGTACAGGTCGCCGTGCTCCAGCTCCTGGGCGGACAGGCCCGGGACCAGTTCGGCCCTGATGTGCAGGTGCTCGATGGCCATCGGGGCGCCGTCGACGAGCCGCAGCCGGGCAACGTACACGATCTCCGCCGCGGGAGACATGCGCAGCTTGCGGCCGACCCGGGCGCCGGCCTGGAGGGTGGTGAACTCCAGCAGCCGGCTCGACCAGGCCCCCGCCGCCTGCGGGAGCGTCAGGGCCAGGTCGGCCGAGACCAGCTCCTGGGTGATCTTCGCGGGTGCGACGAACATGCCGCGGCCGTGCTCGCGCACCAGCAGCCCGACGGCCACCAGCTCGTCGATCGCGGCGCGCAGGGTGGGCCGGGAGACGCCGAGCGTGGCACACAGCGCGCGCTCCGAAGGGATGGCGTCCCCCGGGCGGCGCGACTCGATCAGCTCCAGTACGGCGTCGCGGGCCCGTTCCCGTTTGAGCACCGTTCCCGATGAGTCGGCGTCCATGCGCTGCCCCTCCTGACCTTTCTCTCACTTACCAGTTGAGCAACCAGTGAGACGAACTCGGCTACTGGTCAAGGGAAGTGTAGCCGGTCTCCGGCCAATCGACCCGGCCCGAATTTCCGGGAGATCACTAAAACCCATAGCTACCAAGGGGGTTGACGGCCCCATTGGTCTATGCCACCTTCATCCACCATCAAGAGGTGAGCTGTCCAGTGGGCTTCACTGGTCAGGTGGTCAGGTCCTTGTCTCCCAGAGGTGAACCGTGAAGTACCGCTTGCTTGCCGGTGGGTCCGCGCTCGTGATGGCCGCCGTTCTCAGTGCCTGCAGCTCGTCGTCCGACTCGGCCGGCGCGTCCGGTGACGGACCGACGGACATCGACGTGTGGCTGATGCGCGACAGCGTCTCCGCCGAGTTCCAGAAGGAGTTCGTGAAGGGCTTCGAGGCCGCACACCCCACGATCAAGGTCCGGGTGCAGATCCAGGAGTGGGACGGCATCGGTGAGAAGATCACCGCCGCGCTGGCCAGCAACGACGCACCCGACGTGATCGAGAGCGGCAACACCCAGGTCGCCCAGTTCGCACAGAGCGGCGGGCTGCTCGACCTGAGCGACAAGGTCGACGAACTGAACGGCAAGGACTGGCTCAAGGGCCTCGCCGAGCCGGGAGCGTACGAGGGCAAGCAGTACGGCATCCCGTACTACGCGGCCAATCGTGTCGTCATCTACCGCACCGACCTTTTCGAGAAGGCGGGGGTCGACGCGTCCGCGATCAAGACGCGAGAGCAGTGGATCGAGGCCACCGGCAAGCTCAACAAGGGCGGCACGCAGGGCATCTATCTGCCCGGGCAGATGTGGTACGCGCTGGCGGGCTTCGTCTGGGACGAGGGCGGCGACCTCGCCACCGAGTCCGGCGGCAGGTGGAAGGGCACGCTGGACACTCCCGAGGCACTGCGCGGGATGGAGTTCTACGAACAGCTCCAGGCGCTCGGCAAGGGCCCGAAGGACTCGGACGAGGACTCCCCGCCGCAGGCCGACGTGATGGCCCAGGGGAAGGTCGCCCAGGTGATCTCGACCCCGGGCGGCGCCAATGTCGTCATGGAGAAGAACCCGGAGCTGAAGGGCAGGCTCGGCTTCTTCGCGATCCCGGGCAAGGGCGCGGACACCCCGGGCGCCGTCTTCACCGGCGGCTCCGACCTGGTGATCCCCACGGCGTCCGGCAAGCAGGAGGCCGCGCTGGCCTTCGTCAAGGAGCTCACCGGAGACGCCTGGCAGAAGAAGCTGGCCGTGGCCATGAGCTACGTACCGAACCGGACGACGCTCGCCTCGGCGGTGGCGGGCGATCCGGGGGCGGCCGCGATGGCGGTCGGCGCGGCGAACGGGCACGCGACGCCCAACACGCCCGGCTGGGCTGCCGTCGAGGCGGAGAACCCGATCAAGGACTACATGGCTGCCGTCCTGACCGGCGGCGACCCGGCGAAGGAGGCCGCCAAGGCCTCCGAGGACATCACCCGGGCCATGAACACCGCTTCCTGACCCCTTCGCCCGTCCGCCCGGCCATCGATCTCCGCCCATCCGCCCGACCACCGAGAGGAGGCGTGCCGTGTCGGTCATCCGGGAACGGACCGCACCCCCCAGCCGCCTGCGCCGCCCGGCGACCACGGCAGGACCGCCGCGCCGGCGGCGGTCCGGGGAGCCACGCGGCTTCTGGCCGTACGTCCTGATCACACCCGCCGTCGGCGGCATGCTCTATCTGCTGCTCTACCCGCTGCTGCGGGCCGTGCTGATCTCGCTGCAGGACTTCCGGCTGCGCCAGCTGATCATGGGTGACGCGGAGTTCGTCGGACTGCGGAACTACCGGACGCTGTTGTCCGACCCCCGGTTCTGGGAGGTGGTGCGGCGCACCTTCCTGTTCATGGCGGTCAACGTGGTCCTGATCATGGTGATCGCGACCCTGGTCGCGCTGATGACCGAGCGGCTGGGCCGCTTCGGCCGCACGGTGGTGCTCAGTTCGCTGGTGCTGGCGTGGGCGATGCCGGTGGTCGCGGCCACCACGGTCTTCCAGTGGCTGTTCCACTCCGAGTTCGGCATCGTCAACCGGCTGCTGACCGGGGCCGGGTTCTCCTCCTTCGACCGCTATCCGTGGTTCGCGCACGGCACCGCCGCCTTCTCGATCCTGGTCCTGCTGATCGTCTGGCAGTCGGTGCCGTTCGCGGCCATCACCGTCTACTCGGCGCTCACCACGGTCCCGGCGGAGCTGTACGAGTCGGCGCGGCTGGACGGGGCGTCCGGCTCGCGGATCTTCCGCTCGGTCACCTTCCCGATGCTCCGGCCGATCTTCCTGCTGGTCTTCTCGCTCGAAGTGATCTGGACGTTCAAGGCGTTCGTCCAGATCTGGGTGATGACCCGCGGGGGTCCGGGCGACGCCACGACGATCCTGCCCGTGTACGCGGTGCAGAAGGCACTCGCGGGGCAGCGCTACGACCTGGGGTCTGCCGCCTCGATGATCACCGTGGTCCTGATGTCCGGGGTGCTCGTCCTCTACTTCCGCCAGATGTTCCGCCAGGAGGACGAGTACCGATGACCCTGCTGCGCCCGAGAGTCCGGCGGATCCCGCTGAACGCCGCCGCCGTACTGACCGTCCTGGTCTGTCTGTTCCCCGTCTACTGGATGATCTCGACCGCGTTCAAACCGTCGCGGGACATCCAGTCCGCCGATCCGAAGCTCTTCCCTCGCACCTGGACGCTCGACCACTTCCGCACGGCCGTGCAGGCCGACGGGTTCGAGCTGTTCTGGCGCAACAGCATCCTGGTGACGCTCACCTCGATCCTGCTGGCTCTGCTGGTCGCCATCGGCTCGGCGTACGCCGTGGCCAGGATGCGGTGGAAGGGCCGGCGGCAGTTCATGCTCATGGTCTTCATCGCCCAGATGGCGCCCTGGGAGTCGCTGATCATCCCGATCTACATCATCTCCCGCGACACGGACATGCTCGACCGGCTGCCGACCCTCACGCTCGTCTACTTCATGGTCACGCTGCCGTTCTCGATCGTGGTGCTGCGCGGCTTCATCGCGACCATTCCGCCGGAGCTGGAGGAGGCGGCGCAGGTCGACGGCTGCACCCGGACCGGCGCCTTCCGGCGGGTGGCCCTGCCCCTGCTCGCACCGGGGCTGATGGCGACCTCGCTGTTCGGTTTCATCACCGCGTGGAACGAGTTCGCGTACGCCAACTTCCTGATCATCAAGCACCAGGACAGCCGCACCCTGCCGGTCTGGCTGTCGTCGTTCCAGAACACCTTCGGCACCGACTGGGGCGCCACCATGGCCGCCTCGACCCTCTTCGCCCTGCCCGCGCTGGTCGTCTTCCTGCTGCTCCAGCGCCATGTCACCTCCGGCTTCGCGGCCGGCGCCGTCAAGGGCTGACGCCCGAGATCCCGAACCCGGAGGCTCCTCGTGCCCGCATCCCGTCCCGAACACTCCCTCCTC
>NZ_JAELVH010000420.1 GCF_019399235.1 Streptomyces poriferorum | reverse complement strand
GGCTGGGGGCGTGCGGATGCCCGTCCGGTGGGGTTGCCGGGCGGGTTCGGCTCCCGTCCGGTGGGAGTCACCGGACGGGGCTGAAGGCCGGACGGTCAGAAGAGCCTGAGCTTGTCGTCCTCGATGCCGCGCATCGCGTTGTAGTCGAGGACCACGCAGCCGATGCCGCGGTCCGTCGCCAGGACGCGGGCCTGGGGCTTGATCTCCTGGGCGGCGAAGATGCCCTTCACCGGCGCCAGGTGGGGATCGCGGTTGAGGAGCTCCAGGTAGCGGGTCAGCTGCTCCACGCCGTCGATGTCGCCGCGCCGCTTCAGCTCGACCGCCACGGTCTGCCCGTCGGCGTCACGGCACAGGATGTCGACCGGGCCGATGGCGGTGAAGTACTCGCGGCGGATGAGGGTGTAGCCCTCGCCGAGCGTCTCGATCCGGTCGGCGAGCAGCTCCTGGAGGTGCGCTTCCACGCCGTCCTTGATCAGGCCGGGGTCGACGCCCAGCTCGTGGGACGAGTCGTGGAGGATTTCCTCCATCGTGATGATCAGTTTTTCGCCCGCCTTGTTCACCACGGTCCAGACGCC
Source organism: Streptomyces poriferorum (assembly GCF_019399235.1). GTDB lineage: Bacteria > Actinomycetota > Actinomycetes > Streptomycetales > Streptomycetaceae > Streptomyces > Streptomyces poriferorum. The sequence goes on along the minus strand of NZ_JAELVH010000420.1, from coordinate 3,498 downwards.
CGCGGTGTCGTCGGCGCCCTCCTTCAGGGTGCAGGGCGGCGACATCCAGTTGAGCGGTTTGTACGCCCTGTCGTCGGCGTGAATCGACACGCTCCCGTCCGCCTTCACCAGGATCAGACGGGGAGCGGAGGGCAGGTGGGCCGTGAGCCGGCCCGCGTAGTCCACGGAGCAGCGGGCGATGACGAGACGCATGGTCGGCAACGCTACTCGACGACAGGTGCTCGACGCGATTCACCCACCCGTCACTCCCTTCCCGCCCCGGAGTGACACTTTCTGGCTTGCCCCTCTTTGAACCCCTTCGTTATTGGCCGGTTGTGTTCCCAATCTCCTGGTGCGGCCCGGACTGCGCCCTTACCGTGGATGCAGGAGGTCGCCGTGCGTGCACGCTGCGTCGCCGTCCTTCTTCCCTGCCCGTAAGGCCCCGGCTCTCCGTCGGGGTCGCGAGAGGAGAACCCATGTCGCTCGACGTCTCACCGGCGCTGTTGGAACAGGCCGAGCGAGGCGAGGTCGACGAAGCCGACTTCGTCGACTGCGTCCGGACCTCCCTGCCCTACGCATGGGAGATGATCAGCTCGTTGGTGGCTCAGCTGAAGGTCGACGGCGGGCAGTTCGCCGACAACCAGACGCCGCCGCCCAACGAGCAGGCACGTGGTCAGCTGCTGCGTGCGCTCGCGAGTGATGCGATACGCGGCGCGCTGCAGCGGCACTTCGGGGTGCGCCTGGCATTCCAGAACTGCCACCGCGTCGCGGTGTTCCCGCTGGACGCCTCGGTCGACGACCGACTGGCCAAGTTCACCTCGGTGAGGGGCCAGTTGCTCAACCAGTCGCCCGGACTTCGGGACTGCTGAACGCTTTTGCTGCCGCCCCGGGCCGCGGGAGGTGCAACTGGTCCGGGGCGGCAGCTCCCGTACGTACACCGTGAAACCCGTAGGCCTGGGTCATTCGAGGAGTGGCAGTACCTCGGTGCCCAGCCGCGCTACGTTCTCCTCCGTGGCCACGAGATCTCCGGAACCCTCCACCAGGAGCGCGAAGCGGGTGATGCCCGTGCGCTCCGCCGTGGCCGCGAGGCGGTCGGCCGCGAGCCGGGGCGGGCCCACCGGATGAAGTCCGCACAGCAGCTCCGTGTAGCCGACCGGGTCGCGCATCACCCGGTGCCGGCCGTCCACCGTCACATGGGCGTCCAGCCCCTGCCGCAGCCAGCCCGGCATCGCCTTCACGAGCGTCTCCCGGGCGTCGTCCGCGCGGTCCGCGATCTGGGCCACGCCCGCGGACACGTGCCCCGCCTGCCGTACGCTCTCCGGCGAGCGGCCCGCGGCGAGCGCGCAGGAGCGCCAGAGGGCGACCATCTCGGCCTTCTCCTCGTCGCCGCAGTGCATCCCGAGCAGCATCGGCAAGCCGTTCTCGGCGGCGAGTCTCACGCTCTTCGGCGAGGTGCACGCGACGATCACCTCGGGGCCCCCGGGGCTCTCCCCGCTCTCCGCGTCGATCAGCTCGTCGGCCCGGGGGACCACTGCCACCTCGCGGAAGCCGTAGCGCTCCCCGCGTCCCGCCACCCGCGCCTCGCGCAGCCAGTCGAGCAGCAGTCCCAGGGACTCCGGGAAGCCGTTCTCGTAGGCCTCCAGGCCGCCGCCGAACACCTCCAGGTCGATCCACGGCCCGCCCCGGCCCACGCCGAGGGTGAACCGGCCGCCACTGGTGAGATGCAGCAGCGCCGCCTGCTCGCCGAGCGCGACCGGATGCTGGGTCGGCAGCACGCTCACCGCCGTACCGACGCGGATTCTGCGCGTGCGGCCGAGCAGCAGCGCGGCCAGTGTCACGGCGGACGGGCACACCCCGTACGGCACGAAATGATGTTCGGCCAGCCAGACCGAGTCGAGGCCGGACTCCTCCGCGACCTCGGCGGACCGGATCGCGCGATGCAGCGCCTCACCCGGCCCCTGCCCCGGAAACTGGGCTGCCAGTACGAACGTTCCCACACGCATCGCCAGATACCTCCTTGCGGCCGACGCGGCTCTCCCCTACCGGCAACAACGTCTGACACGTGCCAAAGGCACGGTCCAACGGGAAGTTGTTGCGATTTTCCGGTTACCCGTCCCGCCCCGGGCGGTGCGAGACGTATGCCCCCGCCGAATGGCCCTACGCTGGATGGAACTGCCCAGCCCTGTCCCGTGAGGTGTCACGTGTCCCCGCGCCGCAACCGCCCCCGAGGCGGCGACAGTCCCACCGGCAGCGCGAGCGCGGAGGGGGACCGGTACGGCGGCGGAGGGCGCTCGGAGGAGTGGCAGGGCGAGGAGTGGTCGGTCCGCCCGGTGAGCGGCGCGAGCGCGGCGGGCAAGCGCTACCGGTGCCCCGGCTGCGACCAGGAGATCCCCTCGGGCCTCCCGCACCTGGTGGCCTGGTCCGATTACGGCGGGATCGACGACCGCAGGCATTGGCACAAGGCGTGCTGGAACGCGAAGGACCGCCGCACCACACGGGTGCAGCGGTCCAGGAACGCGCCTCGGTACTGAGAATCGGCCGCCGGCGTCAGACGTCGCGGTTGTTCATCGCGAGATAGGCGCCGCCCAGGGCCACGGCGGTCACGCCGAGCATGAGCCACAGCGGTTCCCAGCCGGACGGCCCCGACGTCGCGACCGAGTTGTCGTAGAAGATGCTGAGCTGGTTGGGGATCGAGTACTCCAGGAGCCACTCACGGATCGACGTGAGGGAGTCGGCGAGCATGAAGATGGCCAGCACGAGCGGCAGCAGCACCAGGCCGATCATGAGGGTGATCGCGCCGGCCGAGTGCCGGATCAGCGCGCCGACCGCCAGCGACAGCAGTCCCAGCGTCGCCATGTAGAGACCGACACCGACGGTCCCGCTCAGCCATTCCTTCCCGGTCGGCGCCGGGGCGTCCAGCATGGCGGTCTGGATCAGGGCGACGATCGTGGTCATCACGGTCGTCAGCACGAAGGTGAGCAGGAAGAAGACGATCGCCTTCGCGCTGAGCACCCGGGCGCGGCTCGGGCAGGCCGTCAGCGTCGTACGGATCATGCCGGTGCCGTACTCCGACGCGATGGTCATGACGCCGAGCGTGATCACGCAGATCGACCCCAGGAGCACGCCGAAGAAGCCGAGGCTGAGCACCGGGGTGGAGTCCATGTCGGAGTCGGAGTCGGAGAAACTGACGGCGATCGCCGAGAGCACCCCGATGCCGAACACCAGCACGATCATGACGCCGAGCGTCCACATCGTGGAGCGTACGGACCGGATCTTGGTCCATTCCGAGGCGATCGCGTCACCGAGGGTGGCGGGGCGCACCGGGATCGGGGAGGTGTAGTAGCCGGCCTGCGCGCCCTGCTGGGGGGCGAAGGGCTGCTGGTACGCCTGCTGCTGGTACGGCGCCTGCGGCGTCGGCGGCGTGGGCGGCGTCGTCATCGGGAGTCCTCGCTGATGTCGCTCTTGGTCAGATCTGCGGAGGGTCCCGCGGGCGCTGCCGGGGCGGGAGCGGGAGCGGGA
>NZ_JAELVH010000041.1 GCF_019399235.1 Streptomyces poriferorum | reverse complement strand
CCGGCAGCGTGCCCAAGCAGGAGAAGGGCGCCCGGCCCACCCGGCCGCTGCGCTACGCGCCCTTCGTCGACGGTGCCGCCGATACGGCCACCGGCAAGTACCGCCTCACCTTCAGCGGTGGCGCCGCCGCCGGGGCCCAGTTCCTGGTGACCTCCGCCAACCGCACCGACGGGCCGTGGACGTACACCACCGAAGCGGGCAAGTCCCTCGCGGACAGCTGGAACACGGCCTACTCCAAGGCGGTGACCGACCTCACCGTCCATGGCCCCAACGGCTTCCTGCGCACCTTCCGGGCCGCGGGGAAGGTCGCGGGGCCGGAAGTGACGGCTCGTCATGTCGCTGCCGGCGGGGGGCTTGAACTCACCTTCGCCAATGGCGGCTCCGCCACCGTCCGTCTGACCGTACGCAGCGCCGCCGGGTACGCGGGCGGCGTGCAGACCTTCGAGGTCCGTGCGGGCGCCACCGTCAAGCACGTGCTCGACCTGCGGGGAAGCAGGAACTGGTACGACTTCACCGTCGTCTCCGACGTGGACGCCACGTTCCTGCGGCGCTTCGCCGGACACGTCGAAACCGGCGTGGCCGGTACGAGCGACCCGGGTCTCGTCACCGGCTGAGTGGCAGCGCCTGAGGGGTGGTCGGGGGCGGGCGGTGTGCGTCTGCGGGCGTCCGCCGGCTCCTGACCGCCCGTCGGCTTGGGTGGTTCGCGTGCGTTAGAGTCTTGTACGGGTCATGAGTTCCAGTGCACAGCCCCGGCTTGCTGGACGGCACCCCGCTCCGCTGCGGGTGCTCCGGGTGACGACCTGCCCCGTGCGAAAGGCACGGGGAACAGCGGACCGCGGTGCAGGTGCTCGGGGTCCTTGTCCCGGAAGGCGAACCTCACCATGCTGCGTCATCTCACCCGGAACGACTCCGTGCGGAGCGACGACTGCTCGCGTTACGCCGCGGGCCACCGCGTGCACTGGATCCACGCGAAGAAGTGCCGGCAGGAGCCGGGGCAGGCCGTCGAGATCCTGCTCACCTCCGGGGATGTCCGCGACGACGGATGGGTCGAACTGCGGGCCGCCTTCGACTACGCGGGCGACCTCCCCGCGGTGTGGACGCATGCTCCCGCCGCACTGCGGGAGACCCTCGCCGGTCACCGCGGGCGGGTGTACTGGCTGGCGCGCTGGCATGCGCTGAAGCTGGAGTACGGCGATGGCGAGGGCGCGGTGACCGGGGGTGCCGGAGCCGGGAATGCCGGCGCGGGGGGTGCCGTCGGGCTGGTCAACGTCGCTTACGAGGGCGGGGAGTTGTGCGAGGCGGAGGCCGGGGGAGACCGTGCCGGGGGCCGTGCGCTCCTGGCGTAGGACCGTCCCGTCGTGATGCGCGGAAGGTCCGAGCGGTACATCGCGATGCTCATCAATTGTGCCGAGTTGTCGACCCGTTGTTCCGTTCAGGGTGTGGGATTGATCGCTGTTGACCGTTCCGAGGTCACACGAAATCCTTATAGTGAACATGCGTTGATCGCATGATCATGACGCGTGCAGCTGTCGCCACAGGAGTCAGGACTCATGACGCGCCCTTCTTCCACAGAGCCCGCGCCGACCTCCGCTCCTGCGCCCCCCGGCTGTCCGGCACACAGCGGAGCCGTGCCGCTCGGCGGGCCCGGGTTCCAGACCGAGCCGCAGGCCGTGTACCGCACCATGCGACGTGACCACGGTCCCGTCGTTCCCGTGGAGCTGCCGGGCGGGTTCCCCGCATGGCTGGTCATCGGGTACCGCGAAATCCATCAAGTAACCAGCGACGGTGAGCTGTTCCCGCGCGATGTCGGCCTGTGGAACCAGTGGCCCCACATCCCCGACGACTGGCCGCTGCTGCCGATGGTGGGGCGCCCCCTGCCGTCCATCTACTTCAGCGCAGGGGAAGAACACCGGCGGCACGCCCGGATGGTCGGGCCTGCCCTCGAAGGCGCCGACCCCTTCCAGATCCGCACCCACTGCGAGCAGTTGGCCGACCGGCTGATCGACGACGTGTGCAGCCGCGGCACGGCCGACCTCGTCGCCGACTTCTGCGAGCCCCTTCCCGTACTCGTCCTCGCCCGTCTGGTCGGGTTCCCCGACGACGAAGGCGCCGACATCGCCCAGGTGTTGAAGGACCTGGCCGACGGAGGGCCGGACGCGCAGAGCGCCCACCTGCGGTTCGGGGAACACATGGCCCGGCTGGTGGCCGCGAAACGGGCCGTGCCGGGGGACGACGTGACCTCACGGATGCTCGCCTTCCCCGAGGCGTTCACCGACGAGGAGTACATGCTCGACCTGATGGCCATCACGGCCGCCGGGCACCTCACCACCGCCGACTGGGTCAGTAACTCCCTGCGGCTGATGCTCACCGAGGACACGTTCGCCGACTCCATGGCCCGCGGCCGTCGCAGCATCGGCGAGGCCATGAACGAGGTGCTCTGGGAGGACACGCCCACCCAGATCCTCGCCGGGCGCTGGGCCGTGCGGGACACCCAGCTCGGCGGTCAGCGGATCAAGGCCGGGGACATGCTGCTGCTCGGGCTCGGCGCCGCCAACACCGACCCGCTGATCCGGCAGGGCATGTCCGGCGCCGGAGCACCCGCGCAGGGCGGCAACGGCGCCCATCTCGCCTTCAGCCACGGCGAGTACCGGTGTCCGTTCCCCGCCCAGGAGATCGCCGAGATCATCGCCCGTACCGGCATCGAGGTCCTGCTCGACCGGCTGCCCGATCTCCAGCTGGCCGTCCCGGTCGACGACCTCGTACGACGGCCCTCCGCGTTCCTGCGCGGCACCACCTCGCTCCCCGTTCGGTTCACCCCCGTTCGTACGACAGGAGACTTCTCGTGAACTGCCCCCATGCCGCCGCCCAGGCAGCAGCCCCGAACGGCGGGACCGTCGTCATCGACCCGATGGTCCAGGACCTGGACGGGGAGACTGCGCGGCTGCGCGACGCCGGACCGCTGGCCCGCATCGAGCTGCTCGGCGTCCCGGCCTGGGCCCTCACCCGGCACGCCGACGCCCGGCAGCTCCTGCTCGACCCGCGACTGGTGAAGGACCTCGACGCCTGGGGCCTGTGGCAGAGCGGCGAGGTGACGCACGCGTGGCCGCTCATCGGCATGATCGACGCGGGCCGGTCCATGTTCACCGTCGACGGCGACGAGCACCGCCGGCTGCGGACCAAGACCTCCCAGGCGCTCACGCCCCGCCGCCTGGAGGCGATACGCCCCGACATCGAGAAGTTCACCGAGGAGCTGCTCGACGCCCTCGCCGAGGGCGGCAGGGACGGGGCCGTCGTCGACCTCAAGTCCGTGTTCGCGCAGCCGCTGCCCATGCGGGTCGTCGGCATGCTGATGGGCGTCGACCCCGCCGAGAACGCCATGCTGACCCGTCAGTACAAGGCCTTCTTCTCGATGCTCACCCCGCAGGACGAACGCCTGGCCCTCCTCGCCGATCTCGACGTCTTCTACGCCGGGCTCGTACGCGAGAAGACCGCGCAGCCGACCGACGACCTGACCTCCGCGCTGATCCTCGCCGACGAGGGCGGCGAGCCGCTCACCGAGGAAGAGGTGGTCGGCAACCTCAAGGCGATGGTCGCCGCCGGGCACGAGACCACGATCGGGCTCATCCTCAACGCCGTACGCGCCCTGCTGGCCCACCCCGACCAGCTGCGCATGGTCCTTGACGGGGAGGTCTCCTGGGAGACCGTGATCGAGGAGACCCTGCGATGGGACACCCCGACCACCCATCTGCTGATGCGGTTCGCGACCGAGGACATCCAGGTCGGTGAGGGGGTCATCGCCAAGGGCGAGGGCGTGGTCATCTCCTACCGTGTGATCGGCCGCGACCCCGCGCAGCACGGCCCCGACGCCGACGCGTTCGACATCACCCGCGCCACCCCCATCCGGCACATGACCTTCGGCCACGGCCCGCACATCTGCCCCGGTGCGGCGCTCTCCCGCGTCGAGGCGGGCATCGCCCTGCCGGCGCTCTTCGGGCGGTTCCCGGAGCTGCGGCTCGCGGTGCCGGACGCGGACATCCGCAAACTGCCCGTGATGACACAGAACGACATGGAGGCCTTTCCCGTTCTGCTCAACGCCTGAGCCGGACCGGCAGGGGCGCGCGTAGGGTGGTCGTCATGAAGATCCGCTTCGGAGTCGGGCTCGGCGCAGGTTCGGCGCTGTCGGACTTCAGCCGGATCGTCGACCGCCTCGAAGGCGACGGTGTGGATTCGCTCTGGCTCTCCGAGCACATCTACTCGGAGGCCGTCGACCCCTTCGTCGGCATGGCCCACGCCCTGTCGAGGACGAGCAGGCTCAAGGTCGGAACCTCCGTCGCGGTGCTCCCGGGGCGGCACCCGGTCCTGGTCGCCAAACAGCTGGCGTCCCTGGCCGGGCTCTCGCCCCGGCGCGTGCTCCCGGTCTTCGGGCTCCAGCCGGCACGGCCCGGCGAACGGGAACTGTTCCCCGCGCCGGAAGGGCGGCGCGGGGCGCTGTTCGACGAGTCCCTGGAGCTGCTGCGGGCCTCCCTCGACGGGGAAGCCGCAGGTTTTGACGGGGAGTTCCTGAAGGTCGGGGGCGGGCTGATCGCGCCGCTGCCCGCGAAGCCCCTGGACGTCTGGCTCGGCGGAAGCGCCCCCGCCGGGCTCCGCAGGGTCGGGCGGTATGGGGACGGCTGGCTGGGGTCCTTCCTCACGCCCGATGCGGCGGGACGGGCCCGCGAGACGATTCTGGCCGCGGCCGAGCAGGCGGGACGGGAGATCGAGCCCGACCACTTCGGGATCAGTCTCACGGTGGCGGAGAACGGAATCCCGCAGGAGCTGGCCGGGGCCATTCACCGGCGCGCTCCGCAGAGCGACCCGCGGGATCTCGTCGCCGACGGATGGCCGGAGCTCCACCGGCTGCTGGACGGCTATGTCGAGGCCGGTCTCAGCAAGTTCGTGGTCTACTCCGCGGGCGGCCGGTCCTTCGGCGCGTTCGTGGACCGCTTCGAGGCGGAACTGCTGCCCCGGCAGAACTGAGAAGGTCCCTGGGGGAGATTCCTTCCCGGGGGTGCGCGCCCCGTTGACGCGCGAGCCGTTCGACCCTACGGCCCCGTTCGAAGTTACGAGCGTCATTCGATATATCGAACGACTTCTCTGCTGGCATGTGCATGGCAACCATCCGCCTTCCGGCGGCGACTGCTGTACGAGCCCACGCTCCTCCCGTAACCGAACGCAGGAGGTCCCCTCATGAGCCGCACCACCCGCAGAAGGACCCTCGCGGTCCTCCCCGCCGCCCTGCTCCTGGCCCTCGTGCCGGGCAGCGCGTCCGCCTACCCGAACCCCGGCACGGTCACCGGCGACATCGTCGTCCACGACCCCTCGATGGTCCGGACGTCCTCGGGGCAGTACCTGCTCTACTCGACCGGCGACAACCTCCAGCTGCGCACCTCCACCGACCGCACCGCCTTCGGCCGCTCCGGATCGGCTTTCGGTACCCCGCCGAGCTGGTGGAAGAACTACTCCCCGGCGTCCGACCCCTGGGCGCCGGACATCTCGTTCCGCGGCGGCAAGTACCTGATGTACTACGCCGTCTCCTCGTTCGGGTCGAACACCTCGGCCATCGGGCTCGCCGGTTCCACCACCGGGCAGCCGGGCAGCTGGACCGACTACGGCACCGTGTACACCTCGAACGCGTCGAGCGACTACAACGCCATCGACCCCAACCTCTTCGTCGACGACGACGGTAAGTGGTGGCTGTCCTTCGGCTCCTGGTGGACCGGGATCAAGATGATCAGGATCGATCCCTCGACCGGAAAGCAGTACGCCGGTGACACGGCACGCCGCTCGCTGGCCTCCCGCCCCACCGGGACCAAGGCGGTCGAGGCGCCGACCGTGGTGAAGCGGAACGGCTACTACTACCTCTTCGCCTCGTACGACACCTGCTGTGCGGGCACGAGCTCCACGTACAAGGTCAAGGTGGGCCGGGCGACGAGCGTGACGGGGCCGTACAAGGACCGCAACGGCGTGAGCATGCTCAGCAACGGCGGGACGCCGGTGCTGGAGTCGCACGGGCGCTACATCGGGCCCGGCGGGCAGTCGGTGCTCGCCGACTCCGACGGCGACCTGCTCGTCTACCACTACTACGACGGCCAGGACAACGGGACCCCGAAGCTCGGCGTCAACCTTCTGAACTGGAGCAGCGGATGGCCCGTCGCCTACTGACCCTGCTGAGCGCCCTCCTCCTCGCCCTGGTCCTCGCGCAGCCGGCACCCGCGTCGGCGGCCGAGGGGCGCCCGTACACCAACCCGGTCAAGGCGCAGAAGGGCGCCGACCCCTGGATCTCGTACCACGACGGCAACTACTACCTGGTGTCGACGAGCTGGACCGATGTCATCACCATGCGCAGGTCGCCCACGCTGGCCGGGCTCGCCGCCGCCCCGAGTGCGCAGGTCTGGCAGGGCGACGCGGCCTCCCGCTGCTGCAACATCTGGGCGCCCGAACTGCACTACTCGGGCGGCCGCTGGTACCTGTACTACGTCGCAGGGCAGAACATCGCCGACTACAACCCGACCCAGCGGGTCCATGTCCTGGAGAGCGCCGGTTCGGACCCGATGGGGCCGTACACGTACAAGGGCCGGCTGGGCGGCGACTGGATGCTCGACCCGAGCGTGCTCACCGTGAACGGCAAGCTGTACCTGCTCGGCAGCGCGAGCGGCGGCGGCACCCAGAACCTGGTGATCGCGCCGATGTCGAACCCGTACACGCTGAGCGGGTCCTTCTCGACGATCTCGACGCCCGGGTACGGCTGGGAGAAGTCCGGGGCCGCCGTCAACGAGGGACCGGAGGTGCTGCAGCGGGGCGGGAGGACGTACCTCGTCTACTCCGCCAGCGGCTGCTGGACCCCCGACTACAAGCTCGGGCTGCTCACGCTCACCGGTTCCGATCCGCTGTCCGCTTCCTCGTGGACGAAGAAGGCGGAACCCGTCTTCCGGCGCAAGGACTCGGCGGGGGTCTACGGGCCGGGACACAACGGGTTCTTCACCTCGCCCGACGGAACGGAGAGCTGGATCGTCTACCACGCCAACGACGCCGCCTCGGACGGCTGCGACAACGGCCGGACGGCCCGGGCGCAGAAGTTCTCCTGGAACGCCGACGGCACACCGAACCTCGGCACCCCCGTCGCGCTCGGCGCATCGGCGGCCGGGCCCGCCGGGGAGACGGCGGCCACCCCCACCGCCTACACCGTCGTCAACCGCGCAACCGGCAAGTGCATGGGCGTGGTCGACGGTTCGGACGGTGACGGGGCGGGCGTCCTCCAGGGCACCTGCGACGGCGGCAGCCGGCAGCGGTGGCGCATCGAGGACCGGGGCGACGACACCAGCCGGCTCGTCAACGCGGCAACCGGGAAGGTCCTGGACACCGCGGACTGCTCCGCGGCCGACGGAGCCGACCTGCGGCTGTGGTCCTGGCTGGACAACACCTGCCAGAGGTTCAGGTTCCTGGTCACGGACACGGGCGGCTGGGTGCGCATCGTCAACCAGGCGTCGGGGAAGGTCGCCGATGTGGCCGACTGCTCGACCGCCGACGGAGCGGACATCCGGCAGTGGTCCTGGCTGGACAACCACTGCCAGCAATGGCAGTTGAAACCCGTCTGAACAGGAGCGGGCAGCAACCTTTCGGCCGGGCGGCGGCAACCAGTACCTGAACGTCATCCTTCCTCGACGGAATGGTTCAGGTCATGACAGCGGAACGCCGAACGGCGCAGCACACCCCCCACATGCCCGCAGGCAGCAGCCACCGCAGTCGCAGAACTCGGCTGGGTGTGGCGATTGCGGTCAGCACGGCCCTGGCGGCCGGATTCGCCGCCACCACGGCGAACGGTGCGACGGAGCCGCGGAACACCCCCTACCCCGCCTCGTCGGCCGCCTCCCCGGTCCGGGCCGACGAGGCGGCCGACGGCTTCGCCTCGGTCGACGCCCTGGGGCAGGACGGAACGTACGGCGGACGGGGCGGCGAGACCGTGACCGTGCGCACCCTCGCCGACCTGGAGAAGTACGCGACGGCGACGCAGCCCTACGTCATCGTGGTCGCGGCGGCCATCACCATGGATCCCAAGGGCAAGGAGATCAAGGTCGCCTCCGACAAGACGATCATCGGCTCCGGCACCTCCGGGCACATCGTCGGCGGCGGCTTCTTCCTCGGCCAGGGCGTGCACAACGTCATCATCCGCAATCTGACGATCAGGGACTCCTACGCCGGGACCTGGAACGACAAGGAGCACGACTGGGACGCCATCCAGATGGACGGTGCCCACCACGTGTGGATCGACCACAACGACCTGCGGAACATGGCCGACGGGCTGATCGACAGCCGCAAGGACACCACCTACCTCACGGTGTCGTGGAACCGGCTCCAGCACGACAACAAGGCGTTCGGAATCGGCTGGACCGAGAACACCACCGCCGACATCACGATCCATCACAACTGGTTCCACGAGACCGAACAGCGCAACCCCTCGACCGACAACGTGGCCCACGCCCACCTCTACAACAACTTCCTCCAGGACGACCCGGGTACCGACATCACCAGCAGTTACGGCAACTACGCCCGCGGCCACACGAACATGGTCCTGGAGAACAGCTACTTCGACGGGCTGAACAACCCCGTCACCCGGGACAGCACCGCCACCCTCGTCCAGCGCGGCAGCGTCTTCGCGGGTACGAGCGGACGCAACGAGAGCGGCGGCGGGACGTCGTTCGACCCGCGCAGCTATTACGCCTACACGCTCGACGCCGCCGCGGACGTGCCCGCGCTGGTGAAGGCCGGCGCGGGGCCGCGTTCCTCCATCGCGGCGGCGACCACCACCGCCGCCGCGACCACGCTCACCGTGGCCAAGGACGGCAGCGGCCAGTACGGCAGCGTGCAGGCCGCCGTGAACGCGGTGCCCGCGGGCAACACGGCCCGGACCGTCATCGCCATCGCGCCCGGCACGTACCGGGAGCTGGTGAAGATCCCGTCGACCAAGCAGAACGTCACCCTCCAGGGCACCGGGCCCAGCCGCAAGAGCACGGTCATCGTCTACGACAACGCCTCCGGCACCCAGAAGCCGGATGGATCGGGGCCGTACGGGACGGGCGGCAGCGCGACCGTCGCCGCCGAGGGGGACGGCTTCCAGGCCCGCAACCTCACCATCGCCAACGACTTCGACGAAGCCGCCCACCAGGACATGAGCGGTCTCCAGGCAGTCGCCCTGCGCACCGCGGCGGACAAGGTGTTCCTCGACTCGATCATCACCGAGGGTGATCAGGACACCCTGCTGCTCGACACCGCCGCCAAGGACAGGCTCGGCCGTGTCTACATGAAGAACTCCTATGTCGTCGGCAACGTCGACTTCATCTTCGGCCGGGCGAGCGCCGTCATCGACGCCTCGATCATCACCCTGAAGAAGCGGTGGAACGGCAGCTCCGCCGGCTACGTCACCGCTCCGAGCACGGCGGCCGGCCGCAAGGGCTTCCTCATCAACAACTCCACGGTCAACGGCGACGTCTCCGCTGCCACCTTCTACCTCGGGCGCCCCTGGCACGCCGGCGGCGACGCCACGCTCGACCCGATGACGACCGTCCGCGACAGCACCCTGAGTGCGGCGATCCGGCCCGCGCCGTGGACCGACATGAGCGGCTTCTCCTGGAAGGACGACCGGTTCGCGGAGTACCGCAACGACGGGCCGGGCGCCGGAACGGCGAGCGGCGACCGGCCCCAGCTCAGCGACACCGGGGCGGCAGGGCAGGAGGTGGCCGACTGGCTGGAGGGGTGGACCCCGTCGGCGTCCTGATCCGGCGGCACTCCCGGTCCCCCTGATGTTCCGTTCCGGGGCCGGGCATATCGTGGCGGTAGCCGACCCGGCTGCCGCCACGCTCCGTTCCGGGCCGGGCCACTGGAATCAGCGAGTCGAAGCGCTTCGACAGGGCTATGGACACGCTGTGCGGGCAGGTCTAGGCTCGCATCATCCGGGCATGTCGCAGGCGGAGCAGGCGAAGTCGAAGCGCTTCGCCTCATCCGGCCGAAGCTGCCGGTGCAGGCCGGTCTCCGTGCCGGTGTCCGACGACGTTCCTTGATGGAGAGCTGAATGGTCACCCTTGCCGAGGTCGCGCAGCACGCCGGAGTCTCCGCGAGCACGGTGAGTTACGTCCTCAGCGGGAAGCGGTCCATCTCGGTGTCCACCCGGGAGCGGGTGGAGCTGAGCATCCAGCAGCTCGGCTACCACCCCAACGCCGGAGCGCGGGCTCTCGCCAGCAGCCGGTCGAACATCATCGCGCTCATGGTGCCGCTGCGCACCGACATGTACGTCCCCGTCATGATGGAGATCGCCATCGCGGTCGCCACCACGGCCCGCACCCACGGTTACGACGTCCTTCTCCTCACCGGGGAGGAGGGGCCCGCAGCGGTGCGGCGCATCGCCGGGAGTTCGCTCGCCGACGCGATGATCCTCATGGACGTCGAACTCCACGACGAGCGGCTGCCGTTGCTCCGCGAAACCGACCGGGCCGCCGTCCTCATCGGGCTGCCGGCCGACGCGGACGGGCTGACCTGTGTGGACCTCGACTTCGAGGCGACGGGAGCGCTCTGCGTGGAACACCTGGCCGGCCTCGGCCACCGTGAGGTCGCCGTGATCGGTGAGGCGGCCGCGGTGTACGAACGGCACACCGGATTCGCGGAGCGCACGGTCGACGGCATACGCGCCAAGGCGCAGGAGGCCGGCGTGCGTGTGCTGCACCGCCCCTGCGAGGGCGGATATCCGGCGATGGCGCAGACCCTGTCGCGGATCTTCGACGAGCGCCCCGGCACCACCGGATTCATCGTGCAGAACGAGTCGGCGGTGGAGCCGCTGCTCAACCTCCTGCGGCAGCAGGGCAGAGCGGTGCCCGAGGACGTGTCGGTGGTCGCGATCTGCCCCGAGCAGGTGGCCTCCCAGGCCTCGGTGCGGCTCACGTCCGTGGCCATTCCCGCGCAGGAGATGGGGCGCCGCTCGGTCGAGCAGGTCGTCGCCAAGCTCACCGGCCGCGGCACGGACGAAGTGGAACTGCTCGCACCCGAGTTGACGGTACGGGAGAGCACCGGGCCCGCCCCGAGGTAGCGACCGGCACGGAAGCGCGCACGAGCCGGCCCCCGCGCGGGGGCCGGCTCCTTGTGCGTACGGACCAGCCGGACGAGGCACGGATCAGCTGGACGAGACGCCGAATCCGTTCGTCGTGAAGTCCAGTCCGCCCGCCGACGAGGTGACCTCGTAGCCGAACTGGACGTCACCGATGGTCTCGTTGCCCCACCAGCCCTTGGTGTCCTTGATCCACTTCAGGATCGGCAGGATGTTCACCGTGCCTGCCGAGGAGTCCGAGGTGCGCAGGAACGAGAAGACCTGGTTGGCCCCGTTGTCGCCCTTGTAGACGGTCCAGGTGTGGCCGCCGAGCGTCACGTTTCCCTGCGAGGTGCCCAGCGGGCCCACGGCGCCGGTGTAGTTGACCCAGAGCATGACCTCGTAGTCGTAGTCGCTGTCCCAGATGTCGTACGAGGTGTTGTACGCCCCCGACGACGGGACGGTGACGTTGTAGGTGCTGGTGAGCGACTGCAGCGAGGTGATCGACTTGTTGACGACCTTCTTCGCGTTCGGGTACGACTTGATGCCGCCCGTGTTCGGGTGGTCGGCCCGGACGCCCCAGTTGCTGGAGGAGTTGGCCCAGATGGACTGCGAACCTGCGCCGGATCCCCAGATGTTGTTGTAGAGGATGTATCCGTCGGAGGTGGTGTAGTTGCCCCACTGGTCCGATGAGGACCAGATCGCGGCCTGGGCGGGGGCTGCGGCGAAGCCGATGAGGGCTGCCACTGCCGTGGCCGGGGCCAGTACGAACCTGCTGAGGGTGCGGGTGCGTGGTGCCATGGTTGTCCTTCCATGGTGGGGGGATGGGGTGGGGGGAGCGCTACCGCGGCCCCAGTTCGAGGACGCGGTCCACGCCGGCCTTCAGCCCCAGCGGGGCCGAGGGGATTCCGGCGGAGGAATGGGTGAGGGTGCTGCCGTGGCCCGTACGGACGTCGATCCGGGCGTCACGGGTGGGATGGAGTACCGCGGTCGCGGTGCCGTCGGCGGACCAGCGCAGATCCAGACCCGCGCCGAACCTGGTTCGCACACCGCGCAGTTCGCCGCTCGGGCAGCCTGCCAGGGGTGCGGGCAGCAGGACCAGCCGGTCGGGAGTCGACTGGACGAGCGACTCGATGACCGCTGCCGGCAGCGCATGGGCGGCATCCGCGTTGTACACGTTGCGGGACGGATAGTGGGCGCTCATCAGCGAGTCGTGGAAGAAGTCGCCCGCCAGTACTGCCTCCAGAGCCGCTGAGACCCGCACCCCGTCCCGCAGCCGTGCGGCGATCAGCGCATGGTGCAGATGCCCGTGCGCGGAGTCGTTCTCCGATCCGCGCAGCTCCAGTGCGCGGTGTGCGGCAGTCGCGAGCTCGGGGGTGTCGTACGGATTGATCGCGTCCAGCGGCCACACCGGATAGAGGTGGCTGAGGTGGCGGTGGTCGTACGTCTCCTCCAGCCCCGGCCACGCCCACTCGGCGAGCGCGCCGTCCTCGTTGACCCGGTACGCGGGAAGCCGGTCCGCGAGCGCCCGCCGCCGGGCGGAGGACGGAGCGGTGGGGGAGCGGTCGGCCGACGCGGTGAGGGCGTGGCGGGCCGCCGCGAGGTCCATCGTCGCGTTCACCGTGCCCCAGCTCGCGTTGGCCGGACGGTTCTCCGGGGAGTACGAGGGCACGACCGCAAGCGTGCCGTCGGGGGCGGTGCGGGTCAGGAAGTCCTCGTAGAAAAGCGCGACTTCGTGGAGCGCGTCGACCAGCCGGGGATCCGTCGCCCCGCTCGTCTCGGCGTGCTCGATCAGCGGTTCCAGGAGCCAGTCGGCGCCGGCCGTCCACAGATGCAACGGGTAGGCACGCTGGTAGTGGCGGGTGAGTCCGGACTCGCCGTCGGTGTGGGACGGGGCGACGATGCCCCGCGCCCCGAAGATCGCCCGGGCGTTGTCCCGCCAGTCGGCCAACTGGCCGTAGACCAGAGCGGCATGGGCCTCGGAAACCTCCGGCAGCGCGCCGGCCGCCGCCGAGGCGATCTGGAGGTTGAGGTTGGCGTTGGTGGTGAACGCCCCGGACCAGGCAGTCTCCCAGTCGCCCGTCCACAGACCGGTCAGCCGGGGCGGCAGGACGCCGGACGACGAGAACAGGTGGTAGCGCCCCGCCGCGAACAGCCGTTCCAGCAGGGCGGGGCTGTCCGGCCTCCCGGTCAACTCGCTTCCCGGCAGTGCGCGTTCAGCCGGATCTGCGTCCAGCGTCAGGGAAGCACGCTCGAAAGCGGGGCGGTGCAGGGCGCGGTGCCGGTCGAGCAGGGACGGGTACCCGTCGCCGGGCAGGGCGGCGCACTCGGCCATGAGGTCCAGGCTGCCCGTGTGGCGTCGCACGCGGGTGACCAGCAGCAGGCTGCGGGCACCCTCGATCCGGATGCCCTCGCCGAAGACGGACACCTTGCCGCCGTCCGCCCGGACCACGGTGATCCCGGTGTAGGCGGCGTCGCTGTCCGGGTAGCCCACGCGCAGGGTCAGCCGGCCGCCGTCGGGCGTCAGCACGGTGCTGCGGCCGATGGCCAGGTTCGGCGGGGCGCCGGGCAGCGCGTGGTCCAGGGCCAGGTCCACCGCGAGCCCGGGGCCGGTGACGTACTGGACGATCACGTCGTCGGCGCGGGAGACGAACACCTGGCTGCGCCGGCCCTCGCCCTCGGCCGTGATCTCGCCGGTGGCGAAGTCGACCGTGCGCCGGTAGCCCGGGGGCGGCTCCGTGCCGTCGGAGGCGGGCGACGCGTCCGGGGTGGGCCGGATCCGCGTCTGGAACGCGGGATGGAAGGGCTGCACCCATGCCAGCGGCCGGCCCTCCCCGAACCGCTCGGCGGCCGTGGTGTCCCCGGCGAGCAGCGCGCTCTGCAACCGGTGCAGCCGGTCCGCGAGCTCCGGCGGACGCAGCTGCTCGGAGCCGTTGGGCCGGACCAGGGTGTGGTGGTTGACGATGACCCGGTCGTCGGCCGGGTCCCCGTACACCATCGCCCCGTGCCGGCCGTTGCCGCCGAGGAAGGCGTCCTCCCAGCGGGTGGCGGGGCGGGGTTCCCACGTGCCGTCGACGGGGGTGCGGGCGGTCATGGGGCGGCGCTCCGCAGCACGGCGACCCCGTGGCGGCCCAGCTCCACGCGGTCCTCGACCGCGCGGCCGGTCAGCAGGTCCTCGTACGAGCCGGGAACCGGCACAGTGACGGTGTCCCGGCCGTGCTGGAGGAGGAAGAGCAGGCCGCCGCGGCGGACCGCCTCCACACCGTCGGGCAGTCCGGCCAGGACCGGTGTCACGCCGGCCTCCCGCACCACGTCTCCGAGCAGTCCGCGCAGCGCCGCCGGCTGAGGCAGCGTCGACAGATACCGGGCCCGGCCCCTGCGCAGCACTGCGGGCAGCCCGGCCAGCTCGCCGTCGCGGTACGCGGCCACGACCTCGGTGCCCTCCGCGGCCTCCAGTTCCTCCGACCACAGGGTGCCGTCGAAGCCGTCGCACGCCACGGCCTCGCCCGCTTCCAGCGGCCACCACTCGTGCAGCGTGCGGATGCCGAACAGGGTGCGCAGCCGCTCGTCCATGCCACCCGGCCGGATGCGGTCGTCCACGTCGGCGACCCCGCTGAAGAAGCCGCAGACGAGGGTCCCGCCACCCTGCGCGTACGCCACGAGATTGTCGATCGAGGCGTCGTCCAGCAGATACAGATGCGGTACGGCGACCGCCTTGAACCGGCTCAGATCGGCGTCGGGGCGGGCGAAGTCCGTGACGACACCGTTCTCCCACAGCGCGCGGTGCCAGCGTTGCACGACCTCGGTGTAGTCCAGCAGCGAGGACGGCCTGCCCTCCTGGCTTCCCGCCCACCAGGAGTCCCAGTCGTGCAGGATCGCCACCTCGGCCGGCACGTCACCGCCCCCGACGGCCGGACCGATCATGGCGAGTTCCGCGCCCAGCCGCTTGATCTCGCGGAACGTGCGGCCCTGTTCACCGGCGTGCGTGAGCATCCCCGAGTGGAACTTCTCCGACCCCTGCCGGGACTGCCGCCACTGGAAGTAGCAGACGGCGTCGGCGCCACGCGCCACGGCCTGCAGCGACCAGAGCCGGTTCAGGCCCTCGGGCTTGGGGTGGTTGACGCCCCGCCAGTTGACCGGGCCCGCCGCCTGCTCCATCAGCATCCACGGGCCGGCGGCCTGCGAACGCGTCATGTCGGCGAGCATCGCGTTGTACTGGCCGCCCTGCGGGTCCCGGGGGTCCGGATAGATGTCGACGGAGACGATGTCCTCCTGCGCCGACCAGGCCCAGGCGTCCTGGCCCGACCACAGCGGCATGAAGTTCGTCGTCACCGGAACGCGCGGGGAGTGCCGGGCGACGATGTCGCGCTCGGCGACATAGCACTCCATCAGTGCGTCGGAGGTGAACCGCTTGAAGTCCAGCACCTGTGCCGGGTTCTTCATGTACTGCGCCTTGCGCGGCGGCAGGATCTCCGTCCAGGAGTCGTAGCGCTGGCTCCAGAACGCGGTACCCCAAGCCTCGTTGAGCGCGTCGACCGTGACGTACCGGCTGCGCAGCCACCTGCGGAAGTGGGCCGCCGTCTCATCGCACCAGCAGTGGGTGCAGTACTCGTTGTTGATGTGCCAGACGGTGAGCGCGGGGTGGTCCGCGTACCGCGCGGCGAGGTCCTCGGTGAGGGCCGCGGCATAGCGCCGGTAGACGGGGGAGCTGGCGCAGAACTGCTGGCGCGAGCCGTACCAGACGACCGAGCCGTCCTCCGCGCGCGGCAGGGTCTCCGGATGCCGCGCCCCCATCCAGGGCGGCGGGGACGCGGTCGGGGTGGCGAGCACGACGCCGATGCCGTGGGCGTGCATCAGGTCCATCAGCCGGTCCAGCCAGCCGAACTCCCTGGCACCTGGGCGTGGTTCGATCTTCGCCCAGGAGAAGACGCCGAGGGTGACGGAGTTGACCCCGGCCTCCTTCATGAGCCGGGCGTCGTCCTCCCACACCTCCTCGGGCCACTGCTCGGGGTTGTAGTCGCCTCCGAAGAGGATGCGGCCACGGGCTGCGTCGCGCAGGGACGGCATGGCGTCTCTCGTTCCTTCTGCTTATGCGGGTTCTGCGTACTGGATGCCGCGGCCGTTGGTGCCCAGATGGACACGGCCGTGGACACGGGGGTCGCCGGTGATCACTTCGCCGGTCCAGCCCCACTGGTGGGAGTCGTCGTTGATCCGGACCCAGGTGGCGCCCGCGTCGTCCGAGCGCAGCACCGCCACGCCGTCGTGCGTCGCGGAGACCCGGCCCGTCTGGAAGATCGCCGGGTAGCCCGCGCCGGGGCGCTTGCGGCCCCTGACCGGCGCGGCCTTGCCGAAGCCCAGGGCGTGCGAGGCCTGGCAGCCGGCCACCGCGGCGAACGTCAGCCCGCCGTCCGTCGAGCGGAACAGTCCGTTGTCCTTCGCGGAGAGCCACAGATCGCCGCTGCGGCCGGGCGCCGCCACCACCTTGAACTGCACGTCACCGGACGGGAGTCCGGCCGCACCACGGGTGAACGTCGCGCCGCCGTCCGCGGAGTGGTAGACCGCTCCGGTGTCGGTGTCGTAGACGTAGAAGCGCCGCGGGTCCAGCGGATCGGCGACCGGGGCGCCGCCCTTGGGGAACGTGGCGACCTCCGCCCAGCTCGCCCCGCCGTCGGTGGAGCGGTGCGCCGGGTACTTGGTGCCGTCCCAGTGGACGAACGACCAGAGCAGGACCGACCCGTCGGCGGAGACCGCGACCGGCCCGGGAGCGGATGCGGCCATCTCCGGCTGGGCGGCGAACGGCTGCCAGGTCCTGCCGCCGTCGTCCGAGGACGCCCCGGCGGAGGCGGAGCCCGACGGCCAGCCCGTCCGCACGACGTACGAGGGCTTGAGCGCGGCCAGGGCGAGGCCGGTGGCCGTGCCGAAGACCGGGTTCGACGCCATGCCGCGCGACGGGGAGGCGGTGAGCGAGTCGTGGTACATGACCCCGATGTCGCCGAGGCCGCTGAGGAGGCGGGCGCCCTTGCCGGGCGGGGCGAGCAGGAACCGTACGGACGACTCCTCCAGACCCCGGATCTCCGGGGCCCAGTGGACGAGGTCGCGGGTGCCGAAGAGCGTCGCTCCGGTCCCGTACACGATGTGCCGGGAGTCGAACGGGTCGACGGCCACGGCCTGGATCCACCAGCCGAACTTGGCCTCCCCGCCCCACCGCAGGTACGGGGTCTCCGCGACATCGAGGACCGCGGTGTCCTTCAGCGAGGTCCAGGTGGCGCCGGCGTCGGTGGAGCGGAAGACCGTGTCGATCTGCGACCAGCGGTTGTTGGTCGTGACGACGAGCGTCCCGGCGCGGCGTGCGTCGACCGCGACACCGCCGTAGCCGAAGCCGTCACCGGCTGCCGCGTCGGGCTGGACCGGCGTCACCTCGCTCCATGCGCCCGTCACCGTGTCGAGCCGGTGCACCGATCCGGCGGACTGCCCGTTGGGGCCGGGGGCGTCCGCGTAGGTGACGTACAGGGCACGGCCGCGCGCGTCGTACGCGGCGCGGACCGGAACCTTCGTCGCCGCGCTCCCGGACGGCTGCCCGGGCACGGCCTCCCAGCCGCCGGAGCCGTCCGTGCGGTAGAGCGCGCTGCCGCCGTCGCCCCAGCCCGCATAGACCACCCGGCCCGCGGCGGCGAGGAACATCACGCCCTGGCCGCTCGCCGTAGCGGTGGCGGGGAAGTCGACGGGCGCCCAGGTGACGCCCCGGTCCGTGGACCGCAGCAGCCCGTCGTGGCGGGTGCCGAGCCACAGCGTGTCGCTGTCCCGCGGGTCCACGAGCAGCCGCTCGCCGGCCCCGCGCCCGTCCTCGTTGGCCCCCAGACGCACCGTCAGGTCGGCCCGCTGCCAGGTCGCCCCGCGGTCCTCGGAGCGGAGCACCGCGCCGGGGCTCGCCCAGGACTGGGCGTACGTGCCGCAGGCCAGGTAGAGGCGGTCCGGGTGCGCCGGGTCGACGGCCAGGGCCTCGATGCCGAGCAGGTTCCAGTCGTCCCAGCCGAGGTGGTCGGTGAGCGGGAACCAGCGGGCCCGGTGCCCGTCCCAGCGGTAGGCGCCGCCGATGTCGGTACGGGCGTAGGCGAGGCCCTTGACCGCCGGGTGGAACAGGACCCCGGTGACGAACCCCGTCCCGCCGATCGCGGCTGTCCGCCAGCGATGGGGTTCGGCGGCGCCGTCCGAGTGGTGCTTCGACGCGGCCGCGGCGGGGCCCGCGGCCGGGATGGCCACGGATGCCGCGGCGACGGCGGCTCCGGCGAGCACGGTTCTGCGACTGGGCGTGGGCGCGGAGGAAGCGCGCATGGCGAGAACACCTTCCGGACAAGGGGGAGGGGACGAAGGAGCGGAGGCGGTGCGGTGATCAGCCCTTCACGGCGCCGGTGAGCATGCCCTTCTGGAAGTGTTTCTGGACGAACGGCGACAGGATCGCGACCGGGATCAGCGCGAGGATCATGACCGCCATCTGCACGGCGAGGCTGTTGATCGACCCGTTGCTGACCGCCGCGCCCATGGCCCCCGGGGGCACCTGGTGCTGGAGGACCAGCTGGCGCAGGATCATCTGCAGCGGGTACTTGTCGCTGTCCTGGATGTACAGCATCGCGTTGAACCACTGGCTCCAGTAGCCGACCGCGTAGAACAGCGAGATCACGGCGATCACGGCGCGCGACAGCGGCATGATGATCTGGAGCAGGATGCGCCACTCGCCGGCGCCGTCGATGCGGGCCGCGTCGATGAGTTCGGGCGCGGTGTCCATGAAGAAGCCGCGCAGGACCAGCACGTTGAAGACGCTGATCGCACTGGGCAGGATCATCGACCAGTAGCTGTCGCTCAGCCCGATGCCCGTGACCAGCAGGTACGTCGGGATGAGGCCGGCACCGAAGAACATCGTCGCCATCAGGGTCATCAGCAGCGGACGGTGGGCGTACGAGTCGCGGTGGCTGAGCCCGTACGCGCAGAGGATCGAGACCACCATGCTGACCACCGTGCCGACGACCGTGAGGCCGACGCTCACGGCGGCCGCGCGGGTCACCGCGCCGCCGCTGAGGAGCTCCTTGTACGCGACGAAGGTGATGCTCTTCGGCCAGACGACCAGACCGCCCGCGTCGTTGATCGCCTTGGTGTCGGAGAGGCTGGTGACGAGCACCACCCAGATCGGGATGATCACGATCGCGCAGATCGCGACGAGCCCGACCCCCTTGAAGGCGAGACCCGCCTTGGTCGGTTCCTCCTCCCACACCGGGCGGGGTTCCATGCGCAGGGCGCGCTGGAGCGGAGTCTCCGCGCGCGGCGCGGGCTCTGCCGGGTCCTTCTCAAGTTCCAGGAGAGTTGTCATTTCTTGGAGTACACCCCCTGCTCGCCCAGCATGTGGGCGACCTTGTTGGCACCCAGCACCATGGCGACGCTGAACAGTCCCTTGAAGACGCCGGCGGCGGCCGCGTAGCCGAAGTCGCCGGTTTTGATGCCTGTCCACCAGATGTAGGTGTCCAGGATTTCCGAAGCCCCGGAGCCGACCTGATCGCGCTGGAGCAGGATCTGCTCGAAGTCGAGGTTGAGCGCGCTGCCGACCCGCAGGACGAGCAGGAGCGCGATGACCGGACGCAGGGCGGGCAGCGTGACGTGCCACATCCGGCGCCAGCGGCCCGCGCCGTCGACGGCGGCGGCCTCGTACAGATCGGTGTTGACGGCGGCGAGCGCGGCGAGGAAGACGATGACACCCCAGCCGGCGTCCTTCCACACGGCCTGGGCGGAGACCAGGAACTTGAAGAAGCCCGGGTTGGTCATCAGGTCGAAGCCGTCGTGACCGTGGTCGCGCAGCCACTGGGCGACGAGTCCCGCCCCGCCGAACATCTGCTGGAACACGGTGACGACGAGCACCCACGAGAAGAAGTGGGGCAGATAGACGACTGCCTGGACCCAGGCCCGGATCCGCGCGCTCATGATCGTGTTGAGGAGCAGCGCGATGGCGATCGGGATGGGGAAGAAGAGGACGAGCTGGGTGACGAAGATGACCAGGGTGTTGATGAGGACTTCCCAGAAGCGGTAGTCCTCGAAGATCCGGGTGAAGTTGTCGAAGCCGACGAACGGGCTGCCGGTGATGCCCAGGTCGTACACGTCGTAGTCCTGGAAGGCCACGATGTTCCCGAGCAACGGGATGTAGTTGAAGATCAGCAACAACGCGATGGCCGGTACCGTCATGAGCACCAGGGTGCGGTCGCGGTACAGCCGCTGGCGCCAGGTGATGCCGCCCAGCTGCGGTCCGGTGCCCGCCGGCCCGCTCTTCGCCGGCCGCTTCGCCGAGCCCTTCTTCGCCGTACGGGATCCGCGCTTGCCGATCGCGCGGGACCTCTCCGTCCGTGTGCCGCTTCCGTCCCGCCCGTCACCGCCGCCGCCGGCCGGGGCGCCGGCCCCGTCGGCGGTGCGGTCCGGGTCGGTCGTGACCGTCGCCCGTGGCTTCACCGTGTGCTCCCCATGTCGTGCTCTCCGCCCCGGCCGCCGGACTTCGTGCGCCCGGCGGCCCTTGTGCTGTGCTGCGTACGGTCGGTGCGCGTCGTACGCGTCAGACGCCGGAGCCGTTCTTGTCGAGAATGTCCTGGTACCAGGCGCGGAGCTTGTCGCCGCCGCTCTTCTTCCAGGTGTTCACGGCCTCGTCGACGTCGCTGACCTTCTTGCGGCCGCGGCGGATGTCCTTCTGGAGGTCGTCGAACGGCGTGTAGAGCGAGGCGTACCGCTGCGGCTCGACGACCTGCATGCCGAAGAACAGGGGCTTCTTGATGTTCGGGGCCTGGCGCGCCATCCAGCCGGCGTAGTCCTTGGCCAGCTGCGGCTGGTCCGGGTAGGCGATCGAGGTGGGCGGCGAGGCGACGAACAGGAAGGTGGAGGGCTGCGCCTCCTGGACACCCTGCGGTGTGTAGGTGGGGGCCCCGTCCTTGATCGTGTAATGGGTGCCCTTGACGCCGTAGTTGGTGAGCATGAACTCCTCGGTGCCGTACGGCGCGGCCGCGTAGTCGGCTATCGCGAGGAACTCCTCGATCTTCTCCTTGGAGAGCTTCTTGCTGAGGAAGGTGAAGATGCCCGCCGGGTCGGACTGCCACAGGGTCGGCTTGCCGCCGTCGGCGCCGAAGAAGTCGAGCGCCTGCATGTCGAACTCGGGGTTCGCGGACGCCTGCTCGGTCACCATGCCCTTCCAGCCACCGGTGCCGTCGTTGTACATCACGGTGTGACCGCTGGTGAAGCGGATCTTGGCGTCGGCGTCCTTGCCGGCCTCGGCGTCCGGGTGGACGTACCCGCCGTCGTGGAGCTTGCGGGCGAAGGCCAGCGCCTCGCGGTACTCCTTCGTCTCGATCTTGTGGACCAGCTTGCCGTTCTCCAGTTGCCAGTAGTGCGGCGCGTCGGGGAGCACACCGAAGATCATCTGGATGCAGGTCCAGAGGTCGTCGAACGCCCAGACCTTCTGCTTGGGGGCGGTGTGTTCCTTGCCGAAGGCCAGCAGGTCGTCCGAGCTTGCCGGAACGGCGCCCGAGCCGATGAGGTCCTTGCGGTAGAAGATCGCGTTGCCGATGATCGGCGTCGGCATGGGCAGGCCGCGCAGCTTGCCGCCGAAGACGGAGTACTGCCAGGCACCCGTCGGGATGTTCGCCAGGTTCGGGTACTTCTTGGCTGCGTCGCCCGCCAGGAAGGGGGACAGGTCCGCGAACTTGGCGGTGATCGCGTTGCGGATCTGCCCCTGCATGTTCCAGCCGGGGATCGTCATGACGTCCGGGATGTCCGAACCGGCGAGGACCGCGCCGATCTTGTCCTGGTACGTGTTGCCGTCCTGCGGGTCGAAGTTGAGCGTGGCGCCGACCGCCTTGTTGACCGCCGTGTAGTACGGGTTGTTCTTTTTCGGGACGGTGCCCCACAGCGGCGTCATGACCCGGAACGAAGAGCCCTTGCCCGGTACCGACTTCACCGAGACGACCAGGGGATCGGGCAGCTTGGTGAAGCCGGGGCTCGAACCGTTGACGCTCGGGACGTCGGGCTGGACCAGGTTCAGCGGGGCGTAGGACGGCACAACCTTCTTGAGGGCCTTGCCCGTTGTCGTGCCTTCCTTGCTCCCTGAGCCTGAACCGGAGCCGCCGCACGCGGCGAGCAGCGGTACCCCGCCGGCCACGGCGACAGCGGCGACCGCGCCCGTGGCGAGGAAGCTTCTCCGGCTCGGAGCCGTGGAGGAGGGGGTGGAATTCGGCGTCATTGCGTCAACCCTTCGAGGCGCACCAGGACGACACGTGGCGGGCGACCGCCGTTCGGTTCCTGTGTCTGAGGTGGAGCGTTGCTGACTGGGCCGGTGTGACCGGCCGCAGGTGAAGCGGTTCAACAGGGAAGCGGCAGAACCTGTCGCCGTCCCGGGGAGATCAAGGGCGCCGGGCGCCCCATCGAAGCTCTGTCGAAGCGCTTCGATGTTGCAGCGAGGTTAAGTGAAGGGTCCCGGCCGCACAAGAGTCCGTTTCCAGATTCCTCCGACCTGTTTCCGAACCGTTTCCTGGCGCATTGGGGGGTTGTCGCAGACGGAGGTCGCCGACGGGGCCTTGACAGGCGCGGGGTTGGCCGCAGAGCATCGAAGCGCTTCGAAAGATCTTCCGAGGTTCCTTGTGTGCTCGTGCGAGCCACCGGAACCGGAATACCTCCCACCTCTCCAAGGGGACCCGCACGTGACGGAACAACCGCAGCCCTTCCGCGACCCGCAGCTGCCCTTCGCCAAGCGCGTCGACGACCTGCTTCAGCGGCTCACGCTCGACGAGCGGATCGCGATGCTGCACCAGTTCGCACCGGCGGTGGACCGGCTCGGCCTCGGTGCGTTCCGGACCGGCCAGGAGGCCTTGCACGGAGTGGCCTGGATGGGCCCGGCCACGGTGTTCCCGCAGGCCGTGGGCCTCGGCGCCACCTGGAACGGTGAACTGGTGCGCCGGGTCGGCGAGGCCGTCGGCAACGAGGTCCGCGCCAAGCGTGCCGAGGACGACCGCATCGGCCTCAACGTCTGGGCCCCGACCGTGAATCTGCTGCGCAACCCGCTGTGGGGGCGCGGCGAGGAGGGGTACTCCGAGGACGCCGGGCTGACGTCCGCCATCGCGGTCGCGTACACCCGGGGACTGCGCGGCGACCACCCGCTCTACTGGCGGACGGCCCCCGTCCTCAAGCACTGGCTCGCCCACAACAACGAGACCGGCCGCGACATCACCTCGTCGTCGGTCAGCCCGCGGGTTCTGCACGAGTACGACCTCAAGGCCTTCCGCGACGCCGTGCAGGCGGGCGCGGTGGCCGGAGTCATGCCGGCGTACAACCTGGTCAACGGACGCCCCAACCACGTCTCGCCGCTGCTGTCCCAGCAGTTGCGCGCCTGGACCGACCGGTCCCTGGTCGTCTGCTCCGATGCCGGGGCGCCGTCCAACCTCGTCGACTCCGAGCACTACTTCGACACCCACGAGGAGGCGACGGCCGCCTCCCTGCGCGCCGGTGTCGACAGCTTCACGGACCACGGCCAGGACTCCGCACGCATGACCGGCCGTATCCGCGGCGCGCTGGAGCGCGGACTCCTCGACGAGCACGACATCGACACCGCCGTCCGAAGGCTCCTCGAACTCCGCTTCTCCCTCGGCGAGTTCGACCCCGAGCTCGACCCGTACGCGGACACGGCCGCCTTCGACACCGAGGACCACCGGGCGCTGGCACTCGAAGCCGCCGAGCAGGCCGTCGTGCTGCTCAAGAACGACGGACTGCTGCCGCTCGACCCCGCCGCAGGCAGGACGGTCGCCGTCGTCGGCCTCCTCGCGGACGCCTGCAAGCTCGACTGGTACAGCGGCACCCTCATCCACCGCTCCACCCCGCTCGACGGACTGCGGGAACGCTTCGGCGCGGAGCACATCGTCCACGCGGAAGGCGTCGACCTGGTCCGGCTGAAGTGCGCGGAAGGCTGGCTCCACATCCCCGCGGCGGACGAGAGCCGGGAACCGGTACGCGGCGCGGAAGGCGCCCTCGACCCGGCACTGCTCGCAGGCCGCACCGACCTGCCTCCGCTGACCTGCGGCGACACCCCGTCCGACCTGGCGCTCGTGGACTGGGGCAACGGCGTGATCACCCTGCGGGAGCCGGCCGGCCGCTACCTGTCGGTGGCCGAGGACGGCTTCGTACGCGCCTCCGCGGACGAGCCGGGCGGCTGGATCGTCCAGGAGACCTTCCGGTGGGAAGCGGTGGAGGGTCACGCCGGCGGTCACCGCCTTCTGCACGTGGGAACGGGTAGGTATGTCTCTGTTGCCGCCGACGGCGTAAAGGTTGCCGCCCGGGGCGAAGAAATCTCCGGCACCGCCGACGCCCCCGGAACGGTCTTCGAGATGGAGGTGACCGAGCGCGGGGAGGACGCCGTCGCCCGTGCGGCGGCAGCCGCCGACACGGTGATCGTCGTGGCCGGGAACGACGCCCACATCAACGGCCGCGAGACCGAGGACCGCACCACACTCGACCTCCCCGCCCAGCAGGAACGCCTGTGGCGCGCCGCCCACGCCGCCAACCCGCGCACCGTGCTCGCGGTCACCTCCGCCTACCCGTACGCCCTGACCGACGCGGCGGCCACGCTCCCCGCACTGCTGTGGACCGCGCACGGCGGACAGGCCGCCGGAACGGCGCTCGCCCGCGTCCTCGCCGGCGACGTCTCCCCGGCCGGCCGGCTGCCGCAGACCTGGTACACCTCCGACGCGGAGCTGCCCGGGCTGCTGGACTACGACATCGTCGGCTCCCGCCAGACCTACCTCTACTACGAGGGCGCCCCGCTGTACCCGTTCGGCCACGGCCTCTCGTACAGCGAGTTCACCTACGGCGCCCTGCACGCCGAGCGGGACGGCGACCTGGTGCGGGTCTCGCTGACCGTCACCAACACCGGGTCCGTCGCCGCGGACGAGGTCCCGCAGCTGTACGTGCGCGCGGTGGCGCCGTCCGTCGTGCGGCCGCTGCGCCAGCTGGCCGGGCACCACCGGCTGCACCTGGCACCGGGCGCCGCCGAGCGCGTCGACTTCCTCGTCCCCGTCACCGAGCTCGGCCACTGGGACGTCGCACACGGCCGCTGGACCGTCGAGCCGGGCACGTACGAGATCCAGGCGGGAGCCTCCAGCACGGACATCCGGCTCATCGCCGTCGTCACCGTCGACGGGGAACCGTCCGGACCGCGTCCCGTCCTGACCCGCGGTCTGGAGGCGGCCGACTACGACGAGCAGCTGGGCACCGAGATCGTCGACCGGACGAAGGTGGAAGGTGACGCTGTCACCGCCGTCACCGGGAGCAACGAACTCCTCTACCGCCGCTGCGACTTCGCATCCGGAACGAGCGGCGTCGAGGTCTCCGCGGCGGGCGAGGGGGCCGTACTGATCTCGGTCGCGGACACCACGGTCACCGTGCCGGTCGCCGCTACCGACGGACCGTACGACTACCGCACCGTGCGGGCCGCTCTGAACGCCTCCGGCACCGCCGATCTGCGCGTCACCCTGAGCGGCTCGGTGCGCCTGGCCCGGATCGCCTTCACCGGCGACGACGCATGAGCCACACCGTCCGTAACCCCGTCCCCGTCCCTCCAGTTGCCCCCGGCAAGGAGTCCGCATGAAGTTCACCGACGGCTTCTGGCTCATGCGTGAGGGCGTACGCGCCTCCTACGCGACCGAGATCCGTGATCTGCACGTCGGCGACGACCAGTTCACCGCCTACGCCTCGGTCAAGCGTGTCGCCGAGCGCGGCGACACGCTCAACACCCCTCTCATCACGGTCGACTGCTTCTCCCCGGCCGAGGGCGTCATCGGCGTGCGCGCCACCCACCACGCCGGAAGGGTGCACCGCGGACCCGACTTCGCCTTCCCCGGCCTCGATCCGGCAGCCGCCGGAGCCCGCACCCGCCGTGAGGGGGCGGTCACCGAACTGACCAGCGGGCCGCTGACCCTGCGCATGGACGGTGACGGGCCCTGGGGAATCACCTTCCTCGACGCCGGCGGCCGGCGTCTCACCGGCGTCGACACCAAAGGCACCGCCTTCGCCACCACCCCGGACGGCGCCCACCACATGGTCGCCCAACTCGCCCTGGACGTAGGTGAGAACGTCTACGGTCTCGGCGAACGCTTCACCCCGTACGTCAAGAACGGCCAGACCGTCGACATCTGGCAGGCGGACGGCGGCACCAGCAGCGAACTGGCCTACAAGAACATCCCGTTCTACCTCTCGTCGCGCGGCTACGGCGTCTTCGTCAACCACCCCGGCAAGGTCTCCTTCGAGGTCGGCTCGGAGTCCGTCGGCCAGGTGCAGTTCAGCGTCGAGGACCAGTCGCTGGAGTACTACATCGTCGCCGGACCGACGCCCAGGGAGGTCCTGGCCCGCTACACCGCGCTCACCGGCCGCCCCGCCCTGCCGCCGGCCTGGTCGTTCGGCCTCTGGCTCACCACGTCCTTCTGCACCTCGTACGACGAGGAGACCGTCACCTCGTTCGTCGACGGCATGGCCGAGCGCGACATCCCGCTCTCCGTCTTCCACTTCGACTGCTTCTGGATGCGCGAGTACCAGTGGTCGGACTTCCTCTGGGACCCGGACGTCTTCCCCGACCCGGAGGGCATGCTGGCCCGGCTCAAGGAACGCGGGCTGCGCATCAGCATGTGGATCAACCCTTACATCGCGCAGAAGTCCGCACTCTTCGCGGAGGGCGCCGAACTCGGCTACCTGGTGCGCCGCCCGGGCGGCGACATCTGGCAGTGGGACCTGTGGCAGCCCGGCATGGCCCTGGTCGACTTCACCAACCCCGCCGCGCGCGAGTGGTACAACAGCAAACTCCGCCTCCTGCTCGACCAGGGAGTGGACTGCTTCAAGACCGACTTCGGCGAGCGCATTCCCACCGACGTCGTCTGGCACGACGGCTCTGACCCGGAGCGCATGCACAACTACTACGCGCAGATCTACAACCGCACGGTCTTCGAACTCCTGGAGAAGGAGCGCGGCCACGGCGAAGCGGTCCTCTTCGCCCGGTCCGCCACCGCGGGCGGCCAGCAGTTCCCCGTGCACTGGGGCGGCGACTGCTTCGCCTCGTTCACGGCGATGGCCGAGTCGCTGCGCGGCGGCCTCTCGCTCTCGCTGTCCGGCTTCGGCTTCTGGAGCCACGACATCGGCGGCTTCGAGGGCACACCCGACCCGGCGGTCTTCAAACGCTGGCTCGCCTTCGGCCTGATGTCCTCGCACAGCCGGCTGCACGGCAACGTGTCCTACCGGGTGCCGTGGGCGTTCGGCGAGGAGGCGGTGGACGTGGCCCGGAAGTTCACCCTGCTCAAGCACCGGCTGATGCCGTACCTGTACGGAGCGGCCGTCACCGCCCACCGCACCGGCCTCCCGATGATGCGCCCCATGCTGCTGGAGTTCCCCGGAGACCCGACGACCCGGACGCTGGACCGCCAATACATGCTCGGACCGGACCTGCTGGTCGCGCCGGTCTTCACGGAGGACGGGCAGGTCGAGTACTACGTCCCCGAGGGCACCTGGACCGTACTGCTGACCGGCGAGACCGTCACCGGGCCGGTCTGGCGCCACGAGACCCACGGCTTCGACAGTCTGCCGATCCTGGTGCGCCCCGGCGCGGTGCTTCCGTGGGGGGCCGACGACCAGCGGCCCGACAGCGACTGGCTCGACGGGCTCACCCTGAGGGTCTTCGGCGGGGCGTCCACGGAGTCCGCCGCCGACGGCACGT
This sequence comes from Streptomyces poriferorum, assembly GCF_019399235.1. Taxonomy (GTDB): domain Bacteria; phylum Actinomycetota; class Actinomycetes; order Streptomycetales; family Streptomycetaceae; genus Streptomyces; species Streptomyces poriferorum. Next base: position 14,400 of record NZ_JAELVH010000041.1, on the reverse strand, counting down.
CCGTCAGCGTGCCGGACCTGACGGGCGCGACCGCCGCCGAGTTCCGGGTGGTGCGGGACGGGGAGACCCTGACCGTCACCTCCGAGGGCACGGAGCGCCTCTACCGCGTCGTCGCGGAGGCGACGGGGGCCACGGCGGAGGGGATGGGGACGGTCACGCTGTAGTACGTCCGCGGGGCGGGGACGACGGCCTCTACGGCTGTCGTCCCCGCCCCGCTCGTACGTGGCTCAGCGCGTCGCCGCGGCCAGGGCCCGGTCCGCAGCGCCGCGCGAGGTGTGCCAGAGCGTGGTCACCGGCTCCCACACCCGGATCCCGCGGTCCATACCCACGGTGGCCGCGCCGAAGGTGACTCCGTAGTGCGCGGGGTCCGCCGCCACGGACAGGCTGCGGACGACATGCCCCTGGCGGGTGCCGCGCTCCGCCGTGCGCACGGCCGCGTAGCCGCGCTCACCCGGCGAGAGCACGTACGAACCGCTGGTCGCGGGCGGGACGGGCTGGGCCGAGCCGTCGAGGCCCCGGAACGTGACCGTCGGGATGCGGTCCACGACGCAGGTGCGGCCGCCCCGGTTGGTGACGGCGATCCGCGCCACGTGGCGCCGGTCGCCGGGGGAGGCGGAGATCCTGAGGGCCTTCTCCTGGCAGTGGGCCGGGCGGGCCGACGCCCCGGGGGTGGCCGCGCCGGCCGTGGCCGACGCCCCGGTGGCCGTCAGGGCCAGGGCGGCCGCGGCGGTGAGCGCGGCGGTGAGAGCGGAACTCGGACGCATGATGTTTCTCCCCTTGGATCGACAGCCTGCGATCGTGGCCACAGGGCCCCGGTGGCCGACCGGTACGGCCGACAGGGACATTCTGAACGGTATGCCCGGTTCATGGTGATAGATCGGACATATCGGTTCAGTATCTGTCGCTGTCAGCCGTTGCCCTGCCCCGCTCCGAAGATGGTCTGCCCTGCCCTGCGCTGTTCCGCTCCGCGGGTGACCTTCTCCGCCCCGCCCGCACTGTCCCGCCCTGCCCCGCGCCGTCCCGGGCTGTCCTGGGTCGAGGAATCCGCTACCGCGCGCGGACCGTGGCCATCACCTCGCGGTCCGGCTGCAACGTCAGTGTCGGCACCGGGTTGACCGTGCCCGGGTCGACGTCCAGCTCGAAGCGCCGCGCGAGCACCGCCAGGATCAGCACCGCCTCGACCATCGCGAACCGGGTGCCCAGGCAGACCCTCGGCCCCCCGCCGAACGGGAACCAGGCGTACTCCGCGATCTCGTCGCCCGTCTCCGCGTCCCACCGCTCCGGACGGAACTCCTCCGGCTCGGGGAACCACCGCTCGTCCCGATGGGTGGCCCACTGGCTGCTCCACACCCTGGTCCCCTCCGGAATCGGCAGACCGCCGATCCGTGCCCCCTCCTTCGCGACCCCGGTGACCAGCCAGATCGTCGGGTACAGCCGCAGGGTCTCCTTGACCACCGCCTGGGTGTACGTGAGCTGCGCGTAGTCGTCGAACCCCGGCTCGCGGTCACCGAGCACCCGGTCCAGCTCCTCGGCCAGGGCGGCCCGGGCCCCCGGATTGCGGGACAGGAGGTACCAGGCCCACACGAGCGTCGAACTCGTCGTCTCGTGGCCGCCGATGTACAGCGTGACCGTCTCGTCGCGGATCTCCCGGTCGTCGAGCTTCGCGCCCGTCTCGTCGACGGCGGTGAGCAGCCGGCTGAGCAGGTCGGGACGCTCGTCCCCGCCATCGCGGTGCCGGGCGACGACCCGGCCCACCTCGGCGTCGATGACCGCGGCGGCCTTCTTGATCCTGGCCCGGCCCGGGGTCGGTACCCAGTCCGGGAGCAGTGCGCCGATGCCCGCGAACTCCTTGCCGATCTCCGCCTGCGCCACGTCCATCGCCCGGCCCATCGCCTCGGCGTCGGCGGGGGTGTCGACGCCGAAGATCGTGCGGACCGCGATCTTCTGTGTCAGCGCCGCCATCTCCCGCTTGATGTCGATGCGTTCGCCGCCCGACCAGCTGTCCGCGAGCTCCACCGTGCTGCCCGCCATGGTCGTCGCGTACGACCTGACCTGCTTCGGCCGTACGGACGGCTGCACGAGCGACCGCTTGCGCCGCCACTCGGTGCCGCGCGCCACCACGACGCCGTTGCCCATCACGGTACGGAAGGCGATGCCGAGCGCCGGCTGGTCGAAGGTGCGCTCCGTCTCGGTGAGCAGTTCGCCTATGCACTCCGGATCGGCTACGAACACACAGGAGTTGGGGCCGAAGCGCCACTGGACCAGGTCTCCGTGGCTGCGCAGCCGCTCGAAGAACGCGAGAGGGTTCTTTCCGAACTGCGGCATGTTCCCGAGGAAGGGCAGGCCCTTCGGGCCCGGCACGATCCTGTGGCCGCGCGGTCCGGCATCGACGGCCGGGCCGGTCTCCGTGGACATGAAGAGTCTCCGCTCTGAGGGTCCGGCCGGTCGGTCAGGCGCCACCGGCCTTGTGGAGTACGTGAGTTGTCGAGAGTAGTCGGGACGTGGCACGGGCGGGCGGCCGGTCGGACGCCGTGATCAGCCACGCCTATATCGAGTAACTATTTGCCTAAAGGTTTTAGGCAGATGCATGATGGGTGTAGTCGGAACAGAGGAGCGGCTCATGGTGCGTGCGGGACTGACCCTGGAACGTCTGACCCGTGCGGGGGCGGAGCTGGCCGACGAGGTCGGCTTCGATCAGGTGACCGTTTCGGCTCTTGCCCGGCGGTTCGACGTCAAGGTCGCCAGCCTGTACTCACATCTGAAGAACTCCCACGACCTCAGGACCAGGATCGCCCTGCTCGCCCTGGAGGAGCTCGCCGACCGGGGGGCGGCCGCCCTGGCCGGCCGGGCCGGCAAGGACGCCCTGGGCGCCTTCGCCGACGTGTACCGCGACTACGCCCGCGAGCATCCCGGCCGCTACGCCGCGGCGCAGTACAGGCTCGACCCGGAGGCGGCCGCCGCCAGTGCCGGGGGCCGGCACTCGCGGATGACCCGGGCGATCCTGCGCGGCTACGACTTGACCGAACCGGACGAGACACACGCTGTCCGGCTGCTGGGCAGCGTCTTCCACGGCTACGTCAGCCTGGAGGCGCAGGGCGGGTTCAGTCACAGCGCGCCCGACTCGCAGGAGTCCTGGTCGCGGATCGTGGACGCCCTGGACGCCCTGCTGCGCAACTGGCCCGCGCCCTGACCACGAACTCAGCGGGCCCGCGCGGCCGCCGGCCCGCCGGTCCCGCGCTGACCACGATCCCTGCGGGCCGGCGGCCGCCGGCCCGCTGACGCCGACTCCCACCCCCAGACGTTTCGAGCAACAGGCGGAGAGACATGCACACCACCCCCATCACCGCCGCCCTCCTGCGCGGCGCGCTCGACATCGAGCACACCGCACACGGGCTGCGCCCGCACCGGCTGCCCGCATGGGCCCGCGCGCAGTGCGCCGACGACCAGTTGGCCATGGCGGAGGCCCAGCCCTCCGGCGTACGGCTGGTGTTCCGCACCCGTGCCACCACCATCGAACTGGACGCCCTGCGCACCAGTACGGCCTACGTGGGCGCGCCGCCCCGGCCGGACGGTGTGTACGACCTGCTCGTCGACGGCCGTCCCGCCGGACAGGCGGGCGCCACCGGCGGGAACGTCCGCGTGGTGGACATGACGACCGGATCCGTGGAGACCCGGCCCGGCCCGGTCGGCACCATCCGGTTCGCCGGGCTGTCCGAGGGCCCCAAGGACATCGAGATCTGGCTGCCGTACAACGAGGCCACCGAACTCGTCGCCCTGCGCACCGACGCCGCCGTCGAACCCGCACCGGACAGCGGCCGCAAGGTATGGCTGCACCACGGCAGTTCGATCAGTCACGGCTCCGACGCCGCGAGCCCGACGTCCACCTGGCCCGCACGCGCCGCCTCGCTCGGCGGGGTGGAACTCATCAACCTGGGCCTGGGCGGCAGCGCCCTGCTCGACCCGTTCACGGCCCGTACGATGCGCGACACCCCCGCGGACCTGATCAGCGTCAAGATCGGCATCAACATCGTCAACGCCGACCTGATGCGGCTGCGCGCCTTCGCCCCGGCGGTGCACGGATTCCTCGACACCATCAGGGAGGGGCACCCGGCCACACCGCTCCTGGTCGTCTCGCCCCTTCTGTGCCCGATTCACGAGGACACCCCCGGCCCCAGCGCCCCCGACTTCAGCAACCTCGCCGAGGGCAGGCTCCGGTTCGTGGCGATGGGCGATCCGGCGGAACGTGCCGCCGGGAAACTGACGCTCAACATCATCCGGGACGAACTGAGCCGCCTCGTGACGCAGCGCTCGGCCGACGACCCGAACCTCCACTACCTCGACGGCCGCGGCCTCTACGGCGAGCAGGACTTCGCCGAACTGCCGCTGCCGGACCAGCTCCACCCGGACGCCGCCACCCATCGCCGTATCGGCGACCGTTTCGCCGGGCTGGTGTTCGACGGCGACGGCCCGTTCGCCGCCTCGCGGCAGCCGGCCGGCTGAGCGTCCGCGGGACTCAGAGCCCGACGATCAGCTGGATGCAGACGATCTTGACGAGGATGGCGAGCGCGAACAGCGTCGAGTACCCGTTGTTGACGCGGCTGTCGGTGACCCGGCTGTTGGCGTACGCGGTGATCGCCGGGTTGCCGACGTACCCCGACAGCAGGCCCATCGTCCGCTCCCGGCTCTGCCCGAGCGCCTTGGCGATCAGCACCATGAGCGTTTGACTTCCGCTCCCTACCCTATGGAAAGGGTGGGGATTCCTGCCACGGTCGGTTGGCCGTCTCGGTGGGTTCCTGCTTCTTCGCGCTGTGCCGGGATCAGGGATCCCGGTCTTACCTGCGCTCGACAGGCTGATACCGCCAGTCCGGCGGCCAGTGCGACGTTGACCGCCGCGTTGATGTCCCGGTCCAGGACCGCCCCGCATGCCTGGCACTGCCACACTCGGATGTGCAGGGGCTTGGGGCCGTCCTTGACGCGACAGACGGAACAGACCTGGCTGGTCGGCTCGAAACGACCGATCCGGACGAAGATCCGCCCGTACAGAGCGGCCTTGTACTCCAGCATCGCCACGAACGATGCCCACCCCGCATCATGCACGGACTTAGCGAGACGTGTGCGGGCGAGCCCGTTCACCGCCAGGTCCTCCACAGCCACCGCTTGGTTCTCGCGGATGATCCGTGTGGAGAGCTGGTGGTGGAACTCGCGCCGCGCATCAGCCACCTGCGCATGAGCACGGGCGACTTTCACCCGCGCCTTCTCCCGGTTCTTCGAACCCTTGGCCTTGCGGGACAGGCTGCGCTGCTCCCGCTTCAGCTTCTTCTCCGCCCGCCGCAGAAACCGCGGGCTGCTGATCTTCGTTCCGTCGGACAGGACCGCGAAGTGCCCAAGGCCGAGGTCGATACCGACCACCGGGTCGACAGCGGGAAGCGTCTCGGGTTCGGTCGCGACGACGAAGGAGGCGAAGTACCGTCCGGCCGCGTCCTTGATCACGGTCACCGTGGAGGGGGCCGAGGGTAGGGGGCGGGACCACTTCACGCGCAGCGCACCGATCTTCGGCAGCACCAGATCCCCGCCCGGGGTGATCTTCCACCGGGCGTTCTTCGTGAAGCGGACCGACTGCCGGCTGTCCTTGCGGGACTTGAACCGCGGCTCCGCGACCTTCGGCCCCTTGCGGATGCCCTTCAACGAGGCGAAGAAGTTCGTGAACGCCGTGTCCAGATCCCGCAGCGACTGCTGCAACACCACCGCCGACACCTCACCCAGCCACGCCCGAGCTCCGGTCCTCTTCGCCTCGGTGATGACCTGCCTCGACAGCTCCCCGGACTTCAGGAATGGGAACTTTTGCTCATGGGCGTCCTTGCGGGCGCGCAACGCGTCGTTGAACACGACACGGGCGCACCCGAACGCCCTCGACAACGCCGCACGTTGAGGACCGTTCGGGTACAGGCGGAAGGTGTACCGAAGCTGCATGACGATCAACTTAAGACCGTCGGGTTATAGCCGTACATCGGAACATTCGTACGGGCCGTCACTGCCTCGCCTCTTCGCACGCATGTTTTATGTCGAGCAGCAGAACCGCCCGCCCTGTCCTGCCACTCGGAGCAGTGGTTGGAAGCACACCACTGGGCTGAAGCTCGATGCACTGCCATTGGTTCCCGTAGCGAAGAGCGGGCCGATCCTGACCGGGCCATGATCTTCGAGCTGACGGGAGGCCGCCACTCAGGGATGTCTGACCGCGCGTCGGGCAGACCGGTCGTCCGGCCTGCCCGACTGCGGGACGTCAGACGCCCGGCGGGACCCTGGACGGGCGGCCGCTGCCGCGCGTCAGCGAGTAGCCGAAGACGGCCGCGATCGCACCGAGCACGCCGCCGCCGACCGTCCACAGCCAGCGGTCGGTCCACCAGCCGGAGGCCCAGCCGTCCTCCGGCTCGCCCGCGAGGGCGACCGGGGCGGCCGACGCCCCGTCGGCGGCCTGCCCGACCGAGGACACGCCGGGAACCAGCGGCTCGGAGAGCGTGCCGTCGACATCCCCGGCGCCGCCCCTGCCGTCGGCCGCGACCTCGACCTCGGTCCGCACCGGCAGCCCGAGGTCCGCCGAGGGCAGGTCGACGACCGTGAGGCGGACGTAGTAGCTGCCGGGCAGCGGGTCGTTGGCCCACGGTTCGGACCAGGCCCTGACCGTACGCAGCACGCAGGTGAGCTCGACCGTGGCGGCATCGGCCGCGGCCTTGCCGGTCTGCTTCCCGTACATGCAGGCCTGACGGCGCCGCAGCCCGTCGTACACGTCGACCTGCCAGGTCGAGTCGCCGTGCCGGGTGGCGGTCTCGGGAAGGGTGATCTTCGCCTTGACCGTGGCCCGCTGTCCGGCGTCCGCCGGGAACACCCAGTACAGGTAGTCGCCGGTGGAGGCGCCCGCGGTGGCGAGCTGGTCCGGCTGGATCGCCGTGGCGGTGCGGAAGGTGGTGCCCGCCTCCGTGGGGCCCGACCCGTCACCGGAGGCGCTCGGGCTCGGCGACGGGTCGTCCGCGACGGCGGCACCCGCCCCGGTCAGCAGGGCGAGGCCGGTCAGCAGCGCGCCCGCGAGCGCGCGTCTCGTACGGAACATCAGTGGGTCCTCCATACGGCGAAGCGCCAGCGCGAGATCCAGCCGGTCAGCAGACCCGCGATCAGTCCGGTCAGGACGAGCACGCCCAGCAGCCACCAGCCGCGACCGAGACCGAACGCCGCGGCGTCGTCCGCCGCGTCGGGGGCGTCCACCAGGTCGATCGTCAGCTCCACCGGCATGCCGGGAGCGGTCTTCACCGAGGCGGGCGCGGAGAACGAGTTGGAGACCTGCAGACAGACGGTCTCCGCGGCCGGCTTGACGTCACCGTCCGTGTCCAGCTCGGGTTTCGGGTAGCGCAGCCCGGACGAGATCGCGTCGGTACGTCCGGTACCGGACTCCGCACCTCTGACGATCTCCCGGCCGTGCACGGTCACCGCACGCAGCAGCATGCCGTAGTCGTTGTTGACGGCGCGGTCGGCGAACACGCTGACCGAGGCGCGGAGTTCCTGGCCGGGCAGCACGTCGACGCGGTACCAGCGGTGCTCGGCGAACTTCTCGCGGTCGGTGTAGAGGCCGGGCTTGAGCTGCGGGGCGTCGGTGCAGCTGCCGGCGCCCTCGGTCGCGACCGGGGTGACGACGGGTGCGGCCGCCCGGTCCACCAACTGCTTGACGCGGCCGGAGAGTTCATCGGTGTGCTGGACGGCGGTGTACGTGCCGCCGGTGGCCTCCGCGATGCAGGTGAGCTGCTGGCGGATCTTCGCGTTCGGCACCAGGCCGAGGGTGTCGATGACCAGGTGGATGCCGCGCGCCGCGATGTCACGGGCGACTTCGCATGGGTCGAGCGGACCGCAGGTGTCCTCGCCGTCGCTGATCAGCACGATCCGGCGGGTGGAGTCGCCGCCCTCCAGGTCGTCGGCGGCGCCCAGCAGGGCCGGGCCGATCGGGGTCCAGCCGGTGGGGGCGAGGGTGGCTACCGCGGTCTTGGCCTCGGTACGGTCCAGCGGGCCGACCGGGTACAGCTGCTTGGTGTCCTTGCAGCCGACCTTCCGGTCGTCGCCCGGGTAGTCGGCGCCGAGGGTGCGGATGCCGAGCTGTACCTGCTCGGGCACCGCGTCCAGGACCTCGTTGAACGCCTGCTTCGCCGCGGTCATCCGGGACTGGCCGTCGATGTCGCGGGTCCGCATGGAGCCACTGACGTCGAGCACCAGCTCGACCTTGGGGGAGGCGTTGGCGGGGGTTTCATCGGCCGAGGCGGGCAGCACCGAGCCGAGCCCGGCGGTCAGGGTGGCGAGCAGAATGCCCACCCCGACCGTCAGCCTTCTTCTTATGATCATCGCCGGATAGTAGTGAACATCAGTTCGCTATCCAAAACGGCCGGTGGCCGTCGCACGCGCTTGTGTGCGGCGTGCGACGGGACATGACAGACGGTCAGCTGAACGGTCCGCTGAACCGGCTGGGCGAACGGCCCGCTGAACCGGCTGGGCGAACGGTCCGCTGAACCAGTCGGCTGATTCGGCCGGCTGGGCAGGTTCGGGTCGGCCGGTCCGCTCCTTCCGTCAGATCGGCCGGTCCGCTCCCAGCAGAGGGGCGGCCGCCCGTTCCAGTACCGACCCGACCCGCTCCCAGGCGGCGAGGTCCCTTTCGACGGCCTCCAGGCACGTCTCTTCGCCGGTGTCCCAGCCGGTGGCGATCGCGACCGGGTCCGCACCCGTGGCCGCGGCGGCGGCGAGCGCGGCCGCGCCCAGCGCGACCAGTTCCCCGCTGGAGGGCACGGTCACCGGCCGCCCGGAGAGGCGGCGTACGGTCTCCACCCACACACGACCCTGGGCGCCGCCGCCGATCAGCCGGAGCGGACGGTTCGCCACCTCGGGGTCGTCCGGGTCGAGTCCGCAGGCCCGCAGGAGTTCGTCGAGTGCGCGCAGCACGGTGACGACCGCGCCCTCGTAGGCGGCTCCCAGCAGTTGCTGCGGGGTGGTGTCGTGGCGCAGGCCGGTGAGGAGGCCGGCCGAGGTGGGCAGGTCGGGGGTGCGTTCGCCGTCCAGGTAGGGCAGGAGTACGGCTTCGCCGCCAGGCGTCGCGTCATTGCGGTCCAAACCCAGCAGCGCGGCCACCTTGTCCACGGCGAGCGTGCAGTTGAGGGTGCAGGCCAGCGGCAGGTACGTACCGTCCGCCGCGGCGAACCCGGCGAGTGCCGGGGAGGCCGGCCGGGCCCGGGACGCGGTGAAGACCGTGCCCGAGGTGCCCAGGCTGAGGACGGGGTGGTCCAGGAGCCCCGCGCCGCCGAGCCCGAGGCCGACGGCGGCACTCATGTTGTCCCCGGTGCCCGCGGCGACGGCGATCCCGGCGGGCAGTCCGAGGGCCTCCGCGGCCTCGGCCGTCAGCGACCCGGCGCGCGCCGCTCCGCTCGCCGCCACCTCGGGCAGCAGCGCCGGGTCGATGGCGAGCAGGGCGAGGAGCTCCGGGTCGTAGGAACCGGTCGCGGTCGAGTACCAGCAGGTGCCGGACGCGTCGCCCGGATCCGTGACGGCGCGGCCCGAGAGGCGCTCGGTCAGGAAGTCGTGGGGGAGCCGGATCGCGGCGGTCGCGGCGGCGGTCTCCGGTTCGTTCTCCCGCAGCCACTGCCACTTCGACGCGGTCATCGAGGCGACGGGAACCGAGCCGGTGCGCGCGGTCCAGGCGTCGGCGCCGCCCAGGGCCGCGGTGAGTGCGGTGGCCTGCGGGGCGGAGCGGGTGTCGTTCCAGAGGAGTGCGGGACGCAGCGGGCGCCCCGCACCGTCGAGGACGACCAGTCCGTGCTGCTGTCCGGCGACAGCGATCCCGGTGATGGCGGTGGCGGCGACGCCGGACTCCTTCAGCCCGGCGGTGACCGCGTCACGCAGCGCCTGCCACCACACCTCGGGATCCGTCTCGCGCGCTCCGCCCTCGCCGGTGACGACATGCGGGGCACGGCCGACGGCGAGCAGCCGGCCGGTGGCGGCGTCGACGAACGCGGCCTTGGTGGACTGGGTGGAACTGTCCACACCGATGACGACCTCATGCGGCGGCATGGCTGACCTCGATCTCTGGTTCAGGTGGTTCCCGGCCGTGGACCCTCGCACTGCGGGCTCTCATCCCGCCGGGATTTGATCGTGCGGTGAACAAATTACGCGACGGAACCCGTCCCGAACAGGGGCCGCTCCGGATTTTCCGGGACGGGGGGTTACGCCGCAGGGGTGGTCCGTGCATGATTAGTCATGACAGTGAACAAATTGAGGTTCGGCCGTTCGACCGGCTGCGGACCCACGGCACCGAAGGCGGCAGGACCATGACGGATCGCTTCACGCCCACCCCGCAGGACAAGTTCACCTTCGGTCTGTGGACCGTGGGCTGGCAGGGTCGCGACCCGTTCGGGGACGCGACCCGGGAGGCGATCGACCCGGTCGACTCCGTCCAGCGCCTCGCGGAGCTCGGCGCGTACGGCGTCACCTTCCACGACGACGACCTGATCCCGTTCGGCTCGACGGACTCCGAGCGCGAAGGCATCGTGAAGCGGTTCCGGCAGTCGCTGGACGCGGCCGGACTCGTCGTTCCGATGGCGACGACGAACCTCTTCACCCACCCCGTCTTCAAGGACGGCGCCTTCACCGCCAACGACCGCGACGTCCGCCGCTACGCCCTGCGCAAGACGCTCCGCAACATCGACCTCGCCGTCGAGCTCGGCGCCACCACCTACGTCGCCTGGGGCGGCCGCGAGGGTTCCGAGTCGGGCGCCGCCAAGGACATCCGCGTCGCACTCGACCGCATGAAGGAGGCCTTCGACCTGCTGGGCGACTACGTCACCGAGCAGGGCTACGACCTGAAGTTCGCGATCGAGCCCAAGCCGAACGAGCCGCGCGGCGACATCCTGCTCCCCACCATCGGCCACGCCCTCGCCTTCATCGAGCGCCTGGAGCGCCCCGAGATGGTGGGCGTGAACCCCGAGGTCGGCCACGAGCAGATGGCCGGGCTGAACTTCGCGCACGGCATCGCGCAGGCCCTGTGGGCGGGCAAGCTCTTCCACATCGACCTCAACGGCCAGTCCGGCATCAAGTACGACCAGGACCTCCGCTTCGGCGCCGGCGACCTGCGCCAGGCCTTCTGGCTCGTCGACCTGCTGGAGAACTCGGACTACGCGGGCCCGCGCCACTTCGACTTCAAGCCGCCGCGGACCGAGGACTACGACGGCGTCTGGGCCTCGGCCGCGGGCTGCATGCGCAACTACCTGATCCTCAAGGAGCGCGCCGCCGCCTTCCGCGCGGACCCGGCGGTCCAGGAGGCGCTGCGCGCGTCCCGTCTGGACGAGCTGGCGCAGCGCACCGCCGAGGACGGCGTGGCGGGCCTGCTGGCCGACCGTTCCGCCTTCGAGGACTTCGACGTGACCGCGGCGGCGGAGCGCGGCATGGCGTTCGAGGCGCTGGACCAGCTGGCGATGGACCACCTGCTCGGCGTCCGCTGACCGCACGGGAACGGGGGAGGGGGAGGAACGCACCGGCGTCCCTCCCCTCCCTCATCCGTTCAGGCGCTCGGCCGCCCCGCGTACGCCACCGGGTCGGCCAGCACGTCCGTCATCACCAGCGCCGCCGCACCCCGCGCCGCGTCACCCGCCACGGACGAGGCCCGCAGCCGGCCGCTCCCCGGGGTCCACAGCCCCGACACCACCCGGTCCGTCAGCTCCTCGTCGGCGGGCGGCGCCAGCCACGGCATCAGGTTCCGGTAGACCCCGCCGAGCACCACCGCGTCCGGGTCCAGCAGGTTCACCGCCCCCGACAGCACCCGCCCCAGCATCCGGCCCGCATCCGCGACCGCGGCCACCGCCCGCTCGTCCCCGGCCCGGGTACGCCGCTCCAGTTCGGCGACCCCGATCCCGCTGCCGCTCTCCTCGATCCCCGCCGACCGCAGGAGCGCCGCCTGTCCCGCGTACTGCTCCAGGCAGCCGCGCGACCCGCACCGGCACTGCGGCCCCTCCGAGTCCACCACCACGTGCCCGATCTCCCCGGCGAACCCGTGCGCACCGCGCAGCAGCTCGCCGTTGATCACCAGGGCGCCGCCGACGCCGATCTCACCGGTCAGGTAGAGGAACGTCCGGATCCGGCCCAGCCCGCCGAACCACAGCTCGGCCAGCGCCGCCAGATTGGCCTCGTTCTCCGAACTCACCGTCAGCGCCTCGTGATCGGGGCGCTCGGCTGCCAGGGCGGCGGCGAACAGCTCCTCGGCGGGCACCTGGTTCCAGCCCAGGTTCGGCGCCTGACGCACCGAGCCACCGGAGACCAGGCCGGGCAGCGCCAGTGCCACGCCGACCGGGAACAGCTCCTGCTCGCGCGCCGAGTCCAGGGTGCGCGCGGCGATCCCGGCCGCGCGCGCCAGCACCTCGGCGGGCGGCGCGCCCCGGTTGTCGAGATGCTCGGTGAGCCGGACCCGGCCGGTCCCGGCCAGATCGACGACCACCACCGACACGTAGTCGATGTTGACCTCGACGCCGAGCCCGGCCGGCCCGGTGCGGGCCGTCTTGAGTGCGGTTCCGGGCCGGCCGGCCTGGCCGCTGAACGTCTTGCCCGACTCCGTGAGGAACCCGCTGTCGAGCAGCTGCTCGACGAGCGAGGACACGGCGGCCCGGGTCAGTCCCACCCGCGCGGCGACCCCGGCCCGGGTCGCCTCACCCTCGGCCTCGTCACGGACGGCCCGGAGCACGAGGCTGAGGTTGCTGCGCCGGACGGTGTCCTTGTCGGCCTTGGGCCCCAGAGGCGTGAGGTTGCTCTTCATATCGGTGCCGAGCCTATGCGATCCCGTACGTCAGTACGGTCGCGATGTCCCGGTCCGGCCACTCGCGGGAGCGGCCTGACCGGGACGGTGCTCAGGCCGTGGCCCCGCGGTCCCGGAGCATGTCGGCCATGAGCGCGATCTCCGACCGCTGCCCCAGGACCATGCCCGAGGCCAGGTTCCGGATCTCGTCGGTCCCCGCCGCGGTGGCGGCCGCCTGAGCCATTTCGGCCCCGGCCCGGTGATGCGCGGTCATCAGCTTCAGGAAGCGCACCTCGGCGTCCCGGCCCTTGGCCGCGCGGAGCGCGTCGAGCTCGGTGTCGGTCGCCATGCCGGGCATCAGCGCGCCGTCCCGCGGCGTGACGGTATGCCCCATCCACGCCATGGGCGGCCCGGGAGAGCTCTTCGCACGGCCCCACGTCTCCAGCCAGCCCAGCATCATCCCCCGCTGGTTGGCCTGGGTGTTGATGATGTCGTACGCGAGCCGGCGCACCGCCACGTCCGAGGTGCGGTCCCGGACGATGAACGACATCTCGACGGCCTGCTGGTGGTGGACCGCCATGTCGCGCGCGAATCCGACATCGGCCGAGGTCTCGGCGGGAGCCGCGGCGGCCGCGGTGGCGGAGGGGGCCGAGGAGGAGGGACGTACGAGCGTCAGCGCGACCAGGCAGAGCGCGAGCAGCAGCACCGCCCCGCCGGCCAGCGCCATCGGCCGTGACACCCGGGCCGGGGACGTCACTTGGCGATCCCGCCGGAGCAGGCGGCACCAGGCTCCGGGGTCTGCGGGCCCTGGACGTACTTCGTGAAGAACTGCGCGACGCGGGCGTCGGAGGCGCTCTTCACGGCCAGCTGCTTGCCCCAGGCGCTGAGCATCAGCGGGGACCCCTGGTCCTCCACCGGGCTCATCAGGGAGTACGGCGTGGCCTCGACCTTCTCTTCGAGCTTCTTGACGTCGGCCGGACTCGCCTTGCTGGTGTACGTGACCCAGACGGCGCCGTGCTCCAGCGAGTGGACGGCGTTCTCCTTCGGTATCTCCTTGGTGTAGACGTCGGCGTCGCAGTTCATCCACACCGGGTTGTGGTCGCCGCCGACCGGCGGGTTCATCGGGTAGTCGACCTTCTTCTCGACATGCTCCTGAGTGAGCTTCTCCCAGCTCTTCTCGCCCTCGACGGGAGAGGACTTGGCTGCCGTCTCGGCCTTGTCCTGCTCGTCGGCCTCGTTCATCAGGTAGCCGCCTCCGGCGACCAGACCGGCCACGACGACGACCGCCGCGGTGATCGTGATGATGCGGCTGCGACGCTCGCGGGCCCGCTCCTTGCGGCGGGCCTCCTCCAGCTTGGCGCGGCGGGCGGCGGCAGGGGTGTTCTGCTTCTTGGCGGAGGCCATGGTGGGTCCTTCGGTTCGTGACACGGATGGGCTGCGGGCACGCGGGACCGTTCCCGGGACGTCCGGGAACGGTCGGTGGCCGGGGCTAGATCCGTTGAACCTGGAGGCGTAGACGGTCCACATCGCCCACGGCGTCGTTCGACGGGCCGCGGATGGCGGCGGCACCGGTGAGCGGGGCCGGGGGGAGGAGGGGC
>NZ_JAELVH010000419.1 GCF_019399235.1 Streptomyces poriferorum | reverse complement strand
ACTCCGGACAGGAACCGGGGGCCCGGGGAGGGCCGGGGCTCAGCTGGTGCGGCCCTTGGAGTCGAACGCCTTCATCCGGTCCAGCACCCCGTCCGCGGTGGGGTGCATCATCTGGTCCACGATCGCCCCGTCCGCGAGGAAGATCACCCGGTCCGCGTAGGAGGCGGCGGCCGGGTCGTGGGTCACCATCACCACGGTCTGGCCCAGTTCGCGCACCGAGTTGCGCAGGAAGCCGAGGACCTCGGCGCCGGAGCGGGAGTCCAGGTTTCCGGTGGGCTCGTCGCCGAAGATGATCTCGGGCTGCGAGGCCAGCGCGCGGGCGACCGCGACGCGCTGCTGCTGGCCGCCGGAGAGCTCGGTCGGGCGGTGCTTCAGCCGGTCGGCGAGGCCCACCATCTCGATGACCTTGCGCAGCCAGTCCTGGTCGGGCTTGCGGCCCGCGATGTCCATCGGCAGCGTGATGTTCTCCAGCGCGGAGAGCGTCGGCAGCAGGTTGAACGCCTGGAAGATGAAACCGATCTTGTCCCGGCGCAGCTGGGTGAGCTGCTTGTCCTTGAGGGACCCCAGCTCCGTCTCACCGATGCGCACGGAACCGCCGGTGAAGCTGTCGAGACCGGCGACGCAGTGCATCAGCGTGGACTTGCCGGAGCCCGACGGGCCCATGATCGCGGTGAACTCGCCCTGCGGGAAGTCCACGGTGACCCGGTCCAGGGCGGTCACCTTGGTCTCGCCCTCCCCGTAGACCTTCGACAGTTCCGTGGCGCGGGCGGCCACCGCAGTGGCGCGGTGAGCGGTGGACATGGTGGTCACGGGAGACTCCAGGGTCGGTTCGTACGGGACGGGGCCCGCCCGACGGCCACGCCGGGCGGCGGGGGCCCGGGGCAGGGGCACTGCTCCATCCTCTCCGCCGGCCGGCCGCCGGTCGTCACCCCCGGTGCCCGTTCCGGGGGCAGCCTTGAGTCGCATCACGGGGTGCCCGGCGTCCTCCTGCGGTATGACACCGACCCCGAGGGCCGTCCCCGCCTACCGCGGCGGGGCCGTCGACCCGCGCGGGACGAGCCGGGCCGCCGCGTCCTCGAAGCCCGCCGCCGTACCGTCGGTGACCAGGGACAACAGGATGCGCGCGGCATGCCCCCCGTACGCCGGGATGTCGCGGCTCAGTGCGGTGAGCGGCGGCCGGACCACCCGGGAGAGCTGGGAGTCGTCCCAGGCGACGAGCGAGAGGTCGGCCGGCACGTCCAGCCCCATCTCCTGGGCCACCGAAAGACCGGCCACGGCCATGATGTCGTTGTCGTAGACGACAGCGGTGGGGCGTCGCGGGGAGCTGATCAGGCGTCGCGTGGCGTGCGCCCCGTCCTGGCCGGAGTAGTCGGTGTGGACGATGACGGGCTCGCCGAGCCCGAGTTCGGCGCAGATCCCGGCCTGGGCCCGGTCGCGCAGTTCCGTGTGGTCGAGGCCGGGCAGCCCGGCGACCCGGGCGATGGACCGGTGGCCCAGTGCGGTCAGGTACGTGAGGGTGTCCCGGAGGGCCGTGTGCTCGTCCGACCATACGGAGGGGAGCGGGCCGGCGGCGGAGGGGTGGCCGATCACCACGGCCGGCAGCCCCAGTTCGGTGACGCCCTCGATGCGGGGGTCGGGGCTGCGCAGATCGGCGAGGAACACGCCGTCCACCCGGCCCTCGCCCCACCAGCGGCGGTAGACCTCCAGTTCCTGCGCCGGATCGGTGACGACCTGGAGGAGCAGGGCGCAGCCGCGCGGGGAGAGTTCGCTCTCGATGCCGCTGATCAGCTCCATGAAGAACGGTTCGCTGCCGAGCAGCCGGGCGGGCCGGCAGAGGGCGAGGCCGACGGTGTCGGCCCGGGCGCGGGTGAGGGCGCGGGCGGCGCTGTTGGGCTGCCAGCCGATCTCCTGAGCGATGGCCTTGATGGTGGCGCGGGTCGTGGGGGAGACGCCCGGACGGTCGTTCAGGGCGTAGGACACCGCGACCTTGGAAACCCCGGCCCGGCGGGCGATATCGGCGATCGTGGGGCGGTGCCTGGGCAATGCGACCTCGCTTAACCGGTTCGTATTACATGAAACGCCTTGGACTTCGACCCTCGCGTGTGCGGCTCTTCTCCTGGAGCGATGATCGCTCAACTGCCCATGAAAATAAAGGGATGGGAGCGCTCCCGCACCCTTGACATGCCCTCCCGGCGGCCTTAGCTTCACGGCACTTACCCGGTTCAGTAACTCCGCTCGGCAATGACGGCGGGGAGAAGGAGGGACGATGGGCACGGGATTCCGGGGACGGACCGCGGCCACGCTCGCCGTGATCGCACTCGCCGCCACCGCGTGCACGGGGGGCGGCTCCTCGGCGGGCGGCTCCGGCGGCGGAGGGGGCGGCGCGCTCCCGCGCAACGAGACGCTCTACACCACCGGTACGCAGTGGGGGCCGCCGGCCAACTACAACCCGCTGCACAACTGGGACCACGCCACCGGCACCAAGGGGCTGGTCTACGAGACGCTGTTCCACTTCGACCCCAACGAGGGCAAGCTGACGCCCTGGCTGGCGGAGTCGGGCAGCTGGACCGGCGACAAGACGTACGAGATGAAGCTCCGTCCGGGCATCACCTGGTCGGACGGCAAGCCGCTGACCGCCAAGGACGTCGCGTACTCCTACGGGCTCGGCAAGATCGAGGCCTCGTCCTTCCACACCCTGTGGAGCTGGCTGTCGGACGCGAAGGCGGTGGACGCCACGACGGTCCGCTTCACCTTCAAGCAGGCCCGCTACCAGGAGTGGGACTTCACCCTCTACGGGCAGCCGATCGTTCCGGAGCACATCTGGAGCAAGCGCGCCGAGAAGGAGATCCTCGACGGCGTCAACGACAAGCCGGTCGGCACCGGTGCGTACACGCTCAAGAGCCACTCCCAGGACCGGGTCGTGTGGCAGCGGCGCGACGACTGGTGGGGCGTCAAGGCGCTCTCCATGAAGCCCGCGCCCCGCTACATCGTCGACGTGTCCAACCCGAGCAACGAGGTGGTCATCGGTCAGCTGGGTCAGGGCCAGCTGGACCTCAGCAACAACTTCCTGCCCGGCGCCTCCTCGCTGATCAAGAGCAAGAAGGTCGTCTCGTACTACGACAAGCCGCCCTACATGCTCTCCGCCAACACGGCCTGGCTGGTGCCCAACACCACGAGGAAGCCGATGAACGACGCGGCCTTCCGCCGGGCGCTCGCCGCCTCGGTCGACACCGGGAAGATCGTCAAGGGCGTGTACGGGGAGCTGGTCAAGCCCGCCAACCCGACGGGTCTGCTCCCGCAGTGGGACAAGTTCGTCGACCAGGACCTGGTCTCCCGTGAGGGCTTCTCCTTCGACACCGACAAGGCCAAGCAGATCCTCGCGGACGCCGGCTACAAGGACACCGACGGCGACGGCCTCGTGGAGAACAAGGACGGCTCCAAGATCAGCCTGAAGCTGGCCGTGCCCACCGGCTGGACCGACTGGATGGAGGCCGCCAAGGTCATCGCCTCGTCCGCCAAGGACGCGGGCATCAGCATCACCACCGAGTTCCCCGACGCGAACGCCCTCAACGAGACGCGCGGCAAGGGCAACTTCGACCTCGTCGTCAACAACGAGCGCCAGCTCTCCAGCACCCCGTGGACGTACTACGAGTACATGTTCCAGCTGCCCGTCCAGAAGCAGCAGAACACCGTCAACTTCGGCCGGTACGAGAACGAGGAGGCCTGGAAGCTCGTCCAGGAACTCGGCGGAGTGAAGACGGACGACACCGAGGGCATGAAGAAGGTCATCTCGAAGATCCAGGCGATCCAGCTCAAGGAGATGCCGGTCATTCCGCTCTGGTACAACGGCCTCTGGGCCCAGTCCACCACCGGAAGCTGGACGAACTGGCCGTCGGACGCCGCGGGCGCGCCCAAGTACGCACCGGCGCTGTGGCGCAACTGGCTGGAGATGGGCGGCTTTGAAGCCCTCACCCAGATCAAGCCCGTCAAGTGACACGGCCGTTCTGAGGAGGACCGGCCCCGCGCCGGCCGTTCCGGGAAGGACCGGCTCCGTGCCGGCCCTTCCCAGGGGCCGGCCGGCCGTGCGCCGGCCGTTCTCGATTCCATGACCGCCCCGCCGTGCGCGCGCCGCCCTGACCGCCGCCCGTACGGCGGGGCTCTCTCCGGGGAGCTCCCTTGCGCCGCTACTTCGCCCGCAAACTTCTGATCTACGCGCTGACGTTCGTCGTCGCCGTCACCGTCAACTGGATGATCCCGCGCTTCATGCCCGGCGACCCCGTCGCCGCCATGGTGGCCAGGGCCCGGGTCTCGCAGCCCGAGGCCGTCGAGGCCATGCGCGCCTACTACAACGACCTGTTCGGCTTCGACGAGCCCGTCTGGCAGCAGTACCTGCACTTCTGGGGCGCCCTGCTGCAGGGCGACTTCGGGCTGTCCATCTGGGTGTTCCCCAAGCCCGTCGCCGACGTGCTGCTCGACGCGCTGCCGTACACGCTGGGGCTGATGATCCCGTCGGTCCTGCTCAGCTGGTTCGTCGGCAACTGGGCCGGGGCGCTGGCCGCCCGCCGCAAGGTGCTCGACAACACCGTGCTGCCGGCCGGCTACCTGCTGACCGCGATGCCGTACATGTGGATCGCCGTCATCCTCGCCTGGGCGCTCGGCTCCAAGGCGGGCTGGTTCCCGCTCTCCGGCGGCTACAGCCTGGACATCCAGCCGACCTGGTCCACGGCCTTCGCCGTGGACCTGCTCCAGCACTGGGTGCTGCCGTTCCTCTCGCTCTTCCTGGTCGCGCTCGGCGGCTGGGCCATCGGCATGCGCAACATGATCATCTACGAGCTGGAGTCCGACTACTCCTCCTATCTCTCGGCCCTCGGCGCACCGCAGCGGCTCATCCGCCGCTACGCCTTCCGCAACGCCGTCCTGCCCCAGATCACCGGACTCGCCCTCCAACTGGGCGTCCTGGTGGCCGGGGCCCTCGTCACCGAGATCGTGTTCGCCTATCCCGGGCTCGGCTCGCTGATCCTCGCCGCGATCCAGAACCAGGACTTCTTCCTGCTCCAGGGCGCGTTCCTGTTCATCGTCATCGGCGTACTGATCGCCAACTTCCTCATCGACATCGTGTACGTCGTCGTCGACCCCCGGACCCGTACCGGCATGGCAGGAGGCCAGTCATGAGCACCGTGCCCGAACCGGCCGCCGAGACCGCCGCACCCACCGCAGCCGCCCGGCCCGGCCGCGAGACGCTGCACTACGCCGTGCGCAACCCCAAGCTCATCATCGGGTTCACCGTCGTCGTACTGCTCCTGCTCACCGGCATCATCGGACCGCCGCTGCTCGACAACGCCGACCCGAACGAATACGTGGGCCCGCAGGCCGCGCCGCCGGACGGCACGTACTGGATGGGCACCACCACCTTCGGCCAGGACGTGTACGCCCAGTTCGTGCACGGGCTGCGCGCCACCTTCCTGGTCGGCGTCGTCGGCGGGGCCATCGCCGCCGTCATCGCCATGCTCGTCGGCTTCCTGGCCGGCTACCGCGGCGGAGCGGTCGACGAGATCCTCAACATGCTCACCAACGTGGTCCTCGTACTGCCCGCGCTCGCCGTGCTGCTGATCATCAACGCCTACCTCGGCGTCCGCTCGGTGCCCGTGCAGGGTCTGTTCATCGGGCTCACCTCCTGGCCCTGGGCGGCACGCGCGATCCGCGCGCAGACGTTCTCGCTGCGCACCCGGGAGTTCGTGGACCTGGCCCGGCTCAGCGGCAGCGGCACCTGGCGGATCGTCTTCCGCGAGATCGCGCCCAACATGAGCTCGTACCTCTTCATGATGTTCATCCTGCTCTTCGGCGGCTCCGTCCTGATCGCCTCCTCCCTCGACTTCATCGGGCTCGGCCCCACCGAGGGCGTCTCGCTCGGGATGATGCTGCAGAGCGCCCAGCAGTGGAGCGCGCTCCAACTGGGCATGTGGTGGTGGTTCGTCCCGCCGGGCGCCGGGATCACCGCGATCGTCGGCGCGCTCTACGTCGCCAACGTCGGCCTCGACGAGGTCTTCAACCCGAAACTCCGGGAGGCCTGAGACATGACTTCCACCGTGACCGATCCCGGAGAGGCCCTGAGCACATGACCCTGACCGTGACCGACCTACGGGTCCACTACCGCACCCTGCGCGGCGAGGTCCGGGCCCTGGACGGCGTCTCGTTCGACCTGGCCGACGGGGAGATCCTGGGCCTGGCGGGCGAGTCCGGCTGCGGCAAGACGACGCTCGGCAAGTCGCTGATCCGCCTCGACGGCCGGATGCGGCACGCGGGCGGCACCGTCACCCTCGACGGCGACGACGTGCCGGTCGCCGACGACCGCGCGATGAACGCCTTCCGCTTCCACCGGATATCGCTCGTACCGCAGTACTCCATGAGCGCACTCAACCCGACCCGGCGCATCGGACGCATGATCCGCGAACTGCTCGCCTCCCGCGGCGTCAGCGTGGACACGCCCGAACTGCACCGCCGCCTCGACCTGGTGGGCCTGGACCACGACGTCCTGAACCGCTACCCGATCGAGCTGTCCGGCGGCATGAAACAGCGCACCGTCATGGTGATCTCCACCCTTCTCGACCCGTCCGTCCTCATCGCCGACGACGGCCCGCTGGGTGGAGACGTCCAGCGCCGAGGTGACCTCGTCGGCGATGAGGACGGA
>NZ_JAELVH010000418.1 GCF_019399235.1 Streptomyces poriferorum | reverse complement strand
GCTTCGGGTCCCGCCCGCCCCGGCCGGATCAGACCTTCAGGATCAGCGCCTCCACCTGCTGGAGCGTGGTCACGCTGGCCTGTGCAGCTGCCCGTGCCTTCGTCAGCTTCTCCATCCACTCGATCCGCTGCTCAGCCGGGAGCGGCTCTTCCTCGAGCTGGACACGCAGGCGGTGCGCCTCCTCGAAGTCCGTCATCAGGGTGTGGGCGGCGTCCACCGCCTTCTGGTAGCCCCCCTCGACGAGCTCGACCCGCGCGGGCAGCTCCCGACGCAGCGCGGCCAGGCGGTCACGCGGGTCGGCAGCCGCCTCGCCGTGCGCGCTGGTCGGGGCACCGGCGTCCGCCGCGTTTCCGGCTTCCGCGGGCGGGTTGACGGTGGTCGCGGACGATGTGGCCGGCACCGGGGTGCCGAGGCTCACGGGGAACAGCTCGTCGAACCACGCCTTGTCGGCGACGTAGCGGGTGGGCCGGCCCTCGGTGTCCGGAGCGATCACCATGCCCTCGGTGATCGCCGTCCGGTCCGGCTCGGCCCAGTGCTGCTCGCCGTAGCAGACCAGGGGCGTACCGTCGTCCGGCTCGGGCGGCCGCGGCGCGTCCGGGTGCTTCAGCACCGCCTTCGCGAACGCGAGCAGCAGAGCCCGGCTGACACCCGGCGCGCCCGCCGTGTACGCCAGTGTCAGGGCGGCGAGAGCGCTCTTGGGGGTGCGGCGTACCCCCTTACGCCCGGCGCCCGCCTCGCTGCCCTGCCCCGGAGTGATGAACGGCTGCGGAGCATGGATCAGCACTGGCGTCATCCGCTGGACCAGCGCGGCCCACGCGGCCGCGTCGCCGGCCTCCGCCCCAAGGAGCAGTTCCGTGAGCGGCCTCGGATCCTGTCCGGCGCCCTCCCTGGTCTCCGTGGTGCCGAAGAGACCGAGGGCGGAGAGGATGTTGCCCCGGTGCACGAAGAGCTGCGCGACGGCTGCGGACCACAGGCGCGTACGCGCCTCGGCGGTCTTCGCCCGGATCTGGCTCCAGGCCGGCTCCTGCAGTGTCCCCCTGACGACCGGCCAGAACCTTCCGGTGTCGCGGACGGCACGCGCGTTCGTCTGCTGCTGGGGCATGGGCGGGATGCCGGGGAACACCAGCGCGGTGATGGCGCTCACTGCTACGTCCCGCAGTGCGACGGGGGAGACGTCGCTGCCCGCGCGCAGCAGCGGTTCCAGCGGGTCGAGCGGCCCGTTGACCGTCAGCGCGTCCCGCACCCCCACCAGGTCGAGAAGGTCCACCCCTCGCGCGTCGGGGAACGCCTCTGCGAGCGCGTCCGCGAGGAGGGACTCCCGGGCGTAGGCGTCGACGAGCGTGGCGAACAGGGCGATCAGCCGCGCGTCCTCGTCGTAGGGCTGGATGCCGCGCAGGTGGTCGTTGACGTTCAGGGCCCGCAGGACGTGTTCCAGGGCCTCGGGCTTGGTGCAGCCGATCACGATCTCCGCGGACACCGTGGCGATCTTCGCGGCCCGGCGTGACGGGTCGGTCGCCTCGGTCTCCGGCTTCGCACCGTCCCGGTTGAGCTTCGCGGAGAGCCGGTTCAGGACCTCCCGCTGACTCAGCAGCAGCGGCTCGGGGCCGTCCTTCTTGTCCTTCGGCATGGGCACGAGGGACTGCGGCATCCCCGTGACCAGGTGTTCCGGGCGCACCTTGAAGACGTCGAGACGGGCCAGTGCCCGGTTGTTCCCGGTCACCGCGGCCAGCCGCCACGGCCTCGACACGGTGCCGTCGGCGTGGGCGATCTGCCACTGCTGCAGGACGTTCATCCCCTTGGAGAGCTGGCCCGTGTCCGCGAGGGACTCGGCCAGGTCGTACCCGCGGGTCTTCCCGGCGCGCTCCAGGTTGTCGGCTGCGTACCGCTGCATGTGCACGGCCACCGCGTAGGGCTGCTCGGTCAGGGTGAGCGCCGCCATCGGCTGCCCGTTCTCCTGGACGGCGCGGACCACCGGGCGCGGGCGCCGGTGGCCCAGCGCGGCGAGCAGGGCGCGCCGCTCGGATTCGAGCTCGTGCACGCGGCGGACGGCGTCCTGGTGCTTCTGCGTGGCCGCGGCCAGGGCCTGCGGTGCGTACGTGTCGTCCCCCGGCGTCCGGCGCAGGGCTTCCCGTGCCTTCTCGGCGGTCTTCGCGCTCTTCGTGGCGTCCTGGAGCGCCAGTTCGGCGGCGACGAGGTCCTTGACGCGCTGGCTGGCCTCCGGTGAGGGCGACGACCAGCAGACGGCGGTGCGGTCGTTGAGGTCCCACGGGAGCACCGCGGCACCGTGGACGTCGCACATCAGCAGGAGCACCTTCTCGTCGCCGGCCTGGACGATCCGGGAGGCGCTGGGCTTGAGGACTCTCCTGTTGCGCGGGGCGGTGATCAGGGCCTTGATCTCGGTGTCCGGGAGCGCGGCGGCCAGACCTTCGAGGACCGCCTCGCGCGGGGGCGGCACAACCTCGTGGTCCGCGCAGGTGTTCTCGATCGCCTCGGCGAGTTTGTCAGCCCAGGCGGGCGCGCTGACCTGCGGGTAGATGTCGTCGGACCGTTTCACGGTCATGGTGTTGTCCTTCCGCCCGGGGCTTCCCGGGTGAGCACAGAGCTCCCGTCTCTCGGGGGCTCTGTCACGCGCCCGAGTGCCGAAGCCTCGTGCCGGCGAGAAGTCAGGCCGACACCCAGGAGGGTGTGCGGCGGTCCTCGCCCCGTACGGTCCACCGGCCAGCGTCCGAAGAACGATGAGCTCCAGAAGCGCCGGGTGGCGCCTGGATCTCTCGCAGCTTGCTCCTGCTCCGCCGGAGGCGGCATGAGGCGGACGCCGGTGATGAGCCACCGACGTGCACCACGGAATCTGCCACCGCCCTTGACCCAACGGCCAACCACAGCATCTGAGTTCACCGGATTAGGTGAACGATGACCCAATCGGCATGCAGGGCCGCCGTGTTGAGGTAAACGGGCGCCGGCGGTCTCGTTCGCACCCGTCGGCGGCGTCTCGTTGCTCACCGGTCACCGGTCACCGCAGAGCCCGCAGGGGCCGTGAGGACGGCAGTCTGCGGGCGGCGTCCTGGCGGCTGGCACCGCGCGGCCGGCTCGCCCCTCGGGCCGTTCGCTTGACTGCTGGCCGCCGTGGTGCGGGCGCAGGGGGAGGGCGGTGTCCGGGCTCTGGGGCCGCTGCTGGACGCGCACCGGCTCCTGGCCGGCGGTGTGGAGGGGCCGCGGGAGACCGTGGAGGCGTGCGTGCGCAACGCGGCCGACGCCCTGCTGAAACGACCCCGATCTGGTGGGCGTGGGGCGGGATCGCCCGGGATTCACCGCCACCTCGGCGACTCCGGCGCCGCCCAAGCCCGCCCGGCTGCCCACCGCCGGGCGCCGCGCCCGCACCGGCACCGTCGGCGTCCTGCTCGGCGCCGGCGACGCGACCGGCGCCTTCGGTTCGCGCGCCGTCGGCGCACGTCGCCGCGCTGCTGGGTCTGGGCGACTCCACGGCCCGCACCGTGGTGTCCCCTGTGTGACCTGCACGGAAGTCACCAACGCTCCGGGCCGCCGATCCCGCGCCGCCCGGTGCCGGACGGGATGTTGCGGGGCCGGCAACACCCAACGCCTGCTGCGGGTGTTGGCCGTTCTCGGCGCGAGCGCTGGGGTCCGGCGGCGATACTGCGCGGGAGCGGACGCGAGCCGGGGCGGGGGAGTGGTGGTGGGCGAGGAGATCGGGCATCCGGCGCTGGCCGGCGGGGCGTGGCCGGTGATCGGCGTACGAGTACGGCGCGAAGGCCGGGGGTTGCGGGCCGCTTCGTGGCGGCCGGCGCCGTACACGGTGCTGGAGGACGTCCTGCTGCCGTGCACCTGGGCGGAGCTGGAAGGGCTCGCGCGGATCGCCGTCGGCCAGTCCCGGGCCCGGGTGTACGTACGCGAACTCGCTGACGCCGGCCCGCTCCTGGTGCTGTGCCTGCGCGGAGCGCCCGGTGCCGTACAGGTCGAGGGGCCGCTGGCCCCGGTGGCCGAGCCCCTGGCCGCCCGGACCCGCGCCGCGGTCCTGCGCGTTGCCGCGGTGCACCGCGCGGCCGGCCGTACCGGACAGCCCAGGTGTGGCGGGCGCGGGCCCGCCAGATCCTGAAG
>NZ_JAELVH010000417.1 GCF_019399235.1 Streptomyces poriferorum | reverse complement strand
GGTGAGGGCCGTAGGACGAGCACGCTGCGGGTGTCTCATGCGTTCCATTCGCCGTTGATGGAACCGATGCTGGCGGAGTTCGGGGCGGTGGTGGCCGGGCTGTCGTTCGGGGCCGCGTCGATTCCGGTGGTGTCGGGAGTGACGGGTGAGCTGTCGCAGGAGGTCACGACGCCGTCGTACTGGGTGCGGCATGTGCGGGAGGCTGTGCGGTTCGCGGATGCGGTGTCGTTTGTCGTGTCGCGTGGGGTGACGTCGTTCGTCGAGGTGGGTCCGGACGGTGTGCTGTGTGGGATGGCGCAGCAGTCGGTGGACGCGGAGACTGCGGTCTTCGTTCCGCTGGTGCGTAAGGGCCGTCCCGAGGTGGCGGCGACGATTACCGCGCTGGGTCAGTTGCACGTGGCCGGTGTGCCGGTGGACTGGGCCCGGTTCTTCGAGGGCACCGGTGCCCGTCGCGTCGATCTGCCCACCTACGCCTTCCAGCGTGAGCGGTACTGGATGCAGGCGGAACCGGGAGCACTCGACGCGGGATCATTGGGGCTCGACCAGGCCGGCCACCCCCTGCTCGGTGCCGCTGTCACCCTTCCCGGAGCGGACGGGCCCGTACTGACGGGCCGGCTGTCCCTCGACACCCAGCCCTGGCTTGCCGACCACCGCATGGGCACGTCCGCTCTGTTTCCCGGTGCGGGCCTGGTGGAACTGGCGCTCTGCGCCGGCGCTCAGGTCGGATGCGACGTCCTTGACGAGCTGACCCTTCAGGTGCCCCTGGTGCTGCCGCCCCGCGGCGGCGTCCAGATCCGGGTCCTGGTCGGGGCCGACGACGGCACCGGCGCCCGGAGCGTCACCGTGCATGCGCGGGACGAGGACGGTGAAGCGGGCGACGAACCATGGACCCTGCACGCAGACGGTGTGCTGCTCCCGGACGCGGCCGTGCCCGGATTCGACGCCGCCGTCTGGCCCCCGGATGGCGCCTCGCCGCTCGAACTGGGCGATGTGTACGAGGATTTGGCCCGACACGGGTACGACTACGGGCCCGTGTTCCAGGGGCTCGAAGCGGCCTGGCGGCGTGACGGCGTGACCTTCGCGGAGGTTGCCCTGCCGGAGGCGGCGGTCCCGGACGCGGAACACTACGGTCTGCACCCCGCGCTGCTCGATGCGGCGCTGCACGCCTCGCTCGTCGACGACCCCGGTGCGAAGCCCGGCGGAGAGGGAACGGCGCGGCTCCCCTTCGCGTGGAAGAGGGTCCGCCTCCATGCCGTGGGCGCGGCCCGGCTCCGGGTGAGGATTGCACCCGCGGGTCCCGACAGCATCACCGTGGACGGAGCGGACACCGAGGGACGCCCCGTGTTCTCCGTGGGCGCCCTCGTCACCAGGCCGGTGGCCGTGACGGCCACGGCCGGCACGGCACCGAACGGTTCCCTGTACTCAGTGCGGTGGACGCCGCTCACGCCGGCCCCGGCACCCGTCGCGCCCGAGGCCGTCGCCGTGCGGTGGGAGGACCGGCACGACGGCCCCGTGCCGGAGGCCGCCGTCCTCGTCTGGGAGTGCCCGCCGCCCGTCGGCGACATGGTGTCCGGCGCCCACGAACTGACC
The DNA here is from genome assembly GCF_019399235.1 of Streptomyces poriferorum. Taxonomy (GTDB): domain Bacteria; phylum Actinomycetota; class Actinomycetes; order Streptomycetales; family Streptomycetaceae; genus Streptomyces; species Streptomyces poriferorum. The sequence goes on along the minus strand of NZ_JAELVH010000417.1, from coordinate 2,651 downwards.
GCTCGCGCTCTCGGTGTCGTACAGGAGTGGCTGACGGAAGAGCGGTTCGCATCCAGCAGGCTGCTCGTGGTCACCCGGGGAGCGGTCGCCCTGCCGGGTGAGACGCTCACCCATCCGGCCGCCGCCGCCGTCTCCGGTCTTGTGCGGTCTGCTCAGACGGAGAACCCCGGACGGATTCTGCTCACCGACATCGGACCTGACCTCACCCCGGACGCCCCGGCCCTGGCCGCCTCGGGCGAACCCGAGTCGGCAGTCCGCGGAAGCGGTGTGTGGGTCCCGCGGCTGGTCCGTGTCCCGTCGGCGCCGGACCGGGCGGACCGCGCTCCGTTCGGTGGTGACGACGCGACCGTGCTGGTCACCGGTGGTACGGGCACGCTCGGTGCTCTCGTCGCCCGTCATCTCGTCACCGCGCACGGCGTCCGGCGTCTCGTGCTCACCGGCCGCCGCGGACCTGACGCCCCCGGAGCCGCCGCACTGTGCGCCGAACTGACAGACCTGGGCGCCGAAGTCACCGTCACGGCGTGCGACCTCGCCGACCGGGAGGCCGTCCGCGCCCTGCTGACCCCGCACCCGCCGACAGCGGTCGTCCACTGCGCGGGGGTGCTGGACGATGCCACCCTCGGCTCGCTCACCGCCGGCCAACTGGCCCGTGTCCTCAGGCCGAAGATCGACGCGGCGTGGAACCTGCATGAGCTGACGGCCCACCTTGACCTGTCCGCCTTCGTTCTCTTCTCGTCCGTCGCGGGCGTCCTCGGCAACCCGGGGCAGGCCAACTACGCCGCCGGTAACGCCTTCCTGGATGCTCTGGCCGTCCTGCGGCAGGGCCTCGGCCTGCCGGGGCAGTCCCTCGCGTGGGGTCTGTGGGCCGACGGCGACGGGATGGCGAGCGGGCTGGACGACACCGGCCTGCGACGGATGAGCCGGTCCGGTGTGGAACCCCTCCTGCCGGGCCACGCGCTGGCACTGCTGGACGAGGCCGGGCAGTCGGACGAGGCGCTGCTCCTTCCGGTCCGGCTCGACCTCAGGGCCCTGCGCGCGGCGGAACCGCCGGCGCCGATCCTGTCCGGCCTGGTACGCCGCAAGGCGCGTGCCGCCTCCGCCGCCGCTCAGGAGCCCCGGTCCGGCCTGGCTGCCCTGGCGCCGAAGGAGCGGCTGCGGGCCCTGCTCGACCTCGTACGGGACCGGGTGGCTTCCGTACTCGGTCACGGGTCGGCGGCCGACGTGGAACCCGACCGGGCCTTCACCGAGATCGGGTTCGACTCCCTGACGGCAATGGAGCTGCGCAACCAGCTCGCCTCCGCCACCGGACTGCGGCTGCCCGCCACCCTGGTCTTCGACCACCCCAACGCCCGTGCCGTCGCAGGGCACCTGGACACGCTGCTCGCGGGCGACAGCGCGGCCGCCGCGCCCACCGCGGTTGCCGCTCGGACCGCCGACGACGACCCCGTGGTCATCGTCTCCATGGCCTGCCGCTACCCTGGCGGCGTGCGCTCGCCCGAAGACCTGTGGCGGCTCGTCGACGACGGTGTCGACGCCATCACCGAGTTCCCGCGCAACCGTGGCTGGGACCTGGAACGGCTCTACGACCCCGAGTCCACCCGTCCCGGTACCTGCTACGTACGCCACGGCGGATTCCTGCACGACGCCGCCGACTTCGATCCCGGCTTCTTCGGCATGAGCCCGAACGACGCGCTGACCACCGACCCGCAGCACCGGCTGATGCTGGAGGTGGCGTGGGAGGCGATGGAGCGGGCGACGATCGATCCGCTCTCGCTCAAGGGCACCGCGACCGGAGTCTTCACCGGCACGATGTACCACGACTACGCGGGCAACAGCGCCGCCGGATCGCTCGGCCCCGGCCGCGTCTCGTACACCTTCGGTCTCGAAGGGCCCTCGCTGGCCGTCGACACCGCGTGTTCGTCGTCCCTGGTGGCGCTGCACCTGGCCGCCCAGGCCGTACGGTCGGGCGAATGCGGGCTCGCCCTGGTCGGCGGTGTGACCGTCATGTCGACCCCCGAGACGTTCATCGAGTTCGCCCGGCAGCGCGGGCTGTCCCGCGACGGCCGGTGCCGCTCGTTCTCCGCGGCCGCCGACGGCGCCGCCTGGTCCGAGGGCGCGGGCGTGCTCGTGATCGAACGGCTCTCCGACGCCCGCCGGAACGGGCATCCGGTGCTGGCCGTCCTGCGCGGCAGCGCCGTCAACCAGGACGGTGCCAGCAACGGGCTCATGGCTCCCAACGGCCCGTCCCAGCAACGCGTCATCCGGCAGGCCCTCGCGAACGCGGGACTCGGCACCGCCGAGGTGGACGCGGTCGAGGCCCACGGGACCGGGACCACCCTGGGCGACCCGATCGAGGCGCAGGCACTGCTCGCCACGTACGGCCGGGGCCGCCCCGCGGACCAGCCGCTGTACCTGGGCTCGATCAAGTCGAACATCGGGCACGCCCAGGCCGCCGCGGGCATCGCCGGAGTGATCAAGATGGTCGAGGCGATGCGGCACGGAGTCCTGCCGAGCTCCCTCCACCTGGAGGAGCCCTCGTCCCAGGTCGACTGGACAACGGGTGACGTCTCCCTGCTGACAGCGGCGCGCCCGTGGCCCGTACTGGACCGCCCGCGCCGCGCCGGAATCTCCTCGTTCGGCATCAGCGGCAC
>NZ_JAELVH010000416.1 GCF_019399235.1 Streptomyces poriferorum | reverse complement strand
ACGCCAGGTGGCCTCAGTGACCCGACGTCGCCTTCAGCCCCACCACGGCCACCAACAACAGACACACGAAGAAGATCCGGGCCGCCGTCACCGGCTCATGCAGCACCACCATGCCCAGCACCGCCGCACCCGCCGCACCGATACCGACCCACACCCCGTACGCCGTACCGATCGGCAGCGTCCGCGCCGCATGCGACAGCAACAGCATGCTCGCCACGATCCCCAGCCCCGTGAACACACTCGGCCACAGCCGGGTGAACCCCTCGGTGTACTTCATCCCGATCGACCAGGCCACTTCCAGCAGACCCGCGACCACCAACAGAACCCACGCCATGACGGCACCTCCGACGACAGAACACACGAACAACACGGGTGCGTCGTCTTTACGGAAACCCGGTACGGCGCGTCTCGTCGGGGTCCCACCACCGTAGCAAAGAACAGGCAAAAGGCCTGGTGACAACGGTCACCAGGCCTCACACACCACCATCCGGCTACAAATACAGACCGGTCGAATCCACCGAACCCTCGAACCGGTCCGCGGCCACCGCATGCAGATCCCGCTCCCGCATCAGCACATACGCCACGCCCCGCACCTCGACCTCGGCACGGTCCTCGGGGTCGTACAGCACCCGGTCCCCCGGCTCCACCGTCCGCACGTTCTGCCCCACCGCCACCACCACGGCCCAACCCAGCCGGCGCCCGACCGCAGCCGTCGCCGGAATCAGAATGCCGCCGCCGGAACGCCGCTCACCCTCGGGCGAATCGGACCGGACCAGCACACGGTCGTGCAGCATCCGGATGGGCAGCTTGTCGTCGCTGTTCTCGCTCACGCCCCGCAACCTACCTGGCCGCGGGGCGAGCGCACGCCCTCGGGGGTCAACGCTTCCTTCGCTGCTTCGTCACGGTGAGCAGACCCACCACACCCACCACGAGCAACGCCACAGGAACCACCCGCTCCAGACGCGGTGCGCCCTCCTCGGAAACGAACTGCGCCTTCACGTCCGACACCGTCCGGTTCACCGCGACGAACGCCCGCCCGGCCGTCCGGTCCACGACCTCGGCCGCCTTCGCCTTCGCGTCACCAACGATCGTCTTAGGGTGCACCCGCACCCCGATCTCATCGAGCACCACCGCGAGCTGCTCGCGCCTGCTGATGATGTCCGCCTCGATCTGCGCAGGGGTCCTGGCATCCGACACTGCGCCGCCTCCGTGGTCCTCGTCCGGTAAACCTTCATCGACAGTCTGTCAGCTCGGCCGCTCCCGCACCCGGCGGCACCCCTATTACGCTCGGTCCCGTACACCCCACGTACCAACGAGGAGAACCATGAGCGAGCGACTCAAGCCCGGCGACACCGCCCCCGCCTTCACCCTCCCCGACGCCGACGGGAACGACGTCTCGCTCGCGGACCACAAGGGCCGCAAGGTCATCGTCTACTTCTACCCGCGTGCGCTTACCCCCGGCTGCACCAAGCAGGCCTGCGACTTCACCGACAACCTCGACCTCCTGACCGCCGCCGGGTACGACGTCATCGGCGTCTCCCCCGACAAGCCGGAGAAACTCGCGAAGTTCCGCGACGAGGAGAACCTCAAGGTCACCCTGGTCGGCGACCCCGCCAAGGAGACCCTGGAGGCCTACGGCGCCTTCGGCGAGAAGCAGAACTACGGCAAAACGGTCATGGGCGTCATCCGCTCCACGATCGTCGTCGACGAGAACGGCAAGGTCGAGCACGCCTTCTACAACGTGCGCGCCACCGGCCACGTCGCCAAGATCATCAAGGACCTCGGCATCTGACCGAAGGCCAAATTGGCCAAAAACACCCTGCGGATTGGGCCGAACGGCCGAAACATGTGATGGACATCCCAATCCGCGGGCGAATCGGTTTGCAACCGCCATGACCGCGCAGAAGCCTTTCCTGGAACACCCACCGAGGAAAGGACCCGGCCATGGCGGCCTCCGACCCCCACCAGGCGGCCGACCCCGAAGCGGTCAAACGCCACCCCGCCCTCTTCCGCGCCATCCGAAAGCGCCAGAACCCCAAGCTGCGCAGGACGGACATCACCGTCACGGACGACCAGGCGGTCAAGCGCGCGGTCAAGGCGGCATCGCTCGGTAACGCCATGGAGTGGTTCGACTTCGGCATCTACTCCTACCTGGCCGCCACCCTGGGACACGTCTTCTTCCCCTCCGGGAACGACACCACCCAGCTCCTCTCCTCCTTCGCCACCTTCGCCGTCGCCTTCCTCGTGCGACCCCTCGGCGGCATGTTCTTCGGCCCCATGGGCGACAAGATCGGCCGCAAGAAGGTCCTCGCCCTCACCATGATCCTCATGGCGGTCGGCACCTTCGCCATCGGCGTCATCCCCTCCCACGACACCATCGGCGTCGGCGCCCCCATCCTCCTCATCCTCTTCCGGATGCTCCAGGGCTTCTCCACCGGCGGCGAGTACGGCGGCGCCTCCACCTTCATCGCCGAGTACGCCCCCGACAAACGACGCGGCTACTTCGGCAGCTTCCTCGAATTCGGCACCCTCGCCGGATACATCGGCGCCGCCGGCCTCGTCACCGCGCTCTACGCCCTGCTCAACGACACCCAGATGGAAGCCTGGGGCTGGCGCATCCCCTTCCTCGTCGCCGGACCCCTCGGCCTCGTCGGCCTCTACCTGCGACTGCGCCTCGACGAGACCCCCGCCTTCCAGAAGCTCGAGGGCGGCACCGCCCACGCCACCGAGGCGGCGGACGGCGTCGAGACCACCGCCAAGGGCGACCTCGCCAAGATCTTCCGCACCTACTGGCCGACGCTGATCCTCTGCATCTGCCTGGTCGGCGCGTACAACATCACCGACTACATGCTGCTGTCGTACATGCCGACGTACCTCTCCGACGAGCTCGGCTACAGCGAGACCCACGGCCTGCTGATCCTGCTCGCCGTCATGGTCTTCCTGATGGCGATCATCAGCCAGGTCGGCAAACTCTCCGACCGCTTCGGCCGCAAGCCCCTCCTCATGACGGGCATGATCGGCTTCCTGGTCCTCTCCCTCCCGGCCTTCCTCCTGATCCGCCAGGGCGGCATCCCCGCCATCACGATCGGCATGCTGATGCTGGGCCTCTCCCTGGTCTGCATGCTCGGCACGATGTCCGCGGCGCTGCCGGCCCTGTTCCCGACGAACGTCCGCTACGGATCCCTGTCGGTGGGCTACAACCTGTCGGCGTCGATCTTCGGCGGTACGACCCCGCTGGTCATCACGGCCCTGATCAGCTGGTCGGGCAGCAACCTGATGCCGGCGTACTACGCGATGGCGGCGGCGCTGGTCGGTGTGATCGCGGTGGCCTGCATGAAGGAGACCGCGAACAAGCCCCTGGCGGGCTCGCCCCCGTCGGTGGAGACGAGCGCGGAGGCGGAGGAACTGGTCGCGGCCCAGACGCCGGACCCGAAGTTCTGACCCGTCCTGTCCTGCATGGCGGAATGGCCCGCCCCGCTTCGGTTGCCGCAGAAGCGGGGCGGGCCATTCCGCATCTTGTCGGATATCGGACGTGACTCTCCGATAAACAGTTCGTTACTCCGTACGAGGTCGCGAACGGGCGGCCGGATGCGGAGGGGAACGTGCCGGGTCAGTACGTGTACGAGCGGGAGAGGCTCGCCAGTGCAGTCGCCGAGGCGAAGAACTGGACGGACCTGATGAGCCGACTCGGACTCAAGAAGAGCGGGGGCCAGCGGCGCGTGCTGCAGGGGAAGGTAGCCGAACACGATCTGGATACGTCCCACTTCAAGAAGCGCAGCCCGTGGCAGAAGTACCCGGACGCGGCCATTGCAGCGGCCGTCGCGTCCTCTTCGTCGCTACGCGAAGTCGTCACCAAGCTCGGCGCACCACCCGCCACTGGCACGCTCTCCCACATCAGCCGCCGCATCGCAGCTGCGGGAATCGATGTCAGCCACTTCCCTGGGATGAACCGCCCGCATTTGGACCTTGTGTTCACCACAGAGGAGCTACAGACGGCCACGGCCGCCGCCGACAGCATCCGAGGAGTGGCGCGCAGCCTGGGAATGGGTGACGACAGCCAGTCACGCGCAGCCCTGGCTGGCCTGCTGCGCAGGAGAGGCATCGATAACTCGCACTTCCGTAACGCGCGCCTCACCATTCCAGAGGCCACCCTGCGGGAAGCCGTTCCGCAGGCCAGCAGCTACGCGGACGTCATGCGTGCACTCGGCCTTGAGGTAAAGGACGCGAACCACCGCCGGGTGCGGCGCAAGGTCCTTCAGTTGAAGCTCGACACGAGCCACTTCACGCGACGCCCTTGGGCTTCGATCCAGGTGCGCAAGCCCAAGCCGCTCGCACCGACGACCTTGGTTGTCAAGCCGCAGGGATCGGCACGCACGAACCGGGAGAGCCTTCACCGCTCTCTGCAAGAGATCGGGGTCGCGTACCGCTGCGAGTCCTGCGGCAACCGGGGGAAGTGGCTGAGACAGTCGTTCACGCTTCAGATCGACCACATCAATGGCGACTGGCTCGACAACCGAGCCGAGAACCTTCGTTACCTCTGCCCCAACTGCCACGCGCTCACTGACACCTGGTGCCGGAAGAAGTTGCCACCCCAAAGGCTCCACGCAGCGACCTGACTGCGCCGCGCACACCTCTGCCACTACGATGGCCATGAGTATGCGGCCGTGGCGGAATGGCAGACGCGCTCCGGCTTAGAACCGGGTGAGCTTCGCTCGTGTGGGTTCGAATCCCACCGGCCGCACAAGATGATGGGCCGCCCTCCGGGGCGGCCCATCGCGTCGTTCACCCCACCAACTCCCGCACCACCGGCACCAACGCCCGGAACGCCTTCCCCCGGTGGCTGATCGCGTTCTTCTCCGCTGCCGTCAGCTCCGCGCACGTGTGGGTCTCGCCCTCCGGCTGGAGGATCGGGTCGTAGCCGAAGCCGCCCGTGCCGGACGGGGTGTGGCGCAGGGTGCCGAGGAGGCGGCCCTCGACCACGCGTTCCGTGCCGTCGGGGAGGGCGAGCGCGGCGGCGCAGGCGAAGTGGGCCGCGCGGTGCGGGGTGTCGATGTCGGAGAGCTGCGCCAGGAGCAGGTCCAGGTTGGCCCGGTCGTCGCCGTGGGTGCCGGCCCAGCGGGCCGAGAAGATGCCGGGGGCGCCGCCGAGTACGTCGACGCAGAGGCCGGAGTCGTCGGCGATGGCGGGGTGGCCGGTGGCCTGGGCCAGGGCGTGGGCCTTGAGGAGGGCGTTCTCGGCGAAGGTGACGCCGGTTTCCTTGACGTCGGGGATCTCCGGGTACGCGTCCGCGCCGACGAGTTCGTACGTGAGGCCTGCGTCGGCGAGGATCGCGTGGAGTTCGGTGATCTTCCCGGCGTTGCGGGTGGCGAGGATGAGGCGGGTCATGGGTCGATTATCGCCTCGCCCGGAGTCCCGGATTACGGGGTGCAGACCTTGCCGATCTCCGTTGCCGCGTCGGTGACGGGGGTGATGTCGGGGGTGGCGTCGCCCTTGTCGATGGAGTCGCGGACGTTGGCGACGCCGGCCTGGAGGTCGTCGACGGCCTTGGTGAGGTCGGCGTCGTCGGTCTTGTCGCCGAGGTTGCCGAGTTCCTTCTCGATCTCGTCGAGTGATTCGGAGGCCTGGGTGGGGTCGTTGGAGGCGTTGGCGACGGCCTGCTGGAGGTTGTCGACGCTGGTGGCGATGGCGTCGGCGGTGCGGACGCAGTCGAGCGTTTTGTCGAGGGCGCTGCAGCCTGCTGCGGCGGTGACGGCGAGCAGCGTGGCGGTGATGGCCAGTGCGGTGCGGCGGTGGCGTCGGTGGCGCGTGGCCATGGTGGGTCCCTCCCCGGGTGCGGATGCGCGGACGGGCGCACGGTTCGACCCGTGCGCCCGTATTCGTATCGACGCTGTGCGTGGGGACTTGGTTGCTTCTTTACTCGCCGAGGGTGCGGGTGAGGGCGTCGTTCTGGAACTGGGTGAGGTCGACGCAGCCGGCGGTGGCGAGGTCGAGGAGGGCGTTGAGTTCCTTGCGGTCGAAGGGTTCGGCCTCGGCGGTGCCCTGGACCTCGACGAAGCGGCCGTCGCCGGTGCAGACGACGTTCATGTCGGTCTCGGCGCGGACGTCTTCCTCGTAGCAGAGGTCGAGGAGGGGGGTGCCGTCGACGATGCCGACGCTGATGGCGGAGACGGTGCCGGTGAGCGGCTTGCGGCCGTGCTTGATGATCTTCTTGCCCTGGGCCCAGGTGATGGCGTCGGCGAGGGCGACGTAGGCGCCGGTGATGGCGGCGGTGCGGGTGCCGCCGTCGGCCTGGAGGACGTCGCAGTCGAGGACGACGGTGTTTTCGCCGAGGGCCTTGTAGTCGATGACCGCGCGCAGCGAGCGGCCGATGAGGCGGCTGATCTCGTGGGTGCGGCCGCCGATCTTGCCGCGTACGGATTCGCGGTCGCCGCGGGTGTTGGTGGAGCGGGGCAGCATGGAGTATTCGGCGGTGACCCAGCCTTCGCCGCTGCCCTTGCGCCAGCGCGGGACGCCTTCGGTGACGGAGGCGGTGCAGAAGACTTTGGTGTCGCCGAAGGAGATGAGTACGGATCCTTCGGCGTGCTTGCTCCATCCGCGTTCGATGGTGACGGGGCGGAGCTGGTCGGGGGTGCGGCCGTCGATACGAGACATGGGCGGAAGCCTATCCGGCGGGTGGTGGGACCTTTGTCCTGCTGTCCGGGGACGTTCAGCCTTTCCATCTTTACTGTGATGTTGCTTAAGCTTTTAGCATCTAAGTCTCCTCACAGGAAGTTCCTGATGTCCCTCCCTTCGAGTCAGACAATCCGGCCGCAGCTTGCCGCACCGCGTCTGCCCCTGGCGGACCACTTCGCGTCCGTCCAGGTTCTGGAGGGTGCGCCGCATGGGATCGTCATCGCTTCCGCCGAGCGGGGGGGACGACGGTGTTCGCGAACGGGCGGCTGGCGGAGCTGTTCGGGGCGCAGGTGCCGTCGGAGCCGGGCGGGCTGGCCCGGGCTGCGACGTCGTTCAGCGACCGGAACGGCGAGCCGTTGCGGTTCGCCGAGTCGCCGCTCGGGGTGGCGCTGGGTCTGCGTCGTCCGGCGCGGGCCGAGGTGCGGTACATGCCGGAGGGTGCGCGGGCGCTGTGGCTGGACATCAGCGCTGTTCCGCTGGACTCCGGGCCGGGTGAGCTGCCGCTGGCGGTCGCGTTCGTCCATGACGTCTCGCAGCAGCGGCGGTCGGCCGATGATCTGGACGAGGTGAACCGCAGGCTGGCCGAGCAGTTGGAGGATGCGACCTGGGTGCACGGTCTGGCGGAGCGGCTGACGGATCACGACAGTGTGGACGGGACGCTGCATCAGGTGCTGGGTGAGGGTGCCCGGCTGCTGCGTGCGGACATGGGGGTGGCGCGGCTGCGGGAGGAGGACGGTTCTCTGATGCGGACGCGTGCGTTGTACGGGATGCCGGCGGATGTGCGGTCGGTGCGTGAGGCGGTGGAGGCGTTGCCGCCGGGGCGGTTCCTGGTCGATGAGGCGGAGGCGGCGGGCGGTGCGCTGATCGTGGAGGACGTGGAGACCGATCCGTCGTGTTCCCCGCGTATGCGCGAGCTGGGGCGTGCGGCGGGGTTCCGTCGGGTGTACGCGCTGGCGCTGAGCACCACGTCGGGGCGGCGGCTGGGTGTGGTGGCCTGGGCGTGGCGGGAGCCGGGGCGGCCGACGCTGCGGCAGCGGCAGCTGGTGGGGACGTACTGCCGGTTCGCGGGGCAGATG
>NZ_JAELVH010000415.1 GCF_019399235.1 Streptomyces poriferorum | reverse complement strand
GGCCCCGCCGTCTACCGGCGCACCGCGTCCCGCCCTCTCGCCGACCCCCCGGACTCCCCTGCCCTCCCGCGTACACGGCGGCAGGGGAGTCCGGGGGGTCGGCGAGAGGGCGGGACGCGGTGCGCCGGTAGACGGCGGGGCCTGTCCGGGCTCCTCTTCACGGCCCGGGCCGCGGCCTGTTGGACGTGCAGGGACCTTCGGGGAGCTGCCACGAGGCCGAACGCCGGTGTGACCGGCCGGACCGGGCGCGTCCGGGCGGTCAGGAACGTCGGAGTCGGCCGACTGCCGGCTGTCTAAGTGGCCGGCCGGCGAGGTGAGCATGACCGAACTCTAGTTGGAATAAGCGGTGTTGCGCACGGGGGTCCTGTGCCTGATGGGGGCGTTGTTGTGAAGTCCCTGCTGTGAAAGCCGTGTTGAGGGAGCGGCTGATTCCGGAGTCGCAGGTGACCGGGGGCCCGGTCGCCGCGGGGCGGGCACCGCTCTTCTCCCGTGGGGCGCGGACGGCGGGCGCCGCCGCCCGCGCCCTGGGGCGTGGTGAGCCGTCGTCGCCGGCCGGCCCGACCGCACAGTTACCAACGCGTAACTTACTGACGGGTTACCTTCGGTAAGTGCCGCTGCTAGCTTGCGATCACCTGCATTCCGAGCAGAGCGAGGAGTGAGCTGTGAGCCGCAAGAGCACCCGTTCGCTTTCCACCTTCCCCACGTCGTCCCCCATGGTTTCCCCCGCCGGCGGGCCACGCCCCGGACGCATGCGTGCGGTGGCCGTCGCCGTGACGGCCGCGGCCTGCGTGGCCGCGTACGCCGCACCCGCGTCCGCCACCGACGGGTCGCAGCCCGTCGTCTCCCGCGGGGTCACCATCCCCGGCTTCTACAACCCGCCCGCCGAACTGCCCTCCGCCAACGGCGCGGTGATCCGCCACGAGCCGCTGCCGCTCGGGCTGAGCCTGCCCGGTCTGGACGGCCGCCCGATGCCGGGCACCGCGACCCGGCTGATGTATCGCTCCACCGACTCGGGCGGCCAGGCCGTCGCGGTGACCGGCGCCTACATCGAACCGTCCGCCGGCTGGAAGGGCTCCGGCCCGCGCCCGCTGGTGGCGCTGGCCTCGGGAACCGTGGGCCAGGGCGACCAGTGCGCACCCTCCCTGAGCCTCCAGCACCCGCTGGCCCTGACCCCCGAGACCGTGTCGGTCGGCTACGAGACCCTGGCGATCTACCGACTGCTCTCCGCGGGCGTCGCCGTCGTGGTCACCGACTACGTCGGCCTCGGCGCGACGGACCGGCTCCACACCTACGTCAACCGGCTCGACCAGGGCCACGCCCTGCTGGACGCGGTCCGTGCCGCGCACCGGCTGCCCGGCACCTCGATCACACCCGACTCGCGCACCGGCCTGTACGGCTACAGCCAGGGCGGCGGAGCCAGCGCGTCCGCCGCCGAACTCCAGCCGGGCTATGCACCCGACGTCAAGCTCGCCGGCACCTACGCCGGTGCGCCGCCCGCCGACCTGACCGCGACCATGAAGGGCATCGACGGCAGCGCCCTCGCCGGCGCCCTGGCCTGGTCGATCAACGGCTTCGCACAGTCCGACGCCGATCTGCGGGACGTCGTCGAGGCCAACGTCAACGACGCCGGCCGGGCCGCGCTGAAGGACGCCTCCACGATGTGTGTCGGCGACGCGATCTTCGGCTACGGCTTCACCAAGAGCAGCAAATGGACCACCAGCGGGAAGTCCCTCGGTGCCGTCCTCGCCGCCGAGCCCAAGGCGCAGGCCGCCCTCGACCGGCAGCGCATCGGCACGCTGAAGCCCACCGGCCCGGTGCGCCTGGCCACCGGCGTGCAGGACGACATCGTGCCCCACGCCCAGGCGCGCCAACTCGCCGTGGACTGGTGCCGCAAGGGCGCCGACGTCACCTACGACGCCATCGTCCTGCCGAACCTCGGCGACAAGCTCCTCACCAACCACCTGGTCCCGCTGATCACCGACCAGGGCGACGCGATCTCCTGGATGACCGACCGGCTCTCGGGCAGGGGAACATCGTCCAACTGCTGGACGATGCCCCTCCAGCCCTGACCTCCGGCGCCCCGACGAGCGCTCCGCCGAGGAGCGCTGATGCGGTAATCCGTTGTGGCTGCGGGGCGGTGGGCGCGATCATTGACCGGTCCTGCCCGCCGCCCCGTGAGGAACCGCACGACATGCCCGTACCGGCCGACCCGACCGTTCTCCACCCGATGCCCGGCCAGCCGCGGGTCGTGCAGCTCAGACCGCTGGTGAAGTCCCCGCTGATCGAGGTCGGGGAGTACTCCTACTACGACGACCCGGACGACGCCACGCTGTTCGAGACGCGGAACGTGCTCTACCACTACGGTCCGGAGAAGCTGGTCATCGGCCGGTTCTGCGCCCTGGGAACGGGTGTGCGGTTCATCATGAACGGCGCCAACCACCGTATGGACGGCCCGTCCACCTTCCCGTTCCCGACGATGGGCGGATCGTGGGCCGACCACTTCGACCTGCTCGCCGGACTGCCGAACCGCGGGGACACCGTCGTCGGCCACGACGTCTGGTTCGGCCACAGCGCGACCGTCATGCCCGGCGTACGGATCGGGAACGGCGCGATCATCGGTGCCGGCTCCGTCGTCACCAAGGACGTCCCCGACTACGGCATCGTCGGCGGCAACCCGGCCCGCCTCATCCGGACCCGCTACGACGACCGGGACATCGCCCGGCTGCTTGCCCTGGCCTGGTGGGACTGGCCGGCGGAACACATCACCGCCCATGTGCGCACGATCATGTCGGGCACCGTCGACGCGCTCGAAGCCGCCGCCCCGTCCGCCTGACGCCTGCTGTGCCCGGGCCCGCCGAAATCCATGTGCGGCGGGTCCGGGCACCGGCTATCGTCTTCGGCATGTTCTTCCGACAGCTCTACGGCTGACGCGGGACGGGGCAGCGCCCCGCCTCCGTCCGGTACGCCCTGCGCACGCCCACGACCCGGACTCCGGGCCGCAGCGGCCGACGCACGGGTTCGCCGTGTCCTTTTCGCCGCAGACCTGAATCGAGTGATCTTCCATGTCACGTCGCCGTGCCCACATCGCCATGGTCGGCATCCCCGCCGTCGGCCATGTCCTGCCGAGTCTCGAGGTCATCCGTGAACTGGTGGCCCGCGGCCACCGGGTGACGTACGCCAACGACCCGGCGGTGGCCGACCGCATCGAGGCCACCGGTGCCGAGTTCGTCCCGTACGACTCCTCCCTGCCGGTCGCCGACAACAACTGGCCCGACGACGCCATCGGCGCGATGGGCCTCTTCCTCGACGACGCCGTCCAGGTGCTCCCGCAACTGAGGGCCGTCTACGACGACGACCCCGCCGACCTCGACCTGTACGACATCGGGGCGTACGCGGCGCGTGCTCTGGCCGAGTCGCAGAAGCGCCCGCTCATGCAGTTGTCCCCGGCCATGGTGGCGTGGGAGGGGTACGAACAGGACGTGGCGGCCCACCTGTGGGCGCTGCCCGGAGCCGACGCGTACCGGGCGAAGTTCACCGGGTGGCTCGCCGGCTGCGGCGCGTCCACCACCGACATGGACGCCTTCGCCGGGCGTCCCGAGCACACCCTCGCCCTCATCCCCCGGGCGATGCAGCCGCACGGCGAGGACGTCGACACGGACACCGTGACGTTCGTCGGCCCCTGCTTCGCCGGACGAGGCGCCGAGCAGAGCTGGACCCGCCCCGCGGACGCGGAGCGCGTGCTGCTGGTCTCGCTGGGCTCGGCGTACACCAACCGGCCCGGGTTCTACCGTCAGTGTCTGGCCGCGTACGGCGACCTGCCCGGCTGGCACGTCGTCCTCCAGGTCGGCCGGCACACCGACCGGGCGGCGCTGGGCGCCATCCCGGACAACGTCGAAGTGCACTCCTGGGTACCGCAGTTCGCGATCCTGGAACAGGCGGACGCCTTCGTCACCCACGCCGGCATGGGCGGTAGCGCCGAAGGGCTGTACACCGGGGTGCCGATGATCGCCGTCCCGCAGGGCGCCGACCAGTTCATGAACGCCGACCGGCTCGTGGAACTGGGCGTGGCCCGCCGCATCGACACCGCGGACGCCACCGCCGAGGCGCTGCGTACGGCACTGTCCGAACTCGTCGCAGACCCTGAGGTCGCCGGCCGATCGGCACGGCTGCGGGCCGAAGCACGCGCCGAGGGAGGCACCCCGCGGGCCGCCGACCTCATCGAGGAACTGCTCGGCTGACCGACAGGCACAACGGCCCGGGGCCGCGCGG
>NZ_JAELVH010000414.1 GCF_019399235.1 Streptomyces poriferorum | reverse complement strand
GGGCGTCTGGGAGGGCCGCGGCGCCGCCCAGGAGTACGTACGCCAGGAGGCACAGGCACTCCACGAGGTCAGCGCGCGCTCGTCCGTCTACCCGGCCGAGGTCCGTACCCGGATCCGTGCGGACGTCGACGCCTACGTCAGCTACGTCGTGCACGAGGAATGGCGGACCATGAGCAAGCACGGCACCCTCAGCGACCGGGGCGGAGTGCTCCTGGACCGGGTACGCGCCGACGTCACGGACTACCGGCCGAAGACGGACCACGAGGGGCAGGCCTACCAGCCGCTGGTCGACCAGGTCGCGGCAGCGGACGACGCCCGGCATGGTGGCCCCTGCGCTCTGCCCCCGTGCGTTGCGGGCGTCGTCTGGTTCGGGCTGATCACCGGGGCGCTGGTGACGGTGGGGCTGATCTTCACCCTGCAGATCCGCCGGACGTTCCGCGAACTCCTGCTGGCCGGTCTCTTCAGCGTACTCATCGCCTTCCTCCTCTTCCTCATCTGGGACTTCGACTCCCCCTTCGGCCGGGGGATCTCGGCCACCGCCGCGCCGTTCCTGGATCTGTTCCCCGGCGCGGCCGGCGGATAGCGGACCTCTCCCCCGGGCGGTGCGCCGCTCGGGGGACAGAGGTGCCCCGAGCGGCGCACTCCGATCGCGGGCGAAATGCACCACTTCTAGCGTTGCCCGCATCGAGGTGCATTTCTGACGCTTTGTGGAAATCCGTTCCGCAGCTGCTCCTCGGGGACCCGGAGGATTCACCATGCGCGCAATACGTGTCACCCCCGTCGCTCTGCTGGGCGCCGCCGCACTCGCCCTCACCGCCCCGGCCGTGACCGCATATGCCGCTACCACGGGCGGGCCGACCACCAACGGGAGCGGGTACACCGTCACGCCTTCGGTGATCGCGCCCGGCGGCCAGGTCACCCTGGCGGCAAGGGGCTGCTCCACCACGGCCACGGCGTCCTCGGGGGTGTTCGACACCGTCAGCATCCCCCAGGGCGGCACCGGCCGGGCGACGGTCGACTCGGACGCCAAGCCGGGCGCCGCCTATGAGGTGACGTTCACCTGCAACACCTCGCCGGTCTCCACGGCCACGGTGAACCTCACGATCAGCGCCGCCACCAGCACACCCACCACGAGCTCGACGAGCTCCGCGGTGTCCACCGCCTCCCCGGCCGGTGTGCAGGGCGGTCTCGGCGGCAGCATCGACAGCATGGACTCCGGCGAGATCGTGGCCGGCACCGCGCTGGCCGTGGCAGCCGCCACCGGCACCGTCTTCGTGGTGCGGCGGCGCAAGGAGAACCGCTCGCACTGACCGGCACCGCCGGCGGAACGAAAGTCGCCCCGGGTCCTCTTGGAGGACTCGGGGCGACTTCGGTTATCGGGCCGGTGGGTGCGTCTCTACGGTCAGAACGCCCCATGGCTCATCCTCCGGCGGCGCATGAAGTACATGCCTCCGCCGAGGGCCGCCGAGGCGACCAGGCCCGCGCCGACGCCCATCTCCGCCGGGCTCGCGGCCATCGAACCGCCGAAGCCGCCCTGCGCGCCGCGGCTGTTGAGCACGGTGAAGCGGTGTCCGGCCGTCCGGTCGGTGCCGTCGCAGCGCACCGTCAGGTTGTAGGAGCCGGGCGTCGCGTCGTTGAAGATCCGGACCCGTGCGTGACCCACCCGGCCCGCCGAAAGCCTCGTGGTGCGGAACGCGTTGGACGAGACGCTGCCGCCCCGGCCGCAGCCCTCGGCGCTGACCTGCATGGCCGCGCCCTGGTGTACGCGCTCGGGGTCGACGGTCACGTTGTTCGGGCCGTTGTTGCGGCCGTTCCCACCGTTACCGCCGTTTCCGCCGTTTCCGCCGTTCCCGCCGTTTCCTCCGTTCCCACCGTTGCCGTTGCCGTTGCCGTTGCCGTTGCCGTCTCCGTTGCCGTCTCCGTTGTCCCAGTCACCCGGGTCGTTCCAGTCGTTCTGGCTGTTGCCGTTGTTCTGGCCGTTGCCGACGTCTCCACCTGCTGCGGCCATCGGGGCACCGAGCCCGAGAGCGGCGACGGCGGTCGCGGCGACAACGAGAGCGCGTGTAGCACGCATCGTTCGAACCTCCAGCGGGAAGCGCCCCGGAGCTCTGTACACCGGGATGGATCGACGAGAACGCCTCCCATGACGAACCCTCACCAGATCCTTGATCCACCGCATTTCGGGACTGCTCCACCCCGGTGATCCGACACACCGGGCGAACACCCTTGAACCTGATGGACGTGCAGGTCACAGACCGTCAGAACTTTTATCCGTCCGCTACTCCGATAAGCAGCCCACCGGGTCGCCGCCACCCGTTCGCGCTTCCCTGAATGCCGCCCGGCCGACCCGCGCCTAGCGTTCCCTTCGTCGCGACGAAGGGAGAACCATGGGCCGGGACAACTGGCGCCCAGAACGGATCAGACACTCGCCGTGGGGCGCACTCGCGCTGGCGATGCTCACCGGTCTCGCGTTGATGCGGAACGGCGCGGACCTCTCACCCGGTCCGCCGCAGCCGGTCGCCGCCACGTCGGTCGGCCACCAGAAGGTCGCCCCGGGGGCCCCGGTGGCCGGCCAGGCCGTGAAGCCGCTGGCGTACGCGCCGGTCGCGCGCGTGGGCATCCCCTCGATCGGGGTCGACGCACCGGTGGTCGACGTGAACCTCGACGCGAACGGCTGGATCGAGACACCGCCCCCGCAGGACCCCAACCTGGCCGGCTGGTACCAGAACGGCATCGCGCCGGGGCAGCTCGGCACCTCCGTCATCGTCGGTCACGTCGACAACCAGGCGGGACCCGCCGTGTTCTACGGACTCGGCTCTCTGAAGAAGGGCAACCGCGTCGAGGTCACCCGCAGTGACGACCGGATCGCCGTGTTCGAGGTCTACGGGGTCGAGGTGTTCTCCAAGAACGACTTCCCCGGCGCCCGGGTGTACGGCGACACGGGACAGGCGGAACTGCGGGTCATCACCTGCGGTGGCGGATACACGAAGGCCAACGGTTACGACGGCAACGTGGTGGCCTTCGCCCGCCTGGTCGAAACCCGCTGAGGCCCTTGCGGCCCGCGGGGCCCACTGGGGCCCGCTGAGGTCGATGAGACCTGGTCGCGACTGCTGACGGGGGACGGACACCGTCCCCCGTCAGCAGTCGTCCCCCACATCAGCGGCGCTGCGGCACCGTGATCCGGTACCCGTCGTCCAGCAGTTCCGGCAGATAGCGGCGCAGCGCCGCCACGCTCTGCGAACGGTTGCCGCCCGCGTCGTGCGAGAGCACCACCACCCCGGGGGCGGCTCCCTCCCTGACCCGGCGGACGATGCTGTCGGTGCCCGGCACGGTCCAGTCCAGGGTGTCCACCGTCCAGGCCATCGGCTCCATCCCCATCGCCGCCCCGATCTCGAACGAGTTCCGGTTCCAGGCCCCGTAGGGCGCCCGGTACCAGAGCGGCGAAGCTCCGGTGATCTTCTCGATCACCTCGCTGGTACGGCCCAGTTCGTCGGTGACGCCGGACCGGGAGAGCTTGGTGACGAGCGGGTGGGTCCAGGAGTGGTTACCGACGGTGTGCCCCTCGTCGGCGATCCTGCGTACCAGGTCCTCGTTGTCGTGGGCCATCTCCCCGCAGAGGAAGAACATGGCCCGCACGTCGTGCTTGCGCAGCGTGTCCAGGATGTGCGGGGTGTAGAGCGGGTCGGGTCCGTCGTCGAAGCTCAGCACCATGGCCCGGCCGATGTCCGGCAGTTCCTCGAAGGGGCGGGTGCGGACCGGTGGCATGGCCGGCCGGTAGTGCGGCGGGTTGCCCGCGGTCATGGGCCTCAGCCGGTAGGCCAGCGGCCGGGTCCGCAGGGCGGCGGCCTGCGGACCGGCCGCGGCGGCCGACGGCGGTGCGGGACGCCGGAACGGGGTGCCCGCGGAGTCCGCCGCGACCAGGCGCACGACAGTGGCGGCACCCAGCCCGGCCGCCAGCCTCAGCAGCGTTCTGCGCATCGGCGGCATCTGATCATTCTTCATGACCAACTGCTCGCACATCCGCTCTGTCACCCCTCTCAACGACACCGGTCACGGAGGGTTTTGCACCCAATGGAGGGAGCGCGCCCGCGCATCCGGCAGCAGCGCGCCGGAGCACTCGGGAGCCCGGAACAGGGTCGCCCGAAGGAGCCGATAGCCTCACTGCCGTGACAGACCAGCAGCCCCACCAGTTCGAACGTGGCACAGACGGCCCCAAAGTGATCGTCGCGGGCCTCGACGGCTCCGATTCCTCCATGCGCGCCGCCGCGTATGCCGCAGGTCTCGCCCGCCGGCAGCGGGCCATGCTCGCCCTCGTCTACGTCCAGCCCGTGCTGACCGCGGGTGCCGCGCTCGGTGCGCCGGTCGGCGATGCGACCGGGGACGTGGCGGAGAGCCTGGTGCAGGAGATCCGGGAGTCGACCGAGCGGATGAAGGACATATGGGATGTGCGCTGGGAGTTCCACACCTTCCGCGGTGACCCGTACAACGGGCTGGTGACGGCGGCGGACGAGCTCAAGGCGGACGCCGTCGTGGTGGGCGCGTCCGAGTCCGCGGGGCACCGGTTCATCGGTTCGGTGGCCGTACGTCTGGTGAAGGCCGGGCGCTGGCCCGTCACCGTGGTCCCGTAGCGCCCCCCTCTCCCAAGGAGTGTCCGCGGCCCCAGTCCTCGCCGCCCGACCGTTCACCGCACCATTCGCCGCTCCGTGCGACCGCTCGTCGCACGGGGCCGCATTTGTCCTGTTCCCCGGGGCGTGAATGCGTTCGTATACGCCAGTCAGCAGCGAGGCGGCAGGGACCTCCGCGGGGAAGGGCGTTCACCATGACCACGACGACGACCGATGACCGGGCACTCGCGGATCTGCAGCGTGAGCACGGACCCGCCCTGTTCCACTTCCTGCTCGGTCTGACGTTCGGCGACCGGCAGCGGGCGGAGGATCTCCTCCAGGAGACGCTGGTGCGTGCCTGGCAGCACCCGGAGGCCTTCGACGGACCCTACGAGTCGATGCGGCCGTGGCTGTTCACCGTGGGCCGCCGGTTGGCGATCGACGCCCGCAGGTCGCGGCTGGCCCGGCCGGCCGAGGTCAGCGACGCGGTGCTGGAGAGCGCCCCGGGCCGGGAGGACACCGCGGAGTCCGCGGCGTCCGCGCTCGATGTGCGCGAGGCGGTCCGCACCCTCAGCCCGGAGCACCGGGCCGTGCTCGTCCAGATCTACTTCCGGGGACTGAGCGTGGGCGAGACCGCCGAGGTGCTCGGGATACCCGCCGGCACGGTGAAGTCCCGTTCCTACTACGCCCTGCGCCTGCTCTCCCGTAACCTCCCCGGCTATTCGAGCAGGTCCTCCTCGGTGAGCAGCGGCAGCAGGGCCGCCGCCTCCGCGACCGCCGCGTAGTCGGCGGCGCAGCGGTCGCAGTTCTGGAGATGCCGGGCGACGGTGCGCGCCTCAGCGGCCGCAAGCGCGTCCAGGACGTAGGCGCCGAGCAACTGCCGCATGTGGGGTCCCTCCTCCGGGTGGCCGGTCATCGCAACCTCGTATCTGTGACGGATCGGGTCCGACGGATCCTGTCCTTCTGGCCACGCGGGGCGCGCTCCCCCGGTTCAATGCTGCGTGTAGGGCCGTACCGAGAACGGAATGGGGCGAGACCGGATGCGTCCGGAACGTCAAGACGGATCCAGTGGCGGCGGGCTGCTGATCCCGATGGCCTGGATGTACGCGGAGTACATCGCCGACGAACTGCTGCGGACCGGCGAACTGATGGAGCCGGCGACTCTGGAGTACCGGGCGGGGCGCGATGCGCTCGCCCTGACCGTGTTCCTCTCCGACGGTGGGGTGGCCGGATCCCTCCCGTCCGCCCGGGTGGACGAGCTGCGGCTGCTGACGGCGTACGGGGCCCCGTGGCGCGGCTGGGTCTGCGCGCGGCTCGACGCGCTGGAGGAGGCGGGCGACACCGGGCCGGACCTGCCTATGGCCCGTGCGGCCTGGCGGTGGCTGGAGGACACCGAACTCCTGGCGGCCGACCTGGACGCGCTCGGTCCGCCGCCGTGGGCGCCCGCCGAAGATTCCGGGGAGGCGGACGAGGAGGGGGCGGCCGCCCAGGTCTGGACACCCGCCTGGCAGCTGGGACTGCCGCTGGGGCACCTCTCGATCCACCTGTACTGAGGGGTCGCCCGCCACCGTCTCAGGAACCGTGCACCCCGGCGCGGTACTTCGGCAGCCGTACGGTGATGCGCATGCCGGCGCCGATGCCCGTCTCGATGACGAGCCCGTAGTCGTCCCCGTACACCTGGCGGAGCCGTTCGTCGACGTTGAGCAGGCCGATGCCGGTGGACTTGCCGCCTTCGCCGCGCAGGATGTGGCGCAGGCGTTCCGGGTCCATGCCGGTGCCGTCGTCCTCGATGACGACCTCGGCCTCGGAGCCGGCGTCCAGGGCGCTGATGGTGATGCGGCTGGAGGTGACGGCCCCTTCGAGCCCGTGCTTGACGGCGTTCTCGACCAGGGGCTGGAGGCAGAGGAACGGCAGGGCGACGGGCAGCACCTCGGGGGCGACCTGGAGCGTGACCGAGAGGCGTTCGCCGAACCGGGCCCGGACGAGGGCCAGGTACTGGTCGATGGAGTGCAGTTCGTCGGCGAGGGTGGTGAAGTCGCCGTGGCTGCGGAACGAGTAGCGGGTGAAGTCGGCGAACTCCAGGAGGAGCTCGCGGGCCTGCTCGGGATCGGTGCGGACGAACGAGGCGATGGCGGCCAGTGAGTTGAAGATGAAGTGCGGGGAGATCTGCGCGCGCAGGGCCCTGATCTCGGCCTCGATGAGCTGGGTGCGCGAACGGTCGAGTTCGGCGAGTTCCAGCTGTACGCAGACCCAGCGCGCGACCTCGCCCGCGGCCCTCGCCAGGACGGCGGACTCGCGCGGGGCGTAGGCGATCAGCGTGCCGAGGACCCGGTGGTCGACGGTGAGCGGCACGGCGACGGCCCAGCGCAGTGGGCAGTCCAGGTCGTCGCACTCGCTGCGGAAGGCGGTGTCGCGGCCGGTGGCGAGGACACCCTGGACCTGGTCCATGATGTGCCGGCCGTGGTGGTCGCCCTCGCCGTCCCAGACGAGGATCCGGTCCCGGTCGGTGAGGCACAGGGCGTCGGTGCCGAGCAGGGAGCGCAGGCGGCGGGAGGCTCTGCGGGCGCTCTCCTCGGTCAGTCCGGCGCGCAGCGGGGGTGCGGCGAGCGAGGCGGTGTGCAGGGTCTCGAACGTGGCGTGTTCGACGGGTGTACCGACGTCGCTGGTGCGGACGGGGCGTGCGGTGCGCCGGCCCGTCAGCAGGCCGCCGCCGAACAGCAGCAGCGCGAGGAGCACGATGACGGCGTATCCGGCCCCGGTCATCGGTGCCTCCCGGTGGTGAGTGCCTCGGGCAGGTGGAAGCGGGTCATGGCGGCGTTGGTGCCGGCGGGTATGCGGCCCGGGGTGGCGAGCGAGACCAGGATCATGGCGAGGAAGCCGACGGGAACGGACCAGACTGCGGGCCAGGCAAGCAGGGCGTGCGGCCAGCCGGGGGGCCGCACCGCTCCGCTGACGGTGATGGCGACGGAGAGCAGCGCGGAGCCGCCGCCCAGGACGAGTCCCGCCACGGCCCCGGGCGGGGTGAGCCGGCGCCACCAGATGCCGAGGACCAGCAGCGGGCAGAAGGAGGACGCGGACACGGCGAACGCCATCCCGACCGAGTCGGCGACCGGGACCCGGCTGACGATCAGCGAGCCGGCCAGCGGGACGGAGATGGCGAGGACGGTGGCCAGCCGGAAGTGCCGTACGCCGCGCGAGGGCAGGACGTCCTGGGTGATGACGCCGGCCACGGCCATGGTCAGTCCGGAGGCCGTCGACAGGAACGCGGCGAACGCGCCGCCGGCGATGAGCGCGCCGAGCAGGTCGCCGCCGAGCCCGCCGATGACCCGAGCGGGGAGCAGCAGTACGGCGGCGTCCGCGTCGCCGCCGTGGATGAGCTCGGGTGCGTACAGCCGGCCGAGGGCTCCGTAGACCGGCGGCAGCAGGTAGAAGACGCCGATCAGGGCGAGGACCGCGACGGTGGTGCGGCGGGCGTCGCGGCCGTTGGGGCTGGTGTAGAAGCGGACGACGACGTGCGGCAGGCCCATGGTGCCGAGGAACGTGGCGACGATGAGCCCGTAGGTGGCGTAGAGCGGATGGTCGGCACGGAAGACGGAGAGCTGCTCGTCGAAGGTGACGCGGGGCCGTCCGTCGCCCTGCCAGGCGAGCACCAGGAAGATGGCGGGGACGAGGAGGGCGGTCAGCTTCAGCCAGTACTGGAAGACCTGGACGAAGGTGATGGATCGCATCCCGCCCGCGGCGACGGCGAGGACGACGACGGAGGCGACGAGGACGTCGCCGAGCCAGCCGGGCGCTCCCGTCAGGATCTTGAGGGTGAGCCCGGCGCCCTGGAGCTGCGGGACGAGATAGAGCCAGCCGGCCCCGACGACGAGGACGCTGACGAGTCTGCGCACCTGCCGGGACTCGAGCCGCCCCTCGGCGAAGTCCGGCAGGGTGTACGCCCCCGAGCGGCGCAGCGGGGCCGCGACGAAGACGAGCAGCACCAGATACCCGGCGGTGTAGCCGACGGGGTACCAGAGCATGTCGGGTCCGTGGACGAGCACCAGGCCCGCGATGCCGAGGAACGAGGCGGCGGAGAGGTACTCGCCGCTGATCGCGGCCGCGTTCAGCCGGGGCCGCACGGTGCGCGAGGCGACGTAGAAGTCGGAGGTGGTGCGCGAGATGCGCAGCCCGAACCCGCCGACGAGGACGGTGGCGAGGACGACGGCGGCGACGGCCGCCACCGCGTACGTGCGGCTCACTGTGCGGAGCGGCCTTCCACGAGCCGGGCGAAGTCGCGCTCGTTGCGCTCGGCGCGGCGCACGTACCACCAGGCGAGCAGCGTCAGCGGCGGGTAGGCGGCGAAGCCGAGGACGCCCCAGACGACGGCCGAGCTGTGCAGTGCCTCGAAGACGAGGGGCAGGGTGCCGACGACGACGGCGAGGCCGGTGAACGCGGTGAGTCCGGCGCGGAGCTGGCTGCGCATCAGCGAGCGGACGTAGGCGCCGCCGAGCGCGGTCTGCTCGTCGATCTCCGACTGGGTGCGGTAGCGCGGCAGCGGACGCACCCGGCGGGACTCCCCCGTCACCACTTCACGCCGGGGCGTTGGCTCTGCGGACATGGGGCCGGAGTGTACGCAGCACCCGACCTCGCTGGGAAGGGGTCCGGGCGCGGGTAGGGCCTGGTCAGCGGCCGGTCTGCCGCATCAGCAGATCGCGCAGCGCACGGGTGTGCCGGCGGCTGACGGCGAGTTCCGCCGTACCGATGCGCACGCTCATGGCGCCCGCGTCCAGGCGCAGTTCGTCGATCCGGCCGAGCGCCACCAGGTGGCGGCGGTGGATGCGGACGAATCCGCGGGTGCGCCAGCGCTCCTCCAGGGTGGTCAGCGGGACACGGACGAGGTGGCTGCCGGCCGCGGTGTGGAGCCGGGCGTAGTCGCCCTGGGCCTCGGCGTACGCGATGTCGTCGATCGGGATGAAACGGATGACACCGCCGAGTTCGACGGGGATCTGGTCGTGCGCGGTGTCGTGCGCGGGTGCGGAGCGGCCGCCGACCTGTTCGGCGACCCGGCGCACTGCCTCGGCGAGGCGTTCGCGGCGCACCGGCTTGAGGACGTAGTCGACGGCCTTCAGGTCGAAGGCGTGCACGGCGAAGCCCTCGTGGGCGGTGACGAAGACGATGAGCGGGGGCGCGGCGAAGCCGGCCAGC
>NZ_JAELVH010000413.1 GCF_019399235.1 Streptomyces poriferorum | reverse complement strand
CGACGCGGCGACCGGCCAGATGGCGGCTGAAGGTGCGCCGGGCCTCCTCTTCGATCTGGTCCCAGGCGGCCTGGGTGACAGGGGCGAGTTCGCGATGGAGGTTGTTCATCTCTGGGCGCTTTCTTGCAGGCTGCCGATGCGCAGCGAACCGTCCCGGACCACCGGCGTGACCACGGCCCTCGCCACCGGCGCGGACGCCGGTTCAGGCTGGGGCGCGGCCTCGGCGGAGGCGGGCGACGGCGGAGGGGCGTCGAGGAAGTCGGCGCCGGGGGCGTGGAACAGCGTGCCGGTGACCGCGGTCGAGAAGTCGCGCAGGATGCGCTCGGTGACGTCCGGGTCGGCGGCGAACCCGATGAAGTACGTGCCGAACTCGCCCTGCCCGAAGCTGCCGAACGGCATGTTGGCGCGCAGGATGTCGCGCTCCGTGCCGTCCGGGTCGGTGATGGTGTTCAGCGCGACATGGGAGTCGGCGGGTTTGACGTCGTCGGCGAGCTCGATGTCGGTGAACTTGGTCCGTCCGATCACCCGCTCCTGCTCCTCGGTCGACAGGGCGTTCCACGAAGCCAGGTCGTGCAAATACTTCTGGACGATGACGTAGCTGCCGCCGGCGAAATCCGGGTCCTCGTCCCCCACCAGCGCCGCCGACCGGGCGTCTTCTCCCACGGGGTTCTCGGTTCCGTCGACGAACCCGAGCAGGTCCCGGTGGTCGAGGTAGCGGAACCCCTGCGTCTCGTCGACGACCCTCACCGCCCCGCCCAGCCGGTCCAGCAGCTGCGTGGCCCACTCCCAGCACACGTCCATCCGCTCGGCCCGGATGTGGAACAGCAGGTCGCCCGGGGTGGCCGGGGCGTGATGACGGGCGCCGTGCAACTCCTGGAAGGGGTGCAGCGAGGCGGGCCGCGGACCCGAGAACAACCGGTCCCAGGCATCGGAACCGAACCCGGTCACACACACCAGTCCCGCGTCCGGGTAGCGGAACCCGATGGAACGGGCGAACGCCGCCAGATCCGGCAGAGCCTCCCGGACGACGGGCTCACCGCCGGGCTCGATCGTGACGACCAGGATGAGTGCCGCACTGGTCAGCGGCGCGACGACCGGCTGCGCCGGGGCCGGTTGCTCGGTGATCTCGGGCATACGGCGGCTCCATGAGCTGGCTCGGCGGTACGACGCGGTGGAACACGGCCCCGGTCGCGGGTGCGGCGAGAGCAGGACCCGCTGCCACTTACCCACATTCCGGGCCCCGCCGCACCCCGGGGCATCCGACCGGGGGACCCCGGGCGTCACGCGACGCCCGGAGCCGGCGGCGTACTGCCGGACCGGCCGGCACAGCGACTTGAGTCTCCCCCCGGGGGAGACGGGAGAGTGGGGCGCATGAACGGCGAAGGCGACACGTATCTCTCGATCGGCGAGCTGGCACGGCGGACCGGGCTCACGGTCAAGGCCGTCCGCGCGTACTCGGACCGCGGGATCGTGCCGCCCTCCGGCCGCACCGCGGCCGGCTACCGCCACTACGGCCCCGAAGCCGTGGCGCGTCTGTGTCTGGTGAGGACACTGCGCACGCTCGGGCTCGACCTGTCCACCATTCGGGAGGCCCTGGACCGGGACACTCCTCCGGCCGAGCTTGCCGCAGCGCACGCGGAGGCGCTCGCGGTACAGATCCGGGTGCTGACCGCGCGGCGTGCGGTGCTCATGGCCGCCGCACGACGCGACGCGACCCCTGAGGAGATGGAACTCATGCACCGACTGGCCGCACTCTCCGAGGACGAACGGCATTCCCTCATACGCGAGTTCCTGGACGAGGTCCTGGGCTGCATGGGGACCGGGACGGACCTGGCGGGCGTCGCGGGATCGATGACGCCGCACCTGTCCGACAACCCCGCCGAGGAGGAGACGGAGGCGTGGATCGAACTCGCCGAACTGTGCCAGGACCCCGGATTCCGGGCCGCCATGCGCCGCACGGCCGCGTACCACGCGGCGGACCGGACCGTGAGTGCCGCCGGAGTTCCCGTGCCCGGCCCGGAGGCGATGCTCCGCGACCACACCGCCCCGGCGCGCGCCGCGGGCATCGACCCGGGCTCCACGCAGGCCGGCGCCGTCGTCGACACGGTTGCGGCCGCCTACGCGCAACTGTGCGGCTGCCCGGACGACGCCGCTCTCCGGCAGCGGCTGCTCGCCCGCCTCGACACCGTGAACGATCCGCGCAGGGAGCGCTACCTTCACCTGCTCGCCGTGGTCAACCGCTGGCCGGCACCGGACCCGCTGTCGCCCGAACTGGACTGGTTCCGAGCGGCGTTGCGCGCCCGTACCGCCTCCTGATCCGGCGTACGGGGCCGCCGGGCGCCGGCCCGGTGGCAGCCGTCCGCCCCATTCCCGTCATCCCATGGGATTCCCGTCGCCACCGCCCGCGATTCTGCGGGAGCCAGGTGGGTGTGCGGCCGTACCGTCGGACACATCGGCGCGACGGCGGGCCCGGATCCATCCGGGCCCGCAGGTCCGCACACCCTCCCGGGAGCAGGGCTCCCGGCCCACCGAAAGATGTGACATGGCAAAGATCCTTTTCGTCGTGACCGGATCCGACCACTGGACCCTCGCCGACGGAACCGTGCACCCGACCGGCTTCTGGGCGGAGGAGGTCATCGCCCCGTACGAGAGGTTCCGGGCCGCCGGACACGAGATCACCGTCGCCACGCCCGGGGGAGTGGTACCGACGGTGGACCGCGGCAGCCTGGCCCCCGAGTTCAACGACGGCCAGGAGAACGCCGACAAAATGGCGGCGGCCGTCGCCGGCATGGCCGAACTCGGGCACCCGCTGAAACTGGAGGATGTGGACCCGGCGGACTACGCGGCGGTCTTCTACCCGGGCGGGCACGGCCCGATGGAGGACCTGGCGGTCAACGCCGACTCGGGCAGGCTGCTGACCCGGGCGCTGGACTCGGGGATGCCGCTCGGCATCGTCTGCCACGCCCCGGCCGCCGTACTCGCCGCCACGAAGGACGACGGCACCCATGCCTTCTCCGGCTACCGGCTCACCGGCTTCACCAACACCGAGGAGAGCCAGGCCGGATTCGCGGACAAGGCGAAGTGGCTGCTCCAGGACCGGCTCGTGGAGATCGGCACCGACTTCCAGGAAGGCGAGCCGTGGGCCCCGCACGTGGTCGTCGACCGCAACCTGGTCACCGGTCAGAACCCGGCCTCGTCCGGCCCGCTCGCCGACGAACTGGTCAAGCGGATCGGCTGACGGTGCGATCGGGGGGTGTCGTGCGCTGCCGCACGACGTTCCCCTTTCGCGGGGGGACGTGCGACCCGGTTGACATCTGATTGCGGCGCCTGCCGGTGATTGCGGAGCCTCCGGAGCCGACGCCGACGCCGGAGGCACGGGCCCCGACCGGGTGTTACGCGTCGGGGTGCGCCGGCAGTGCGAGCCAGTCCGGCCAGGAGGTCTCGCGCCCGAGGAAGCGCGGCTGCTCGAACGGCCAGTCGGTGGCGATCCACTGTGGCACCAGTGCGTCCAGTGCCTGCTCGACCTCGCTGCCCACCAGTTCGTCCACCACCCACCAGCAGATCTCGCCGTCCGCGCCGGACTTCTCCGGCGGGTCGATGTAGACGCAGCCGAGCAGGGCCGTCTCCGCCGCGTCGAACAGTGCGTAGTTGAAGGACTGGTGGGCGGCGATCTCCTTCTCGTGCCGCAACAGGTCAGCCTGGTCGGCCTCATAGGTCATCGTGGCTGCGGGCCAGCCCCAGGCCGGGCCGAACATGGCCCACAGCCGCTCGCGAGAGCCCATGACGGCCGGATAGTCGAGTGCCGTGTCCGCCTCCCGGATCGGCCTCAGGTGGTGGCCGCCGCCCGGCAGCGGTACCAGGACGGGGTGGACGAAATCTTCGGGAAGCCAGCGCATGGGGCCCGACCGTAGCACCGAGCGGATGTCTGTTCCTCCGGGTTTTCCGCGCCCCGACGCACGACGTCCCGGCGCACGACGCAAACTCGCCGGGATCGTGGCCGCCCTGGTCACCCTGGTGCTGCTGTTCGGCTCATTGCTGGCTGCTTCACTGCCACTGATCACCGCACTGTTCGCGGTCGGCGGTGCCATCGGCCTGATCGCCCTGGCCTCGCACATCCATCGAACGCCCGGAGCGGAACTGACCTCGCCTCGCCTTGCCTCGCTCCAGGCCGCGCCCCGACCCCGCCGCTCGCCGGTGACGTTGGTCCACTGGCCGACTGGCCGACTGGCCGACTGGCCGACTGGCCGACTGGCCGGCTGCCCGTCAGTTCTCGACTTCGCTCTTGTCGTCGCCCCAGAGGGTGTGGAAGGTGCCCTCGCGGTCGGTGCGGTGGTAGGTGTGTGCGCCGAAGTAGTCGCGTTGGCCCTGAGTGAGCGCGGCCGGGAGGCGCTCGGCGCGCAGGGAGTCGTAGTAGGCAAGGGTGGCGGCGAAGGCGGGGGTGGGCACGCCCTGGGCGACGGCGGTGGCGATCACGGTGCGCCAGTCGTCCTGCGCGGCGGCGATCTCTTCGGCGAAGCTCTTGTCGGAGAGGAGGCTCGGCATGTCGGGTTGCGCCTCGTAGGCGCTGGTGATGCGGTCGAGGAACGCGGCCCGGATGATGCATCCGCCGCGCCAGATCGCGGCGACCTTACCGAGGTCGATGTCCCAGTCGTACTGCTCGCTGCCGGCCGTGATCTCGTGGAAGCCCTGGGTGTAGGCGACGATCTTCGAGGCGTACAGCGCCTGCTCGACCTGGTCGGCGAACGCCGGCGCCTCGTCCTCACGGAGTTTGCGGGCGGTCGGTCCGGCGAGGTGGCGTGAGGCGTCGCGGAGGTCGGCGTGGCCGGAGACCGAGCGGGCGAAGACGGCCTCGGCGATGCCCGAGACGGGAACGCCCAGGTCGAGGGCGATCTGCACGGTCCAGCGGCCGGTGCCCTTCTGCTCCGCCCGGTCGAGCACGACGTCCACGAAGGGTTTGCCGGTCGCCGCGTCGACGTGCGAGAGCACTTCCGCGGTGATCTCGATGAGGTAGGAGTCCAGACGCCCGGTGTTCCACGTGCGGAAGATGTCCGCGATCTGCGCGGGGGAGTATCCCGCCACGTCCCGGAGCAACTGGTACGCCTCGCCGATGAGCTGCATGTCCGCGTACTCGATGCCGTTGTGCACCATCTTGACGAAGTGACCGGCGCCGTCGGGTCCGATGTGCGTGGTGCAGGGCGTACCGTCCTTCGCCTTCGCCGCGATCTTCTCCAGCATCGGCCCCAGCGACGCGTACGACTCGGCCGAACCGCCCGGCATGATGCTGGGACCGTTCAGCGCGCCCTCCTCACCGCCCGAGATGCCGGCGCCGACGAAGTGGATTCCGCGTCCGCGCAACTCCTTCTCGCGGCGCCGGGTGTCCTCGAAGTGGGCGTTGCCGCCGTCGATGATGACATCGCCCTCGTCCAGCAACGGGGCGAACTCCTGGATGACCGCGTCCGTCGGTTCGCCCGCCTTCACCATGATGACCAGGCGGCGCGGCCGTTCCAGGGCCGCGACGAACTCCTCGGGCGTGCGCGCGGCCACAAAGGCCCCCTCGTCGCCGAACTCCTCGACCAAGGCGTCCGTCTTCGCCGTCGTGCGGTTGTGCACGGCGACCGTGTAGCCGTTGCGTGCGAAGTTGCGGGCCAGGTTGCGGCCCATCACCGCGAGCCCGGTGACGCCGATCTGGGCAGTGCCGCTCATCTGTCTGCTCCTGCAATCTGTCGGGGAGGGCGGGGACCGGTACTCAGACG
>NZ_JAELVH010000412.1 GCF_019399235.1 Streptomyces poriferorum | reverse complement strand
TCCTCGCCCTGCCCTCCGCCGCACCCACCTTGTAGGCAGCCGCTGCCGCTGCTGCCCGTCCTGCTCCGGGTCGTCGACCAGCAGCGCAAGGACGCCGAGACCCGAATCACCGCGGCTCGCGCGACGCCGGCTGGAGAGAGGTTCTTCGGTGCCGGGCAGGAGTTCGAGCGCTGCCGGTCCGGGCAGGCCCATCGCGTCTACGTCACCGAGGTGGCCGTCGGCAGGCGGCGGAACCTGACCCACGAGGAGGAGGCTGCGTTCTGGTCCTGGGCGACGGTGGAAGTGCTGCGGCACACCGGCATCAAGATCGAGGAGATGCTGGAGCTCACCCACCACAGCTTCATCGCCTATACCCTGCCCACCACTGGCGAGGTGGTGCCGATGCTGCAGGTCGCCCCGTCCAAGACCGATGCGGAGCGCCTGCTGCTGGTCTCCCCGGAGCTGGCGGAGGTTCTGACTGCGGTCATCTTCCGGGTCCGGGCCGGGAACGCCGCCCTGCCGCTGGTGTCGGCCTACGACGTGTCCGAGCAGACCTGGAGCCCGCCGATGCCGTTCCTGTTCCAACGCCGGTACGGCACCGAGGACCGTCCGCTGACCCGCAGCTACATCCGCGAATGCCTGGTCGCGACCTCGCAGTCCGCCCAGATCACTGTGGCCGGCGACCCGCTCGAATGGCGCCCCCACGACTTCAGAAGAATCTTCGTGACCGACGCCATCCGCTCCGGACTGCCCCCGCACATCGCGGCGAAGATCTGCGGCCATGCCGCTCTGGACACCACCATGGGCTATGCCGCGATCTACCCAGAAGACGTGATCTCCCATCACCGGGCCTTCATCGCGCGCCGCAGAACCGAGCGGCCCAGCGAGGAGTACCGTGAGCTCACCACCACCGAGTGGGATGAGTTCCTCTCCCACTTCGAACTTCGCAAGGTCGCTCTGGGAACCTGCGGCCGCGACTACGCGACCCCCTACCAGCATGAAAACGCCTGCGTCAGATGTCCCCTACTTCTCGTGGACCCGGCCCAGATGCCTCGCCTTGAGCAGATCCACGCCAATCTCATCGACCGCCTCCAGGAGGCCAAGGAACAGGGCTGGCTCGGCGAGGTCGCCGCCATCGAGACCACCAAGGCCGCCGCCGCGCAAAAGCTGGAGGCCATGCGCGACCGTGCAGGACAGCCCTCCACCGTTCACCTCGGCATGCCCGATTTCCGCCGCGATGCCGGACGAAGCAGCACGGACTCCGAGGACTGAGCGCTGACGGGATTCTGATCACCGGACAGCGAAGCGCAGGGCCGCCTTCTGCCGCCTGGCTGGCCTCCTCGGGAGTCGGGCCTGACAGGAAAAGCTGAACAAACCAGCGGCTTCAACCTGCCGCAACCTACTTCAATCCACGTCGATGGATTGAGGCTCGCCCGACCTTCGGCTCGCGAAGCGCGGTCGGCGCGCCGCTGGATACTCACCGCTGCGGGGCGTTCGGGTGGCGGCTGTTCCTCGGCTCGGTTCTGCCCGCTGAGGCGTTGAGCAAGGCGGTCACCAAGGTGCGCAGCGAATCGGCGAGGCGCTGGCCGTCGCCCTGCTCCAGCAGGCGCAGGATCGGGTCGCTGTGCAGGGTGGCGAGCAGGATATGGGCCAGGAGTTCGGCGTCCAGGTCCGAACGCTCCTGGCTGATCAGCGAGGTGATGTGGTCGTGCCAGAACTGGTAGACGGGGTGCGCGCTGCGCGGATCCTCTTCGGGCTTGTGTGCTGTCGTCACGGCGTGGCCGAGCGCGGCCAGGAGTCCCTTGTTGCGGGCTACCACGTCAACGACGGCGTCGAGGAAGGCGAGGAGGCGCTCTCGTGACGGGGCACCCGGGCCCAGCGGCGGTGGGCCTGTCGTGACGGCTTCGTGCAGGGCAAGGGCCCGTTCTGCCATCAGCGCCCGCATAAGGCCCATGCGGTTGCCGAAGCGGTGGAAGACCGTGCCCTTGCCGACGCCGGCTGCGGCGGCGACTTGTTCCATCGAGATCTGCTCGGGCCGGTGCCGTGCCAGGAGTTCCTCGGTCGCCAGCAGGATCGCGTGCCGATTTCGTGCCGCGTCGGCACGTTCGCGGCGGCCTTCTGTCATCGAGTCCTCACCCCGCATGGACAACTGGACCGACGGTCCAGTACGGTCGCCGAAGCTGACCGGAAGTCCACTTTAGCTGTCGGCGGTGGCACCCCTTGCCCGTTGGCCCCTCAGGAGAGTCCATCATGCGACGAGTCCGCTACTACGAATACGGCGATCCGGACGTCCTCACGATCGAGGAGGCCGAAATCCCCACGCCGGGGCCGGGCCAGGTGCTCATCCGGGCCGAGGCGATCGGGGCAAACTTCGTCGACACCAAGTTCCGGCGCGGGCCGTCCAGCGGGGCGATCTTCCAGCGCCCCCTGCCCGGCAAACTCACCGGCGACGTGGTGGGCACCGTCGAAGCCGCCGGACTCGGTGTCGACACACAGCAGGTCGGCCGACGAGTCGCAGGGCTGGCCGAGGACGCGTTCGCCGACTACATCGTCACCGACGCGCAATGGCTCGCCCCGATACCCGACGGACTCGACCTCGGTGCAGCCAGCATGCTGCCCATGGGTGCCCCGGTTGCACTCCGGACCCTGCGCACCGGCCGGCTTGCGCCGGGTGAGACGGTACTGATCCACGCCGCGGCCGGCGGCATCGGCCACCTGGCCGTACAACTCGCCAAACTGCTCGGCGCCGGCACGGTCATCGCCACCGCCGGCTCACCGGCCAAACTCGACTTCGCCCGCAAGTGCGGCGCCGACATCGCCATCGACTACACAGACAGCGACTGGCCCGACCAGGTCCGCAAGGCCGCACCGCGAGGCGTGGACGTCGTTCTCGACTCCGTCGGCGGCGAGACCCTGCAGCGGAGCTTCGACGTACTGGCTCCGTTCGGCCGGATCGTCATCTACGGAGCTGCGAGCGGCGAGCTGACCAGCCTGCCTGTCACCAACCTCTTCGCCCTGAAGTCCGTGGCCGGGTTCTCGCTCAT
This sequence comes from Streptomyces poriferorum, assembly GCF_019399235.1. Lineage (GTDB taxonomy): Bacteria > Actinomycetota > Actinomycetes > Streptomycetales > Streptomycetaceae > Streptomyces > Streptomyces poriferorum. The sequence continues at coordinate 1,281 of NZ_JAELVH010000412.1, read as the reverse complement.
CGCATGGCGCGCGGCCGACCCCGAGCAGGCCCGCCGAGAAATGACCGAGGTCGCCGAATACTCGACTGCCGGGCAACTGCACACCGCCGTGCACGCCCGCCTCCCGCTCGCCGAGGCAGCCGCAGCACACCGGCTACTCGAAGACCGGTCTCAGCTTGGCCGCGTCCTCCTCCTGCCCTAAAAGCACGCGACACGCCGCACCTCACATCATCCGAGAAACTCTATGGTCGCCTTCAGTCAACGGGCAGCGGCCGCGATGCGAGGAAGCCGCTTCAAGATCAGTTCGGTTAAGCTTGCGTCCGATGTTCGCTCCTCCGGCCCGAGCCGTCCCAGCGAGACCGTCTGACCGAGATCCGCGGCAACCTGCTCGACCGAATCGCTGAAGCTCAGCGGGAGGGCTGGCTCGGAGAGGTCGAGGGTCTGGAGATCAGCCTGGCTGGCGCCGAGGACAAGTTGACCCAGCTCGATGCCGCTCTCAAGCCCTCATCCACCTGCGCCTGCCCACCTTCGGCGAGATCGCCGCGCGGACCACCTGATCGGCTCCGCCACGCGACTGGCGGAGCCGCTCACGGTTGACCACGCGCGAGGATGATCCCTCCCAGCTTGCTCTCGGCAGAGGTGAGAGTCTTGTGCGTCTCGACGGCGAAGCCGGCTTCATTCAGCCACTCAATCGTTTGGTCATGCTGCCGGCGATGGACATAGACCTTCATCGGGTGCCCGCCATATCCCTCAGTCTTCAACCGCGACTCATCGCCGACATGGAAGCTGAGCAGCAACTGCCCACCGGGCCGAAGCACTCGACGGAAATGCGCAAGAACCGAGCTGATCTCGTCGTCAGGAATATGGATCAGTGAGTACCAGGCGACCAGGCCAGTCACGGAGGCGTCGGCCAAGGCGAGGTCCGTCATGGAACCGAGATCGAACCGCACACCGGGGTGTTCACGACGGGCCACATCGATCATTCCAGGTGACAGATCGATGCCGAACGCGTCCAGGCCAAGGTTCCGCAGGTGGCCTGTGATCCTGCCTGTCCCGCACCCCACGTCCGCGACCAGCCCGCCGCCTTGGGCACGCACCTGGTCGGCAAACAGGGCCAAGACCGCGCGTTCCTCGGGTGTTTCGTCCAAGAGGTGACGTGTCAGCTCTGCGTAGCTTGCAGCGACGGTGTCATAAGACGTCCGCGTATCCGCCAACCAGTCATCTGCGTTCAGTCCCGTTTCCACCGAATGCAGGCTAACAAGTCATCAAGCGGCGTGACGGCTTAGGCACTGTTTCTCGGAT
>NZ_JAELVH010000411.1 GCF_019399235.1 Streptomyces poriferorum | reverse complement strand
CCGGGAGACCGACACCACCGTCGCCTTCCGCGACATCAACCCCCAGGCCCCGACCCACGTCCTGGTCATCCCCCGCGTCCACCACCCCGACGCCGCGTCCCTCGCCGCCGCCGAGCCGCAGATCCTCGCCGACGTGGTGCGCGAGGCCGGACAGGTCGCCGCCGACGAGAAGGTCGACGGGACCGGGTACCGGGTCGTGTTCAACACCGGCGCCGGTGCCGGGCAGACCGTCTTCCACGCACACGCCCACGTCCTGGCCGGCCGCGGCCTCCAGTGGCCCCCCGGCTAGGACCGAGGAAGCCGCGCCCTCTCATGTCCGTACGCGAACTCGTCGTCCTCGGCACCGCCAGCCAGGTCCCGACCCGGCACCGCAACCACAACGGTTACCTGCTGCGCTGGGACGGCGAGGGCATCCTCTTCGACCCCGGTGAGGGCACCCAGCGCCAGATGCTGCGGGCCGGCGTCGCCGCGCACGACATCGACCGGATCTGCGTCACGCACTTCCACGGCGACCACTCGCTGGGCCTGGCCGGGGTGATCCAGCGGATCAACCTCGACCAGGTCCCGCACCCCGTCACCGCGCACTACCCGGCGAGCGGGCAGCACTTCTTCGACCGGCTCCGGTACGCCACCGCCTACCGCGAGTCCGTCGAGCTGACCGAGGCACCGGTCGCCGCCGACGGGCCGCTGGCCACCACGGACGCGTACACCCTCAGCAGCCACAAGCTCTCGCACCCCGTCGAGTCGTACGGCTACCGGCTGGTCGAGCCCGACGGGCGGCGCATGCTGCCCGCGAAGCTCGCCGAGCACGGCATCGCCGGACCGGACGTCGGCCGGATCCAGCGCGAGGGCGCGCTCGGCGGCGTCAGCCTCGACGACGTCTCCGAGCGCAGGCGTGGACAGCGGTTCGCGTTCATCATGGACACCAGGCTCTGCGACGGCGTGTACGCACTCGCCGAGGGGTGCGACATGCTGGTCATCGAGTCGACGTTCCTCGACGAGGACGAGAAACTGGCCACCGACCACGGCCACCTGACCGCCGGCCAGGCGGCCCGGGCCGCGCGGGAAGCAGGCGTACGGCACCTCGTGCTCACGCACTTCTCCCAGCGCTACCCGGACCCGGAGGCCTTCGGGGCCCAGGCCCGGGCGGCCGGATTCGAGGGCGAACTGACCGTCGCCCAGGACCTGACGCGGGTCCCGGTACCGAGCCGTCACCCGTAAGAGACAACAGCACCACCCTGCGTAAGTGAGAAACCCGTGCACCTGCCCAAAGCCGAACTCCACCTCCACATCGAAGGAACCCTCGAACCCGAGCTGGCCTTCGCGCTCGCCGCACGCAACGGCGTGCCGCTGCCCTACGCGGACACCGAGGAGCTGCGCACCGCCTACCTCTTCGACGACCTGCAGAGCTTCCTCAACCTGTACTACGCGCTGATGGCGGTGCTGCGGACCGAGGACGACTTCACCGAACTCGCCGACGCCTACCTCACCCGCGCCGCCGCCCAGGGCGTACGCCACGCGGAGATCTTCTTCGACCCGCAGGCGCACACCGCCCGCGGTGTGCCGATCGGCACCGTCGTGGAGGGCCTCGGCCGGGCGCTGGAGCGCAGCGAGGAGAAGCACGGCATCTCCACCCAGCTGATCATGTGCTTCCTGCGCGACCAGTCCGCCGAATCGGCGCTGGAGACCCTGGAGGCGGCCAAGCCGTACCTGCACCGGATCAGCGCCGTCGGCCTGGACTCCGCCGAGGTCGGCCACCCGCCCGCCAAGTTCCGCGAGGTGTACGCGGCGGCCGAGGCGCTCGGACTGCGCAAGGTCGCCCACGCCGGCGAGGAGGGCCCGCCCGCGTACATCACGGAGGCGCTCGACGTGCTCGGCGTGGAACGCATCGACCACGGACTGCGCTGCATGGAGGACCCGGAGCTGGTGAAGCGGCTGGTCGCCGACCGGGTGCCGCTCACCCTCTGCCCGCTGTCCAACGTACGGCTGCGCGCCATCGACACCCTGGAGGAGCACCCGCTGCGGGCCATGATGGACGCCGGACTGCTCTGCACGGTGAACTCCGACGACCCCGCCTACTTCGGCGGGTACGTCGGGGACACCTTCCACGCCGTCCACGAGGCGCTCGGCCTGGAGCGCGAGCAGTTGCGCACCCTGGCCCGCAACTCCTTCGAGGCGGCCTTCCTCGACCACGACGAGGAGCGCAGGTCGCGCTACCTGTCGGAGGTCGAGGCGTACGCGTTCGACTGACCGCCGCCCGCAGGGCCGGCCGTCCGGAACGCACTCCTGACCAGGCGCCGGCGGCGCAGCGCGGGCAGGCTGATCTCCGTGACGGCCTGCTCGGGCGTGCCGAGCTTCGGCACCGCCCCGGGCACCGCACCGGTGGTGACAGCGAGCAGTGCCGCCGGAGCGCCGCCCCTGCGGCGCACCGAGCCCGGCACCAGCGGACGGCCACCGGTGTGCAGGGCCACCGCCGTCACCGGAACCGCGACGAGCAGGGTCACGGCGCCCAGGACCATCCCCATGACCGGGAAGCCGGCCCCCTCGGACAGCACACTGCCGAGCACCGGACCGCAGGCCACGCCGACCGACGAGGCCGAGCCCGCCAGGACCGCCCAGCGTCCGCGTACGTCGAGGGACGCGGCCAGGCCGATCAGATACGACAGGACCACGGGGTAGACGGTGTTCCACAGGATCTCGCCGGTCGCGAACGAGCCGAGGTCCCCGGCCGACGAGCTGAGCACGATGCTCGCCGCGATGATCACGGTGCCCAGACCGATCGGCACCGCCCGTCCGAGCCGGGCGCCCAGCACCCCGGCACCCATGACGCCGAGCAGACCGGCGCCGAGCGCGGCGGCGAACACCGCGCCGATGGTGACCTCGGAGAGCCCGACCTGATCCACGCCGATGCGGCTGCTGACCCCCCACAGCGCGTTCTGCGCCATCGACCAGACGAGCATGCCGCCCGCCAGCACCAGGCCCGAGCGGCGGTGCGGCAGCCGTCCCGACGCGGGGACGACCGGACCGGCCGGGACCGGGCTGCCGAGCCGGGAGGTGGCCGGCCAGACGAGCAGCGCGACCAGGGCGATCGACGCGAACGGCAGCCGGTGGCCGCCGCCCAGGTGCGGGATCGTCAGATAGAGGGCGCCCGCGGTCGCCGAGACGCTCAGCAGCCCCAGGGACGACGTCCGGTGCGGATCACGCTGGGCGGCGATGCCCGCCGCGGCCACCGCCGTCGCCGTACCGGAGCCGAAGCCTCCGACCACGGCACCCAGGACCACCAGCGGCACGGAACCCGCGAGCGCGGCGCAGCCGTACCCCAGCACGGCCAGCACCAGCCCGATCCGCGCCGGTCTGCGCGGCCCGTACGTCTCGACGCGGCCCGCCAGGCAGAAGCCGGCCGAGGCCGAACTCAGCAGCAGGGCGCTGCCGACCAGACCGGCTTCGGCCGTGCTGAGACCCAGATAGACGGAGAGCCGTCCCACGATGGTGGGGAGCAGATAGGCGGCGAGGTAACCGGCGGTGAACACGGCAACCAGAGGCCACGCGGCGCGAGGGCGCGAGGACATGGGCGTTCCTGAAGACATGCCAGAGGAGGCGGAGAGAAAGACAGAGGGGGTAATGCGGGAATGCGAGAAATGTGGGGATTCGGCACACTCGTCGGTCATGTCGCCAACGGTGGTCGCGGGCCAATTTGTATCAAGTGCTCCGGGTCGACCGAAAGTCGCCTCGCTGTGATCTGAGTCACTTATGCGTTTGCCGTGTTTCTATGCGGGTAACAGCGCATGTTTATGCAGGTCAGCCTCTGTGCGCGCAGAGCCCGCGCAGGTCCCGGCGCGGGCCCCGCACCCAAGGACGGGAATCGGGCACACTGGCCGCAACCGCCACGACCGGGGAGTGCAAGGTGAGCGCTGACATGCCGGACATCGACCCGCTGGACGGGCTGCGCGCCCCACAGGACCCCGACTGCGACGTCTTCCTCACCGGCACGGTCTTCCTCGACATCATCTTCACCGGCCTCGACAGCGCCCCGGTGCGCGGCACCGAGTCCTGGGCCCGCGGCATGGGATCCAGCCCCGGCGGGGTCGCCAACATGGCCACCGCGCTCGCCCGCCTCGGCCTCCACACCTCACTCGCCGCGGCGTTCGGCGACGACCACTACGGCGAGTACTGCTGGGACGCCCTCGAACAGGGCGAGGGCATCGACCTGTCCCTCTCGCACACCGTGCGCGGCTGGCACTCCCCGGTGACCGTCTCGATGGCGTACGAAGGCGAGCGGACGATGGTCTCGCACGGCCACGAGGCCCCGCCCCCGCCCGCGTTCGCAG
>NZ_JAELVH010000410.1 GCF_019399235.1 Streptomyces poriferorum | reverse complement strand
CGCGAGTGCCTGGCCTTCGCCCGGCGCGGCTCCGTACCCGTCGCCATCCGCAGCGGCGGACACTCCTACGGCGGCTGGTCGAGCGGCAACGGACGGCTGGTCGTTGACGTCTCGTCACTCAACAGCGTCGACCGCGACGGCACGATCGGCGCGGGAGCCCGGCTCCTCGACGTCTACCAGGGCCTCGCCGCGCACGGCCTGACCGTCCCCGGCGGCTCCTGCCCCACGGTCGGCATATCCGGCCTGACCCTCGGCGGCGGTCACGGCGTCGCCTCGCGCGCGTACGGCCTGACGTGCGACAGCCTCACGGGCGCGACGCTCGTCACCGCCGACGGCAGGACGCTCACCACCGACGCCAAGCACCACCCCGATCTGTTCTGGGCGCTGCGCGGCGCGGGCAACGGCAACTTCGGCGTCGTCACCGAGCTCCGCTTCCGTACCCGCCCCGCCCCGCAGACCGTCGCCGCGTACATGTCGTGGCCGTGGTCGCGCGCCCGGGCCGTGGTGACGGCCTGGCAGGAGTGGGGCCCGGAGCAGCCCGACGAGATCTGGTCCGCCGCACACGTCGCGGCGGGCCCGGGCAGCGGCAACCCGACGGTGTCGGTGTCCGCGTTCAGCCTCGGCACGTACGGCGACCTGCAGAACGCCGTCGACCGCCTCGCCGACCGCATCGGCGCCTCCGCGTCGTCCGTCTCGCTGCGCCGCCGCAGCTACCAGGAGGCGATGCTCGTGTACGCGGGCTGCTCCGGCATCACGGACGCCCAGTGCCACCTGCCCGGCACCACACCGGGCCGCGATCCGCAGGGTTCGCTCCAGCGCGAGACGTATGCGGCGGCGTCCGACTTCTACGACCGCTCGCTGCCTCCGGAGGGCGTCCGGACCCTGCTCGACCGGACCGAGGCCTTCACCCGGCTCCCCGCGGACCAGGGCGGCGGCGGCTCGGTCGCCCTCACCGCGCTGGGCGGCGCGATCAACCGGATCGACCCGCGGTCCACCGCGTTCGTCCACCGCGGTTCGCGGATGCTCGCCCAGTACATCGGGGCGTGGCGCGCGGGGACGGGCGGCACCGCTCAGCAGAAGTGGCTGAAAGACACCCATGCGGCGCTGCGCCCTTACGCCTCGGGGGCGGCCTACCAGAACTACGCGGACCCGGCCCTGACGGACTGGCGCGAGGCCTACTACGGCTCGGCCCTCGCCCGGCTCGACGAGGTGAAGAAGCAGTACGACCCGGAGGGGTTCTTCACGTACCCGCAATCACTGTGACGTGCGGGGCGCGGGGGACGCGGGGCGCGATCTGCCTCAGACCGCGCCCCCGCACCGCGCTTCACACCGCGCTAGGCGGCCAGCCCCTTCTCGCCTTCCGAGCCGCCGCCCGAACCGGGGCGCGGCTCGGGAATCCCGAGCGCCTCGCCACCGTCCCCGGCAGCCGCCGCGAGCGGGCTGCGCGACCTGACCAGCCTGCCCAGCCGGCCCGACCGTGAGACGGCGCCCACCAGGGGGGTCAGCAGCATCATGGCGAGCGGCGCGAGGAGCAGCGCGGCGGCCGTGCCGAGCGCGAAGCCGCCGATGACGTCGGTCGGGTAGTGAACGCCCATGTAGATCCGGCAGAACCCTTCCAGCAGGGCGAGCGCGATCGCCGCGATGCCGAACTTCCGGTTCGCCACGAAGAGCCCGACGCCGAGGGCCATCGCCATGGTGGCGTGGTCACTGACGAAGGAGAAGTCGTTCTTCCCGTCCACCAGGACGTCGAGACCCTGGTGGTCCTTGAACGGACGCGGCCGTTCCACGAATCCACGGATCGGGATGTTGATCAGCAGGGCGATCCCGGCCGCGAGCGGTGCCCAGACGAGCCCGGCGACCGCACTCACCGAATCCTCGGCCGTGCCGCACCGGCGGACACTCCACCAGCACCACAGGACCACCAGGACCATGCCGAGCATGATTCCGTACTCACCGACGAACTCCATGACCCGGTCGAACCAGGTGGGAGCGGACTTCGCGAGCCCGTTGATGTCGTAGAGCAGGCTGACATCGGGGTTCGACCCATCCAGTGCGAGTCCAGCCATCTGCCGCGGCCCCTTGCCTTGTCTGCTGCTGCGGCACACACCCATGTGCGCCGCTATGACGAACCCCCGTATTCGGTTCGGTCACTTACGTGCGTCGGGGCGACGCTAGGTCAGTGGCTGCGGCCCCGGTCCAACCAGAGAACGACGCGTCCCGTGCGTACGTTCCACTCTCTACCGAATGATCACCATGACGTTATCGAAGAGTGACTCATCGTCGCAGCTCAGGGCCCAGGCTTCACAGAGAGTTCCGGCCACCGACGCCCTCACGTCAGGCCGCCGGCTGCGCGGTCGGAAGGGCCGCGGCACCGTCCTTGGTGACGCGGGTCGCACCGAAGTAGTCGGGCGTGTCGATCTTGTCGAACCGGATGACGGCACCGGTGTACGGGGCGTTGATCATGTACCCGCCCCCCACGTACAGGCCGACGTGGTGAATGGCCCGCGAGTTGGCCAGGTCGTCGGAGAAGAACACCAGGTCCCCGGGGAGCAGCTCGTCGCGCGAGGGGTGCGGCCCGGCGTTGTACTGGTCGTTCGCCACACGTGGCAGCTCGATGTCGACGGTCCGGTACGCGGCCTGGGTCAGCCCCGAACAGTCGAACCGGCCGCCCTGCTCCGGGGTGCCGTTACCGCCCCAGAGGTACTTCGTCCCGAGCTTCTTCTGGGCGAAGTAGATTGCACCCGCCGCCTGCTGAGACGGCTGCACCCGTCCGACGGGCCGGGCGAAGCTCTTCTCCAGGGTCCGGATGATCTTGACGTAGTTCTGGGTCTCCGCGATGGCGGGGACCCCGCCGGACTTGATGACCCGGTACGCCCCTGCGTTGTAGGCGGCCAGCATGTTGTCGGTCGGGTCCCCCGGCACCTTCTTCACGTACCCGGCCAGCTCGCAGTCGTACGAGGCGGCGGACGGAATCGCATCAGCGGGATCCCAGACGTCCCGGTCCCCGTCGTTGTCCCCGTCGAGCCCGTGCGAGGCCCAGGTGCCCGGGATGAACTGCGCGATGCCCTGAGCGGCGGCCGGACTCTGCGCACGCGGATTCCAGCCGCTCTCCTGATAGAGCTGGGCGGCAAGGAGGGCGGGGTTGATGGCAGGGCAGAGGTTGCCCCACTTCTGCACAAGAGGCTGGTACTTGGCCGGCACAGCCCCCTTGGCCAACGCCACGGCCCCACCCCCGCCGCCGGTGAGGCCGGCGGCGGCGGAGTACGTACCGACGACGAGCAGCGCCACGAAGAGCATGGCGACGCCGGCGCCGATCCCACCTGCCATCCAGTATTTCCGCACCCCTCAACCATCCCCTATCGGGGAGGGGTTCATGGGTGTTTTCGACGGTGTGTACGAGTCATCGGGGTCACTGATGGGCCATCAGGACGCGCCGGTGGACCAGAAGTCGGAGTGGACGTTGGGGCGGGGGATCACTTCGGCTGCCGCGTAGCTCGGACCACTCGGCTTGGCCACCGGGTCAGCCACCTCTGCCTGGCGGACGCATGGACTGTCAACTTCGAAGAAGAATTGCCCCGCACCTCCAACGATCAGGCTCACCCCAAAGCCGTCCTTCGTCTGCGCAAAGATGGCTGGCACCTCCGGATCATCGTTGACCGCCTTAATCCTGTAATGGCTCCTCCGCCAGAATCGATCAACCAGTCCCAGGAGGCTTCCGCGACGCTCTGCAGAGACAATGGTCATCACAACCCGCCTACGGGTCACGTCACAAACACCCGCAGTGGTCGGTCCATGGGTCCACTGGACTCCCGGCCGAATCTCGGCGAAGACCGCGTCAAGAATGCCATCAGCATGTTCGGCAGCCTCTTGCATATCCATGCGACCCTCACCCCTATCACTCGACTCCCTGTCAGCACTTACACATGAGACGGCGAAGACGCATGAGATCAGCATGATTACAACCCTGCCGAACCTACACCTCATCGATGCTCCTCAGTCTTGATTTTCTCCGGGCGCCCAGCCGAAATAAGCGCGATGTTATTCGCTGAAACGGCATCCCTATTCGGGTCGAAGTAGCGAGAGTGCGCATCAATCGACGCCCCCTCCGAGCTGATCAACCGGGGCCCCTCATCAACCTGAAAGCGTCGCGCACCAAAGGATCTGCTCGCGGGGTCCCGTCCGAACCAGAGATCGTCATCGCTCCGATCTGCAGCCTCGCCAAGAAGATGCGCACCGGCAGGCCCCGTGGCGGCCAGAACAGCAACGCCTACTGCGCTCTGTTGCTTCGACGGAAGCTTGGTCACAACATCGTTCTCCGCCGCGCCGACGAATACGTGCTCCTTGCCCACCCCGAGGTCCTCCGCGTGATCCACACCGACCCCAGGGCTACCTACCAAGACAATGTCATCAACCCCTGGAAGACCACCCCCATGCTGCGTAGCGGCACCAACTGTCCGAGAGCCGTACGAGTGACCGATCGCTGTCATATGCGGATCGTCGTTCTCGTTCGTGGATGACAATCCGCCCATAAACTGGCGGAAGGAGTTCCCACCTTTTTCGGCACGGTCATCCCCCATAACGTCGAGGCCGTTCCATCCATCTGGTGACTGAGGTGCGTCATACCCAAGCCACACAATCGCGGCACTCGAAGAGTCGTAGTATCTAGCACCGATCGCCGTGTCGCGTGCCCGCTTCAGGTCACCCTCCGCGAACTCCTTGTCCAGCGATGTGTTCAACCCTGGAACATACGTTGCGACGTTCTTTGCCGCGTCAGGGTTGCCAAAAGAAACAATCGCTCGCCCATTTCCCTCATCCCCGATGCCCAATAAGTACATGGGCGGCTCGCCAGGTCGGCGCCCCGCCTGCAACTGCCGGTCAATCTCCCGCAGCCCCGCCAACTGCGTCTCCGCCCGCTCGCCGTCCCGCCCCTCCAGCTTGCCGATCAGCAGCTGCAGGTTGTCGCGGTTCGCCGTGTCGCGGACCAGGGCCGGGATGCCGTCCAGGTTGCCGATCTGGTCCGGGTACACCGCGAGGTACTCCTCGCGCTGTTCGTCCGTCAGGCCCGCCCACCACTCCCGTCGGGCCGCCGGACTTGCGTCGTACGGGATGCGCGACCTCAGGTACCCCCCAGCCACGTCCCGGACCACCGCCGCGTCGCCCGCCGCGTCCGTCCACGTCCGGTCCGGGACCTTCAGGCCCTCCTCGGCCTTCAGCTTCCGCAGGATCCTGGCGAACCGCCAGTCGACCTCGGCCGCCGCCCGTACCGCCTTCGCCACCCGGTCCGCGATGTCCTGCGCCTTGGCCGTGTTGGGGTTCGGGGCCACCAGCCCCGACGGCGGCAGCAGCCCCGGCGCACCCTTCGCCGACGCCGTTCCGCCCGCCAACGGCTTCCCGGCGACCAGGCCCTCCCCCGCCTCCGGATACGTCACCGACCCGTCCGCGTGCACGGTGAACCTCAGCGCCTGCGCGTCCTCCAACGCCTCCCGCAGCACTCGTTGCTGAGCCTTCATCTCGTGGGCCAGGCTGTTCAGCGTCGTACGGACGAGGCCGCACTCCGTGTACACGTACTGAAGGTTCCGGCTCAGCTGTCGTAACCGGCCCACCGCCGCGTCCGCCGCCGCGCCCTGCTGCGTCTCGCGCAAACCGTTCAGCAGCTGCTTCTCGATCCGGTCCCGCCCGGCATCGGCCCGATTGCTCGCCTTGCCCCAGCCGTCGGCCGCACCCTCCAGCTCGGAGCAGTTCAGGTCCCGTAACTGCGCCCAGGTCAGCTCGGAGGACCCCGCCCCCGCCGTCATCGCTCGACCCCCACCGTGCGCCTCGCCACGGGCGCGAAGGGCGAGACGAACGAGACCGTGAAGTCATCCTTCGCGCCCGTGGCGAGGCGCAC